>JBBRPK010000067.1:0-27947 GCA_038228235.1 Verrucomicrobiota bacterium
GAAGCTCGCCCCCCTGCTCGTTTTAACTTGCTATCGTTACTCCAAAAAACATATCACGTTAACCAACCGGAACATGAGTCCAAAAAGCCCTGCTTACTCAAACCCCTCCGGTGTCTTTTTCCCGTGAGTCAACGGGGGAGGGGGCTCGGCCGGCAATCATTATATGGCAGCGACTCGATATAACCACAGGAAGACCTCATTCCACGAGTCTCTGATCTCTGAGAGCCTGTTTTAAAATTGCGTGGGGTCCTCCGGCGAGGGATTTTGGCTGTGGCCAAGGCGGCGAGGCCGGAGCATCCCCGCAGCGGGCTGTGATGGCCGAGTCAACGCACGGCGCAAACAAAAGACCCGCCGCCCGGAGGGTTTTCGCACGCCCGCTGGCTTTGTTGCTCCTCGGTCACAGACCCCTGGCAGGTATGCTCGCTCGTCGCGCCTCGCCATCCAGCGCACGAAAACAGAACCACACGGAATTTTAAAACAGGCTCTTGGACAGCTATGGCGGCAGTTCTGTCCCGCTCCGGCAGTGCCACAGCACAGGCAGCACAGGCTCACACAGGCGAACAAATGTCACGGGTCGAATCAAAACCAGCCAGTCCGAGCGAATAGACAATTTTTGCGCAGACCCCGGCGGCGGCGTCACCGGAGAAACGCTCTCCTGCACTCCCTCTCCTTTACTGCACTACTGGACTCGAACGACACGACGTGCCTGAGTTTTCGAGAGCATTCCGGGCGAGTCCAAGCCGTGGCAGAGCGTGGTTTTGGCCTTCGACTGAATCGAACTTGGGCGAAAATGCCGAAAAGCCGAGGGAATCCGGGTGAGTTCGGAAGTGGCGTCCAGTCGGTGGTTTTACTGCACTTTTACGGCAATCCGCCGTACATCCTTGCTCATCAATGGAGCGGGTGAAGGGAATCGAACCCTCGTTTCTACGTATCCCTCTGCATACCTCTGCAAACCCCTGTATTTACAGGCTAAATCTTGCATCCGTCGGTCGAGTGAGCTACATTAAGCTACACTGAAGACCGGTGAAAAATTGAAGAGAAAGATGCGTTATGGCCTCGAAATATCCGCGAACAAACTCGCCCTTCTGGTGGATCAAATACAAGACGCCGGAGGGCGAATACCGCTGCGTTTCCTCCGGACTGCGGCGGGACAACGTGAAGGAAACCCGCACCGCCGACAAGATGGTGGAAAAGTACCAGCGCGAGGAGCAGAAGTCGGCCGACGATCCGTTCCGCAACGATTCCGCTTTCACCGATTGGGTTCCCGGCTACCTCGAATCCAATTACAACACCCCGGAGACGGCCAAGACTTTCGAGGCATACGGCTGGCGCTGGCATTCAGTGGCGAAGTTTTTGAAGGCCAGCAAGCTGACCTATCCGCGCCAGATCACCTACGACCATGCCTGGAAATATCTGGAGTGGCGGAAAGCGGGCTCCTCGAAAGACGGCATCAAGGCGGCCAGCCACAATACCGCCATCCATGAAATCAAATTCCTCAGCATGTTGATGACCCAGGCCGTCCGGCGCAGCTTCGCCGATGGCAACCCCCTCCTGCATCCGGGCATCATGAAGCACAAGCCCGCCGAAAAACCCGCCATGACCGACGAGGAAATCACCAAGATTCGGACGGAACTCGTGCGCTGGCCGGAGTGGATGCAGACGTGCTTTGAGATCGCCATCTACACCGGTTGCCGGGTGAGCGACACGAACATGCCTTTGCGGGACATTGACCTCGAAGCCAAGACCATCACGCTGGAGAAACCCAAAGGCGGCGCGGACCGGGCTTTCACGGTGCCGATGCGGGAGGAATTGGTGCCCCTCTTCACCCGGTTGAAGCAGGAACGAACGGGTGACCAGACCGCCTATGATTTCGTGGGCACCGGCAGCAAATGGGAAAAGCCCTCAAAAATGTGGTGGCGGTTTTTCAAGCAGAACGATGAATTGAACATGCCCCATCTTTGTTTTCACTGCACCCGCGTGACCTTCGTCACCCGAGGCGCGAAGCAAGGCATCCCCCAATCGAAGATGATGAAGCTGGTCAATCACGCGAGCGACGAGATCCACCGAGTGTATCAACGCCTCGTGGTTGCCGACGTGCGGGCTGAACTCAATGCGATTCGCATTCCTTCGGCTCCGGCGGTGCCTTCGGATGACAATCGCTCACGCCCTGCCTCCGAAATGCGGGGCGCGCGAAAACCACAAGTGCTTGTCGTGACACCCCGCATTATGCACGCGTAATCTGGGCTCACTGGTGTGTTGATTCGGAGAGCTTTGCCGTTGGCCACGCTTCTCCCAATCACGTTGGGATGGTTTTTTATCCATGGCCGAAACGCGGGTTGGTATGACCGAGGAATGGGAACGGCATTGCTTGTCCTGGCGTTGACGATATTGCTCTGGGTCTTGCTTTGGCGCTCGGCGAGGGACCTTTCCAAATTCGAAATCGCCTCCGCTCACAGCGAATCGCGGTTCCAGACGCTGCTTTCGCTGATGCCGGCCGCCGTTTACACTTGCGATTTGGAGGGCAAAATCACTTTTTTCAATAAACGAGCCGCCGAAATTTGGGGGCGCGAACCGAAATTGGGCGACACGGATCAGAAGTTTTGCGGTTCCTTTCGATTGTGGCTGCCGAACGGTTTGCCATTGCCTCATGATAAAACCCCGGTTGCTTTGGCGTTGAAGGAAGGACTAAAGACCCGGAACGGAGACGTAATTATTGAGCGCGAAGATGGTTCGAAAGTTTTCGTCTCGGTCAATATCGACCCACTGTGTGATAGCGCGGGCAACCGATATGGCGTTATCAATGTCTTTCAGGATGTCACGCAAATAAAACGAACCGAGCAAGATTTACGCGCGCGCGAACAACACCTCCAAGCGATTATCGACACAACCCCTGAATGCGTAAAACTGGTCGATGCGGAGGGAACGCTTTTGGCCATGAATCGTGCCGGTTTGGGAATGATTGAGGCAGATGACGCGGGCCACGTGATTGGCAAGACCGTTAATAGCTTGATCACTCCCGAGTTTCAGGAAGCGTTCCGGCAAATGAATGACCGGGTCTGCGCCGGGGCCAGGGAGCATTTGGAATTTGAACTTCTAACCCTTAAAGGAAACAGGCGATGGATGGAAACAGACGCCACTTCAATCGTCGAGCCGAAGTCCGGCAAAAAGGTCCAGCTTGCAGTGACTCGCGACATGACTGATCGGCGCAAGGCTGAATTGGATCTGCAACGGAAAACCAAACAATTGGCAACCTTTCTGGAGACGGCGGCGTTGGGGTTGCATCGGGTAGGTCCCGACGGAATCGTTTAATAGGCCAATAAAGCGGAGATGGATTTGCTGGGCTACGCTCCCGAGGAGTATATCGGTCATCATATTTCGGAATTCCATGCCGATTCTGCTGTCATCGACGATATTCTGAAACGCCTAACCTGCGGCGAGACGCTCATCGAACGCGAAGCCCGGCTGCTCTGCAAAAATGGTTCCATAAAACATGTTCTGATCGATTCGAGCGTCCTCTGGGAAAATGGCCGATTTCTCCATACTCAATGCTTCACTCGCGACATCAGTGAACGAAAACGAGCGGAGCAGCGGCTGGCAATTCAATATGCCACGATCAGTCAACTCGTTGAATCCCGCGCTTTGAAGGGAGCCGCCTCCGCCATTTTGGAAATCATTTGTCAAAACTCCTCATGGGATGTTGGTGCGCTCTGGTTGATTGATCCAAAGCAAGACGAACTTCACTGTGTGAATATCTGGAAGCGCCCGGGCGTGACGGTGGTGGAATTTGAATCCGCAACGACCGAGACCGCTTTCCCTCGCGGGATCGGGCTGCCTGGGGAGGTCTGGCTAAAAGGGGAACCCATCTGGATTTCGGATGTTTCCTCCCACGGGAACTTCCCCCGCGCCACTTCGGCGGCAAAGGAAGCTTTGCTTTCGGGGGCCGCGATTCCGATGCCGAATAATCAGGAAATCTTCGGCGTTATGGAGTTTTTCAGCTTCGAGGTGAGAGAGAGAGACGATGAATTCCTGAAAATGTTAAATTCCGTTGGAACTCAAATCGCTGAATTCCTGCAACGCTTGCGTGCTGAAGAGGCAGCCACTCGCCTGGCTGCGATTGTGGAGCAATCGGACGATGCCATTATTAGCAAAGGTTTGGACGGAATCATTACGAGTTGGAATTATGGCGCTGAACAATTGTTTGGCTACACCGCCTCGGAAGCGATCGGTCAACCTGTGACGATGCTGATTCCGGAAGAACGCGGCGATGAAGAACCGGCCATCCTGGAGCGAATTGGTCGAGGTGACCGCCTCGAACATTATGAGACGGTCAGGCGGCGTAAAAATGGTGAATTATTCAATGTTTCACTGACAGTTTCGCCGGTTCGCGATTTGGAGGGACGTGTCATCGGAGCCTCGAAAATTGCCCGCGACATCACCGAAAGGGTGCGAGCCAAGGAAAAGCTTGAGCAAGTGGTGGCTGAGCGGACTTCTCAATTGCGGGAAACCGTAAGCGAATTGGAGGCCTATTCGTATAGCATCGCGCACGACATGCGCAGCCCGCTCCGATCCATGAACAGCTTTTCACGGATATTGGAGGAGGAGTTCGGTGAAATATTGCCCCCAGAAGGCAAAGAGTATCTGCGTCGGATATCGGCCAGCGCCACGCGCCTGGACGCCCTGATCACGGATGTTTTGAACTACAGCAAAATTAGTCGAAGTGAATTAAAACTTCAACGAGTAGATATCGAGAAGCTCATCCGAGAAATCATTGACTCCTATCCGGATTTGCACGCCACCGGCGCAAGTTTCCACGTGGAGGGACCGATTCCGTTTGTGCTGGGAAATTCAGCGGCGCTCACCCAGTGTGTTTCAAACCTGTTCTCCAATGCGGTTAAATTCGTTCCTTCTGGAAGATCTCCCAAAATCCGCGTTTTCGCCGAAAGGGATGGAAAGAAGGTTCGTCTTTGGTTTGAAGACAACGGGATTGGAATTTCGGAGGCAGGCCGCCACCGCATTTTTACGATGTTTCAGCGTTTAAATGCCTCCGATGAGTTCGAGGGCACGGGCATTGGCTTGACGATTGTTCGCAAAAATGTCGAACGGATGGGAGGAACGGTGGGTGTGGAATCCGAACCCAATATCGGCAGTCGGTTTTGGTTCGAACTGGAGGAGGGTGTGCAATGAAGAGTTGTTCGATTCTTTTGGTGGAGGACAACGAGGATGATGTGTATTTCGTTTCCCAAGCGATTGTTCGAAGCGGAATCGAAATGCCGCTCGAAATTGCGCGGGACGGTCAAGCCGCAGTGGATTATCTCGCGACAACATTTGAGGCGCGTTTTCAAGGGACCGCCTCCACTCCCTGCCTGGTTTTGCTTGATTTGATTCTGCCTCGGAGGTCTGGTTTGGAGGTTTTGAAATGGATTCGTCAGGAATCGCAGTGGAAGGCGATCATCGTCCTCGTCCTGACATCGTCCACGTCCGATTCGGACATGAAAACGGCCTATCAGCTTGGCGCGAATGCATATCTCATAAAACCATCGGATGCGACCAAGCTGCGCGAATTGTTCCAGTTGGTGAAAGGATTTTGGATGGAGTGGAATCAGGTTCCACCTGAAACCTGCGGCCGCAAGGAAAAAAGCGGCATGGATAAATGAGGTTTAAAGATTTTTTAGACTTGGGTTCCAGCGCCTTTCCGGTTGTTTCGCGGGCCAAAAAGCGATAATTTCGAATGGTGAAACAGGCCATCCTGGTAGCCGAAGACGACGAGGACGACGCGTTTATTATGCAACGTGCTTTGAAGGAAACCGGCTTGCCGTTCGAAATGCAACACGTCCAGACGGGAGACGAGGCCGTGGACTATTTAATCGGCACCGGGGTTTACGCTGATCGGGAGAAGTTCCCGTTGCCTGTTTTGGTTTTTCTCGACCTTAAAATGCCCGGGCGGAGCGGCTTTGACGTTTTGGAATGGAAACGCGGGCGGCCCGAATTGAAAATGCCCTTTGTCGTGCTGAGTTCATCTCCTGAAGAGCGGGATATGCGGCGCGCGCGCGAACTTCGCGCGGGATGTTACCTGATTAAACCGCCCACCAAATCAATGCTCATCTACTGTTTTAACCAATTTGGCGTCATAGAATGATTTGAACTTCCAAAATTCACCGTATGACAATACCCACCGAACCCATTGGCAGCATCCCGAGACCGATAGAATTGCTGCAAGCAATCGAGCGGGCGGGCGACGATTCAGACCCGCAGTTAGAGGCGTTGTACGAAGCTGCGATCAAAGACACAATTGAGCGATTTGAGGCGACGGGCTCTCCGGTCATCACGGATGGAGAGCAGCGGAAGTATCATAATTTTTGGACGTATTGTGTGCATGGGCTTCCGAACGTCGCTCCGGATGGGTTTAAAATTCCATTTACGGCAGGGCACGTCCGGCGAATGCACCGCTTGACCGCTGGGCCGTTTCGCTACAAAAGATCCGCCGACCGCTATCTTGAAACCGCGCAGCGCTATGCGAAAAAACCATTGAAGCAGGCGGTGATCTCACCTTCGGCGCTGAGTTTGATGTATCCTGCGGACGAAATACCTGGTTATACGCGGCAACAGTTCATCGACGATTTGCTCCGGGAGCATGAAATGGAGATTCGCCGTTGCCTGCAAAAAGGAGCTCATAAGGTTCAGATCGATTTCACGGAAGGTCGTTTGGCCGTAAAACTCGATCCGACTGGCCAATTGCTCAATGGATTTATCGGTTTGAACAACCTGGCTTTGACTCGTTTTACCGCTGAGGAGCGAAAGAGAATTGGGGTTCATACCTGTCCTGGAGGGGATCGCGATTCCACCCACAGCGCTGAGGTGGACTACGCTGAATTACTGCCCAGTTTATTCGCACTGCGCGCAGGGAACTTCTATATCGCGCTGGCGATTGAAAAGGATCGCGAACGGGTTTTGAGAATTATTCGGGAGTATATTAAGCCGGATCAACGCGTGTTCGTAGGCGTCATTGCGACAATTGATCCCCGGATCGAAACGCCTGAGGAGGTTCGAGATCGAGTCCTTGAAGCCGCCAGGTTCATTCCGCTCGATCAGTTGGGCACCACCGATGATTGCGGGTATTCGCCATTTTGCGATGATACCTCCACGACCCGCGATACGGCCTTCGCCAAAATTAAGGCTCGGGTCGAAGGAACACAAATGGCGTCTGACATTTTACTGGGTCACTAATGGAATACGATGAAGGTGAGATAAGGCTGCTTCGTTCCGTGGCGCTGCAGAATGCCAATGCGGTGCTGTTGGCGCGAGAACGAGCCGAGGAGAACTCGCGGCAAGCCAAGGAGGAACTCCAAAGAACCAATGCCGCGCTGGAAAACATTCTGGAAAGCATCACGGACGCGTTCATCTCGTTTGATCGCGACTGGCGGATCGTTTTTGTTAATAAGCGCGCTGAAGAACTTCTTCAGCCCCTCTTTGTTTCGAAAGAAAAACTGCTTGGACGAACCCATTGGGAAGCTTTTCCAGACACAGTCGGCACCCTTGTCGAAGAAAACTATCGCCGTGCCCTGCGCGAGCAAGTCCCAATTAAATTCGAAAACTTTTTTGCGCCATTGAGCGTATGGTTCGAGATCCGAGTCTATCCGTCACCGGCGGGGTTATCAGTTTTTTTTCAGGATATCACTGAACGCAAGTCCGCTGAGGAAAAACTTTATCAACAACGAGAATGGTTTGAAGTAACACTGTCAAGCATTGGCGACGCGGTGATCACCACGGATATTGAAGGCAAAGTCACGTTCCTAAACCCCGTGGCGAAAGCCATGACCGGCTGGCAAATCGCGGAAGCGGTCGGACAGCCACTGGAAGTCGTTTTCAAAATTGTCAACGAGTTGACAGGCCGCACCGCCGATAATCCTATCGCAAAGGTCTTGCGACACGGGCTGGTGGTAGGGCTGGCGAATCACACAGCTTTGATCGCCAAGGATGGCCGGACCATGGCCATCGCCGACAGCGCCGCTCCCATTAGGGACCGGACTGGGAGCATTGTCGGCGCCGTGATGGTCTTCCACGACGTTACCGAAAAGCGAAAGGGGGAGTTGGCGCTGCGAGAAAGCGAAAGTCGATTTGCGGCGCTCGTTAACGCGTCGGCTCAAATTGTTTGGGTGGCGGATGCTCAAGGAGGCTTTGTGGAATTTTCGCCGCAGTGGCAACAATTCACTGGGCAAACTTTTGAGGAAATGAAGGATTGGGGTCGTTTAACTGCCATTCATCCCGACGACCAGAAAGGCCTGAAAGCAATTTGGGCCAAAGCTATTTCAGCTAGGGAAGTGATGACAACAGAGTATCGTGTTAGGCATGTCAGCGGTGAATGGCGTTGGATGGCGGTCCGCGCGGTTCCGATGCTGGGCGCCGACGGATCCATTCAAAGATGGGTCGGGATGCACACGGACGTCACGGAGAACCGCCGCGCGCAAGACGCCCTCCGGGCCACCGAAAGTCGGAAATCGGCAATTCTGAATGGGTCCCTGGATGCAATTATCACCATGGATCATGAAGGCAACGTTCTCGATTTCAATCCAGCGGCGGAGCGCACTTTTGGTTACACGCAGGAAACCGCCATCGGGCGTCAACTCGCCGAACTGATCATTCCAGCCCGACTGCGGGAAAGGCACCGGCAGGGACTCAAACACTATCTTGCCACTGGCGTTGGTCCCGTGCTCAACAAGCGCGTTGAAATGCCCGCGCAACGATTCGATGGCGGGGAATTTCCGATCGAACTTTCCATCAGCCGCATCCAAGGCATTGAGCCGCCCATGTTCACGGCCACCTTGCGCGATATCCAGGAACGTAAACGCATCGAGGAGGCATTACGGGAAAGCGAAAGCAGACTGCGGGCGACCTTCAATCAAGCCGCAGTGGGCATCGCCATCGCGGGCATGGATGGGCGCTTTTTGCAGGTAAATGAAAAATTCTCGGCCATCCTCGGCTATTCGATTGAGGATTTAGCTGCGAAGACTTTTATTGATCTCACTCATCCGGATGATGCCCAGCTAACGCGAACACATACAGACCGTCTCCTTTCCGGCGAAGTGTCAGACATCATTTATGAGAAAAGATATCTGCGAAAAGACGGAAATTCCGTCTGGAGTTTAACAACCGTTACCCTCCTGAAGGACGCATCCGGGAAGCCTGAACGTTTTATTGGGGTCGTTGAGGATATTTCCGCACGAAAGGAAGCGGAGTCTGAGCGTGAACGGCTGATTAAGGTTTTGGAACGAAGCCTCAACGAGATTTACATATTTAACACGGAGACACTTCGATTCGAGTTCGTGAATGAGGGCGCTCGTCGAAATCTTGGTTACACTCTGGAAGAGATGCGGCTCAAAACGCCTCTTGATCTTAAACCAGAATTTACGAAGAAAAGCTTTCTGGACATGGTTCAACCGCTTCTTAATGGTGAGATAGAAAAGCATTTGTTCTTTACGGTTCACCAGCGGGCGAATGGATCCATCTATCCGGTCGAAGTTCACTTGCAAGCGGTCAACTACGCCGACCAAAAAGTCTTTTTGGCGGTCGTTCTGGATATTACCGACCGGAAAAAAGCGGACGAGAAACTGACGGACAGCGAACACCGCTATCGGTCCCTGGTTTCCATTGTGACCGACGTGCCATGGCAAACAGACGCCGAGGGGCGTTTCGTGGAACCGCAGTCGGCGTGGGAAACCTATACTGGCCAAACGTGGACGGAACACCAGGAATTTGGCTGGGTGAACGCGATTCATCAAGAAGACAGGGAGCATATTTTTCAGGATTGGCAGAAAAGTTGCAAAAATCGCGGCCTTTATCACACACACGGACGCCTCTGGCACGCCCAGACCAAAGAATGGCGTTTTTTCGAAGTGCGGGCCACGCCCATTCTCGACTCGGAGGGACAACTCAAAGGATGGGTGGGCGCCTGCCGGGACACTCACGAGCAACGCAAAGCGCAGGAAATCCTGCGTCGCAGCGAGGAGGATTTGCGAGCGCTTGCCAATTCAATTCCACAACTCGCTTGGATGGCGGATCCGGAGGGAAACATATTTTGGTACAACAGCCGTTGGTATGAGTATACCGCAACAACATTCGAAGAAATGAAAGATTGGGGTTGGCAGTCGGTGCACGACCCTCAAATTCTGCCGTTTGTGATGGAGCGCTGGAGGAAATCGCTCGACTCAGGTGAGCCGTTTGACATGGAATTCCCTTTGAGAGGTCGAGACGGAGTCTTTCGGTGGTTTTTAACCAGGGTCAACCCCCTTCAGGGCGCGGACGGGAAAATTGTCCGCTGGTTCGGCACAAATACCGATGTGGATGATGTCCGGCGGACGCAGGAAGCGCTGGTGGAAGAGACGCGCGTCTTGGAATTGCTAAACGACACCGGAAGAGGGATTGCCTCGCAATTGGATCTTCAAAGCGTCGTTCAGACCGTGACCGACTCGGCTACCAAGTTGTGCGGCGCAAAATTCGGAGCCTTCTTTTACAACGTCATTAATGACAAAGGCGAATCTTTCCTCCTTTACACTATGTCGGGTGCGCCGCGCGAAGCGTTTGAACGGTTTGGAATGCCCAGAAACACACCGATCTTTAATCCAACTTTTTCCGGCGCCGGGGTGGTCCGTTCCGCCGACATCACTCAAGATCCTCGCTACGGAACGATGGACCCGCACCGAGGAATGCCGCGCGGGCACCTGCCGGTGCGCAGTTACCTGGCGGTATCGGTAATTTCTCGCAACGGCGAGGTCATCGGGGGGTTATTTTTTGGACACCCTGAACCCAACCAATTCTCTGAAAGATCTGAACGGCTGATCCTTGGCGTCGCAGCCCAGGCCGCGATTGCCATTGACAATGCCCGTCTCTACGACGCGGCCCAGCAGGAAATCGAACAAAGGAAGAAGGCCGAGGAAGATCTGTCTCGAAGGATTAGATTAACTTCGCTCCGGGCTGAAATTGGCGCGTCAATTGCCTTGAGTCACGATTTTTCCTCGATTCTGGCTCGGTGTTGCGAGGCTTTGGTTAAGTTCATTGATGCTGCTTTCGCCAGAATATGGACTCTGAATTCCCAAACCAATGTGCTCGAACTGCAAGCGAGCGCTGGCCTTTATACCCATCTCAACGGGCCACATAGCCGAATTAAAATGGGCGAGTTCAAAATCGGACGCATCGCCCAAAATCAAATGCCGCATCTCACGAATGATGTGCAGAACGATCCCAATGTGAGCGACCAGAATTGGGCAAGGCGGGAAAAGATGGTGGCGTTCGCTGGGTATCCACTCATCGTCGATAATAAAACTGTGGGGGTCATTGCGATCTTCGCTCGCGATTCGATCAGTGACTCAGTTCTAAACGAGTTTTCCTTGATAGCGGATGGGTTGGCCCAATGGATACAGCGGACGCACGCGGAGGCTGCCCTGCGAGAAAGCGAGCAGAAGCTGGCCGATGCCAACGTGGACCTTGATAAAAAGATCCAGGAACGCACCCTTTCCCTTCAGCAGGCTATTGGGCAGATGGAAGAATTCTCTTATAGCGTTTCCCACGATTTGCGAGCCCCCATTCGAGCAATCGAAGCATACACGCGCTACATGTTAACCGACTTCGGCAACCAAATTCCGCGGGAGGCCAATTCATTCCTGGAAAAGATCACTCGCAACACGACCCGAATGAACCGGATGATCAATGACGTGCTCACTTTGAGCCGCATTTCACGAAGTGAAATTCAATTGCACCCCGTCGCCGTAAAATCGTTACTGGACGAAATTATTGAACAACACCCGCAAATGCAGCCGCCAAATGCACGGATCGAAATCCAGGCGGATGTGACAGTAACCGGAGACGAAATTTCGCTATCGCAAGCGCTGTCAAACTTGCTGACAAATGCGATTAAATTCGTTCAACCGGGAATTGTGCCGCATGTCAAAATATGGAGCGAATCAGAGTACGGCAAAGTGCGAATCTGGATCGAAGATAACGGAATCGGAATTAAGCCGGAGCATCAAACAAAACTCTTCGGCATGTTCCAACGGTTGCAGGTGAACCCGGCCTACGAGGGCACTGGCGTCGGATTGGCGATTGTCAAAAAGGCGGTGGAACGTATGGGAGGCACGGTGGGTATGGAGTCGGACGGGGTGAAAGGCAGTCGATTCTGGATCGAGTTGAACGAGCCCCGGAACATTGGGCTTGAATGAATCCTGCGGGTCAAAAATCAAAGAAATCCTTAGCCGCCGACCAACTCCTCAATTTGAACCTCCGGGAAGCCATGATCTCGCTGTGACAAATGAAGACCCGCCTGGTGAATTTAGCGCAACGGTTGCGCGCGAGTTTTTGGCTGCTGCCATCCTTGTTGATGATCGGAGCGTTTTCCCTTTCCATCGGAATTCTCAATTTGGACGAAGCAATCCAAAAGCGAGGAATCCAGCTGCCTCAGGGAATTTATAAGGGAGGTCCGGAAGGGGCGCGGGCGGTTCTCTCGACCGTGGCTGGATCGATGATTTCCGTCACCGGCATAACCTTCTCAATCACTATCGTGACGTTGACACTTGCTTCGTCGCAGTATGGCCCGCGGCTGTTGAGAAATTTCGTCCGCGACACCGGCAATCAAGTGGTCCTGGGCGTATTTCTCGCCACTTTCATTTATTGCCTGATGGTGTTGCGGCGCGTCAATGGCACGGAAGAGATGATTTTCGTTCCCCACCTATCCGTGACGGTTGGAATTGCTCTCGCTTTGGGAAGCTTGGGAGTTCTCATTTATTTCATCGATCATGTGGCTCGATCAATTCAGGCTGAAAACGTGATCGCTGGGGTCGGGCGCGATCTGGATAAAGCTATTCAAGAGCTTTATCCGCAGACGATTGGCGGTGATTTTCGGGAAGCTTCCGCTTCCGAAAACACCGACCTTCCTCCTCGCCCTTCGGAGGAAGCAAGCGACGTAAGAGCCACTCGCTCTGGCTACGTGCAGGCCATTGAGGGCGACGGGCTGATGAAAATTGCGATCGAACAGGACCTCCTCCTGTGCCTGAATTACAAACCCGGCGACTATATTATTGCCGGCAGTCCCGTTGTCCAAGTTTGGCCCGCCGCACGCATGGATGAAAAACTCGCTGAGAAAATCCTCACGACCTTCATACTTGGAAATCACCGTTCCGGTGAGCAAGATCCAGAATTCGCCGCCAACCAAATCGTCGAAATCGCCTTGCGCGCTCTTTCACCAGGCATCAACGACCCATTTACCGCCATCAATTGCATTGATCGCCTGGGAGCGTCGCTGGCATTTTTGGCGGGCCGGGTCATTCCACCAGGAGTTCGCATTGATGATGAAGGACGGTTACGAGTCCTGACTGATGCGGACAGTTTCAAAGGAATTCTCAACGCGTCGTTTGATCAGATCCGACAAAACGCACGCACCAATGCTGCCGTCACCATTCGATTGCTTGAGGTTATCCGTGACATTGGCGTTCATGCGCATCTCCAGAGCCATCGTGCGGCCCTTTTGCGGCAAGCTCAAATGATTCTGCGCGGAAGCTTAACTGGCTTGCCCGAAGAGGAAGATCGGAAGGACGTGCAAAAACGCTTTGAAGCAACGATCCGATCTCTTGGGGCGGACTGATGCTCTATTCATTCAGGGATGTGAATGGCCGCTGAATCAAAGGGAAAAAGTGTCGGGAAGAGCGAATACATCAGGGATTTTCCCGGATTGATGAAACACCGGACGAGTGATAAAAAATGCCCGTTCTATGAATCAAGTGACCAGCAGCGCGCAATTTGGCGGCGGGCTTGAGGCGAATGCTTCCGCTGCGTCGGCAATTGGCGATTTGGGCCGGTTTCCGCTTTCGGTGGATGAAGCGCTTAACGCGCTGAAATCGGGAATGTGGGGAGCCGTGCGGTCTGTTGCGTTCAACAATGGGACCATGACGCTCCTCCTCGAAGACGCAGGGTCGTCAACGTGATGACAGCGGACGAAGTAAAACCAGTGTTCGATTTTTGGGCGCGAAATGGACCCGCCCTTCAATGAATACTTGTCCAAACGCAGATGCTGATGGGTTGCCAATTTTGGTCGTGGAGGATAACGACGACGACGTCTTCATATTGAGGCGCGCTTTCAAAGACGCCCAACTTGACAACCGCTTGCATGTCGTCGCCGACGGCGAGGAGGCGGTGGACTTTCTGGCTGGGGAGGGAAAGTTTGCCGACCGCTCTCAATATCCATTTCCTGTCCTCGTGTTGTTGGATTTAAAGCTGCCGCTCAAAAGCGGTCTCGAAGTGCTCGCTTGGATTCAGAAGCAGCCCTTCAGTTCCGACGTGTACGTGATCGTCCTCACATCGTCGGCGGAAGAGCGCGATATCACGAAGGCGTATCACTTGGGCGCCCGCTCTTACCTGACGAAGCCCCCAACGGCCAGCACTCTTTGTGAGGTCATGACAGCGCTGAACGATTCGCTGATAACGAAGAAAGCAATCGCCCGGTTGAAACTTTCCGAGGATCACTTCGACCGAGGGCCTGTCCCAGGGAAACTTCGAGCGTAAGCGCGTCCGTTAATGGACGCTGAATGATTATCGTCTCGTTTGGAACTTGGAGGTTTGTATATTGAGCGATTAGATCGTCCACCAAGCGTTCGAGCTGAGTAGCGCCGCCTCTTCGGCTTGTAGAAGATCCTTTTTATCACGGGTGGTTCCGAAGCGAGCGCCGATTTCCGGTGCGGAGGGCAGAAGGTCCAGACGGAGTCGAATTAACGCAAGGTCTTTCGCCTTGCTCTCTAACATGACGTCAAACTCCAAATCCATCATGGTCCGCATGAATGTTGTGAACTCAAACGGGTTGGCAAAATCAACATGCCCGGACCAAACCGGCGCCACGTATACAGTCTCTTTCTTTCCGGTTTTCCGGTTCGTCCTTTCCTGTTCGCGGAGTTCGCTCCACGTGGTGGAAAATGAATCTTCGGACGGATCCCAGCAGGCCACGTTTTCAGGATTCGCTCCACTCGGCGAACGTCTGGCTCTAAGTGAAGTCGAAGTGAAATCAGGTTTCACGAGGTTCGGCGACCCACACAAATTCATCTTGAGGCGGCTAAATCGAATCAGACTACTTCCAACTTTCTAAATTCGCATATCTGCGGCACTCTAGTATTCTTGAGTGGCGCGGCGGCGGTGCGGGCAGAACTCAATGCGATTCGCATTCCTTCGGCCCCGACGATGTTTTCGGATGACATTCATACACGTCCCGCATCCGAAATGCGGGGTGCGCATAAATCCAGTCCGAAACCTCCTTCGGATCAAGCCGCCGAGGCAGCGTAGTCAATTCGGAATGCATGGCCTTTTTGACCGCCAGAATGTAGCTGACCGAATAGCCCAACTCGCTCGCAATCTCACCAGCGGTGCAGTGTCGGTGGTGTTCGTCTGTGTGGGGAGGTTCTGGCGGCGCAGCGGCCAACCGTCGGGAGCGGGAAACGCCCTGGCCTTGACCGAGGTTTGGGCGGTGGGAATCAGCCGAACAGGCGGCGTGAAAGAACTCGTGGTTATCGTGGTATCTGAATTTGCGTCCGTCCATACTCGTGCTCCGGTTGATATTTCGTCATGAACCAAACGTAGCCGACGGAGGCAAAATAGCCGTGTATGTGATACACATTCCGCAGCCTTGACCAATCCTTGTGATCTCGCGTTTGGGCGGCACAAAGCCTTGACCTCACCGATTGTGCCGCCATCATGTTAATTCGGCATTGCGTCGCAATGCTCGCAAAGGGTTCGAGACACTGTTGTCTCGGAGGTCAATGCGGATGGTCGGGCCGCCATCCGATGAACCACATTGCTATTTTGGCAATGTAATGTCGGATATTTGAATGACGCCTCCGCTCCCTATTGAAATCCTCGCCTCGGGGTTGTTTGGCCTGGCCGTACTGCACACTTTTTGCGTCAAGCGTTTTGCGCATTGGGCGCACCGATTCCCGCCCGGTTCTGTTCAGGAAAACCTGCTCCATTTCCTCGCGGAAACCGAAGTTGTGTTCGGATTGTGGGCCGCCACACTTTTCCTCGGTATCGCAGTCTTGAAAGGTTCGATCCATGACGCGGTGGAATACATCGAGAGACTTAACTTCACTGAACCAAAGTTCGTCTTCGTCATCATGGTCGTCGCCGCCACCCGCCCGGTCGTCAAGTTGGCGGAGTCGCTGATTTCGCTGGCCGCGCGCATGATTCCAGCGCGCGAAAGCACGGCTTTCTATATCGCTGCGCTGTTCCTCGGGCCACTTTTAGGGTCATTCATCACCGAACCTGCCGCGATGACGCTTCTGGCCCTCGTGCTCAAGCGTCGCTATTTCGACCGGGGCATCAGCCGCAAACTCGCTTATGCCACCCTTGGGCTGCTATTCGTCAACGTGTCCATCGGGGGGACGTTGACGCATTTCGCCGCGCCTCCTGTGCTGATGGTCGCTGCAAAATGGAATTGGGGGTTGGCGTTCATGTTCCAACATTTCGGTTGGCGTGCGGCCGCCGCGTGTCTGGTTTCAACCGCGATTGTGGCCGCAGCTTTCTGGAATGAACTTAAGGGGCTGGAGGTGGAGCGGAATGCGAGCGGGCGGATTCCGACTTGGCTGACAACCATACACCTGGTGTTCCTCGCGCTCGTCGTGGCCTTTGCCCATCACCCCAATGTGTTCTTCGGGATTTTCGTATTGTTTCTTGGACTGACGACGGCCACCCAGGAATATCAGGATTCACTCAAGTTGCGCGAAGGACTGCTGGTGGGATTTTTTCTCGCGGGTCTGGTTACTCTCGGTTCATTGCAGGCATATTGGTTAAAGCCTCTCATCCAAAGCCTTGGCGGCAACGCGCTCTTTTTTGGCACAACCGGCCTCACGGCCATAACGGACAACGCGGCACTCACATATCTTGGTTCGCTGGTGGAAGGCATTTCAGACGAATTGAAATACGCGCTCGTCGCCGGTGCTGTCGCTGGAGGCGGACTGACGGTGATAGCCAATGCGCCCAATCCGGCAGGTGTTGGCATTTTGCAGGATGCCAAGGCTTTCGAGGGCGAAGGAATCAGCCCGCTTGGACTGTTTCTTGGGGCGCTGCTTCCGACTGCGGTGGCGATTGTCTTTTTTTGGCTGCTGCACTGAACTTGTCAGACACGGAAGTATCTCGTTGGCAACAACAAATCTCCGTTTACGGCACGTCGTTACTTGCCAACAACTAACGACGTATGGTAAATTCTCGCGTGTGAAGCCAAATCGTCATCAAAAGACAGCGGCCATGAAATCGGGCGCAATCCTCCGCGTTCGGTCCGCTACGATGCACCGGGTCGGCATTCGGAAGCTCGCCCGTGAAGGGAATCTGCTCCAGCTTGGCCGTGGGATTTACCGTGTGGCTGGTGCCCCGCTGGAATCCCACGAGGATCTTGCCCTGGTTGCCGCGAGAAAAGAGGACGCGGTGATCTGCCTTCTCTCGGCCCTGCGCTTCCATGAACTGACCACCGAAAGCCCCGGTTCGGTCTGGATTGCCGTGGAAAACCACTCCCGGCCCCCGCGCATCGAGTCGCTCAAGCTCAAGGTCCATTATTTTTCGGGAGCCGCGTATCGTGAGGGGATCGATACGCACGTCATTGCCGGCGTGCCGGTGAAAATCTATTCGGTCGAAAAAACCCTGGCGGACTGTTTCAAGTTCAGGAACCAGATTGGCACCGCGGTCGCGGTGGAGGCTCTGAAAGATGCCTGGAAAAAGCGGAAAGCGAAGACGGAGGGCATTTACCATTTCGCCCGCATTTGCCGCGTGCTAAACGTGATGCGCCCGTATCTGGAAGGAATTCTGGAATGAACAAAAAAGGCAGAAACGTTGCGGCCTCGGTTCAGGCAAAGCTGTTGCAGCTTTCCCGCAACTCAAAGCTTTCGTTGCAGGATTTGCTGGAGCGTTACTGCACGGAACGTCTCCTCTACCGGCTTTCACGTTCACAATATCAGTCCCGTTTCGTCCTCAAAGGGGCGATGATGCTGATCGTTTGGGGCGAGGGATCAAGCGAACGCGTCACTCGGGATGCTGACCTTCTGGGCTTCGGCGACAATTCCCCAACCGCAGCGACAACCACCTTCCGCGAGATTTGTGGCATCAAGGTCGAGGACGACGGGGTTGAATTTGAAATCGACAGCGTTGCGGCAGAAGATATCCGGGCGGCGCAAGATTATGTGGGCGTGCGGGTCACCCTGCGAGCGCGCGTCGGAAACGCCCGCATTCCCGTGCAAGCCGACATTGGGTTCGGGGATGCTTTCACGATGGAACCCGAGGAGATTGAATTTCCATCTTTGCTGGAGATGCCGAAACCGATGCTGAGAGCGTACACCAAAGAAACAGCCTTGGCCGAAAAGTTCGAGGCAATCGTCATGCTTGGCGAAAGGAACTCCCGCATGAAGGATTACTTTGACATCTGGTTGCTCTCGCAAAGGTTTGATTTCAAGGGTGAAGTCTTGACTAGGGCAATCGCCGAAACCTTTGCCCGGCGCAAAACGGAAATTCCAGCGACTGTTCCAGTCGGTCTCAGTCTCGGCTTCGCATCTGATTTGCAGAAGCAAAACCAGTGGAAAGCTTTTTGGCGAAAAGCCGTGCGGACCGAACCGACCCCCGATTTCAAAGACGTAGTTGAAAACGCGGGAGGGTTTCTTCTGCCATGCGCACAAGCAGCACGAATCACCACAAAGTGGCAGAATCTATGGAGTAAGGGCGGACCTTGGCGTTTGCCAGAATAAGCCGTTTCGCGGCAACCGGTCTCGCCCTGGCTTCCGGGCGCAGGCGAATTGCACCTTGTTTTCCGACCCCATTCCCGACATTATCCACAGCGGTGAAACGTGTGCGAATCATTGTGACGCTGATGCTGCTGGCCATTTGGCCGGCCGCATCCTCACACGCACTGCTCGAAACGTGCGAATTGATCCATCAACACCATGCCGACCACGATTTCGGCTCTCCCGGATCGCATGACGACCATGACGATGGCCATGAGGCCGCCGACGGACGTTGCCTTTTATCGTCCACACAAGTAACGGTCCCTGTTCCCGACTTGGTTCTTGCGCCTGCGTTGTTCACTTTTCTGTTCCTCGAATGGGAATGTGAACAGCAGGTTTCGGTTTTTTCCTCTGGCCTTGCTCCGCCAGGCACTGCACCACCACAGCTTTCACATAGTTGGCAATTTTCGTTTCGCACGGCCCTTTCGCCTCGTGCACCTTCTTTAGCTTCTTGATCCTGCTCTAGGCGGGATTTCTTCGTTGTTGGGTGCCGTCGTGCGCCCGAGATGTCCATTTTTATTTAATCCCATAATTCCTTTTGTCTTTTGTAATTTATGAGCCGAACCTTTTTTCAATCCTCAAGCCCCCGCTGGTTGGTCGCTGCGGTGGCGGTCAGCGCCAGCGCCGCCATTCATTTCTCCAATGCGGTGGAATTGCCCTCCGGCACTAATACTTCGCCCATCGTAATTGAAGCGCTGGTCGCGGACGTTTTGGAGCACAATCCAGAGATCAACTTCTACCGGGCCGAAGTTGCTGCCGCCAGGGGTGAGCGGCGGACCGCAGCGGCGTTCGCCAACCCCGAACTATCCACCACAATCGGCGACAAGCACGTCGTGGCTGGTCCGGTCAATTCGGATGGGTTGGCATGGTCGGTCTCCGTGAGGCAAGCTTTCGAATGGCCGGGGCGCATTCCATTGCGCAAGGCGATTGCAAATCACCAGATCAAACTGGCCGAACTGGGTTTGAATCAGTTTCGGGCGTCGCTCGCGTCTCGGGCTCGCACACTTGCTTTTGGTTTGTTCGCCGCTCAGGAAAAGGCCTCAGCGGCTCGTGAGGTAGCGGAACGATTTCAAGCTTTGCGCGAAGTGCTCGTGCAGCGGGATTCGGCGGGACTTACACCTGTGCTCGAAATCCGCATTATCGAGGCGTCGGAGTTGACGCTTCAACGCAAAGCCACTGAGGCAACACTTGCTGAACAAGCCGCCCTGCTCGAATTGAATCAGTTGCGCGGCCAACCGTGGGAGCAATCGCTTAAAATCGAGCCTCCCAAGCTGGTGTTTCCAGCTTTCCCTGGCATAGAGCCATTCCTCGCTTCGGCGCAGACCAATAATTTCGAGATCCGGATGCGACAGGCTGAGCTTGAGCAACAAGGCTTCAAAGTTTCCCTCGCGAAAAATGAGAAATATCCTGCCGTGACGGTTGGCCCCTATCTCTCCCAGGAGCGGTCGGGCGACCGCGAAACCCAAGTGGGCATCGGCCTTTCCATTCCAGTCCCGCTCTGGAATCGAAACGGAGGGAAAGTCGTCACGGAGGAAGCCCGACGCCTGCAAGCCGAAACATCGCTTTTCGTTGCGAACCGAAATCTTGAACGCCAGGTGATGGAGAAAGCGCTCGCGTACCAGACGCGGCTGAACGAAATGGCCAAATGGCGACCGGATTCCGTCCAGCAATTCAAGGAAGCGGCAGCGCTGGCGGACCGGCATTATCGGCTGGGGGCAGTCCCGATTGCCACGTATGTGGAGTTGCAGAAGCAATATCTGGAGGCGGTTGATGCCTTGCTTAGCACCAAACGTGAGGCGTTGGATGCCGCACAGGAATTGCAGCGGCTCACCGGCTTTGATTTGAACCAGCTTCCGGCAGCGAAGACGGAGGAGCAGAAATGATTGGCCGCATCCTTGAATTCTCCCTGCGGCAGCGTGCCATCGTCCTGCTCGGAGCCGTCGGATTGCTTGCGGCGGGTTTGTGGTCCGCGCTCCACCTGCCTATTGATGCCGTGCCGGACATCACAGGCATTCAGGTGCAGATCAATACCGAAGTCCCCGCGCTTGCCGCCGAGGAATCAGAGAAACTCGTCACGCAAGTTATCGAACGTGAAATGGCTGGATTACCCGGCATGGAGGAAATGCGTTCCCTCACGAAGTTCGGCCTGTCGCAAGTCACCCTGAACTTCACCGAGGACACGGACATTTATCGGGCGCGGCAACTCGTGGCGGAACGATTGCAAGGCATCTTGGAGAGATTACCTGTGGGTTCTTCGTCCAAACTCGCGCCAATCAGCACCGGCCTCGGGGAGATTTTTTATTACAGCGTTAGTTACCGCGCAAACACGAAAAACAAACCAGCAACTGAATTGGAGCAATTGCTCGAATTGAGCGAAATTCAAGAATACACCATCAAGCCATTGCTCCGAACCGTCAAAGGCATCGCGGAGATCAACGAGAGCGGCGGTTATGAACGACAATTCGTCATTCAACCGAAGCTCGAGGCCCTTGAAGCTGTGGGGATGACATTCAGCGAACTTGCAGGGCTTGTCGCTCAGAATGTTCAAAATGCGGGCGGCGGAATTATCAGTCGCGGCGGAGAGCAACTTACGATCCGGGCCGTGAGCCGAGTCAACAATGCCGAAGATATTGAGGCGTTGCCGCTGAAGTTTGGTGCGGGCGTAAAGCCGATCCTGGTCAAGGACGTGGCCGACGTGAAGCCCGGAACAAAATTCCGCACGGGAGCGGCCACGCTCAATGGTCACGAAACCGTGATCGGCACCACAATGATGTTGGCGGGCCAAAATAGCCGCGAAGTGGCCGAACGCGTGAAGACGCGCATCGCGGAGATCCAAACCAAGCTCCCGGATGGTGTCGAAATCCAAATTCAATACGACCGATCGCAATTGATCGACCGCACCATAAGCACCGTCAAAACGAACCTATTCGAAGGCGCGATTCTGGTTACGGTGTTATTGCTGATACTGCTTGGTAATTGGCGCGCGGCGCTCATCGTGGCGGCGGCCATCCCGCTTTCATTTCTTTTCGCGCTTATCGGTATGGCCCGCTTCGGTATTTCCGGCAATCTGATGAGCCTCGGCGCGGTGGACTTCGGACTCATTATTGATGGCGCGGTTGTGATTGTGGAAAATATCGTGCGCCAACTTGGGGCAAAGCAACACCAACTCGGACGTGTATTGACCGCTGAGGAGCGAACGCAAACCGCGCTCGCGGCCAGCAAACAGGTCGGTTCGCCGATGTTTTTTGGCGTCGTAATCATCACGGTGGTTTACATCCCGATTCTTGCTCTCACGGGCATCGAGGGGAAAATGTTTCATCCGATGGCGTTTACCGTGATGCTCGCGCTGGGTGGAGCGCTCCTGCTCGCGCTCACGTTAATGCCCGTGCTCTGTTCTTTTCTTTTGGTGGGCAAGATTAGCGAAGGGGATAACTTCATCATTCGGTTCGTGAAGAAATTATACGAACCGGCTCTCACGGCCGCGTTACGATTGCGCTGGGTCGCCGTCATCGCCGCGTGTCTGCTTTTCGCGGGTTCAGTTTGGTTATTCACGCGGCTTGGAGCTCAGTTCGTGCCGACCTTGGATGAAGGTTCCATCACGTCGATGCTCTACAAGCCGGTTGGGATGAGCATGGAGGAATCGCTCCGGACCGACATTGAAGTTGAGACCCGCTTGTTGAAAGATTTTCCTGAACTGACGCGCATTTTCACGAGGATCGGCACCAGCGAAATTGCCACCGACCCAATGCCGCCCAATGAAAGCGACGTTTACATCTTTTACAAGGACGTTAAGGAATGGCCCAAAACGCAAGATCGCCCAACGAACAAAGCCGAATTGCGGGAGCAGATCGAAGCGGCGCTGAAAAAAATCAACCCCGATTACAGCATTCTTTTCGCACAGCCCATCGAAATGCGTTTCAACGAAATGTTGGAAGGCACAAAAGCGCAACTCGCGGTGAAGATTTTCGGGGACGATTATGACGTGCTGGAAAAGCTGGCCGAGCAAATCAAAGCCATTCTCGAAAAAACCCCTGGTGTGGCGCAGGTTGAATTTGAAACAGAGGGGCGCACCCCGCAGTTGGAAATCAATGTTAAGCACGACGTGCTGCAACGCTATGGCCTGCAAGCGGCAGAAGTAAACAAAGCCGTCACGGCCGCCCTGGCGGGTCAAGAGGTTGGCATCATCGTGGAAGGCGAAAAGCGGCACGACATCGTTGTGCGAATGCCGGAACAATTGCGAGCCGATGACGAGCAGATCAAAAAGTTGCCTGTCCGCGTCGGTGCTGCTGGTCTCGTGCCGCTTGGCAAACTGGTAGATTTCAAAACGCTGAAAACGGTCGAACCAATTTTGCGCGATGATGGTCATCGCCGTGCTGCCATCATGGTAAATCTGAAGACGAGCGATATTGAAGGGTACGTGCGGGCGGCTGAACGACAAATTCATGACGAAGTGAAGCTGCCAGAAAACTATCTCGTCGAGTTCGGAGGACAGTTTGAAAACTTGCAGAAGGCTCGCACTCGTCTCGCGGTGGTTGTGCCCACCGCGCTTGTTTTGATTTTCATCCTGATCTTTCTTGCCTTTGGGAGCCTACGCCAGGCGCTGCTCGTTTATTCCGGCATCCCGCTGGCGGTCACCGGCGGGGTGTTTGCGTTATGGTTGCGCAACATGCCATTCAGCATTACGGCGGCGGTTGGATTCATCGCGTTGAGTGGCGTGGCCGTGCTGAATGGATTGGTGATGATTACATATTTCAACCAACTTCGGGAGGAAGGGAAATCGGTGCGAGCTTCCGTCATCGAAGGTTCGCTGACGCGTTTGCGTCCAGTGCTGATGACAGCTCTCGTCGCCAGCCTTGGTTTCGTGCCGATGGCGATTGCGACCGGGGCGGGCGCGGAAGTGCAACGACCGCTCGCCACCGTGGTTATCGGAGGCATCTTGAGTTCGACATTGCTAACACTGGTTCTGCTGCCGGTCCTCTATGCTTGGTTCGAGAAGAATGCGGACACCCAGGTTAAAGATCATCCTCCCGAGGCAAGCGCAGCGTAGGACCAGATATGCTCAATTACTCTTATCATACAAGTAACGCGATGGCGTTGGGGGATATTCGGGTGCAAATTACTGACGTTGGATGAAAACCGCTTCTCAACCTGAGCGAATGAAAGGCGTCATCGCGGCCTTGCTGGCTGCGATCCTGTTCGGGGCCAGCACGCCATTTGCCAAGTTACTCTTGCCGCACAGCACGCCAATGTTGATGGCAGGACTCCTCTACCTCGGCTCGGGTTGTGGATTGGCCATGTATTCGGCGATGCGGGCTCGCAGCAAGCATCCGACGGCGCGGGAGGCTGGTCTCGCGCGAAAGGATTTGCCCTGGTTGGCGGGCGCAATCGGCGCCGGTGGCGTTGTCGGTCCCCTGCTGTTGATGTGGGGTCTGTCCATAACCCCCGCATCGAGCGCCTCGCTGCTTTTGAATCTTGAAGGGGTTCTGACTGCCCTCGTGGCGTGGTTCGTTTTCCGAGAGAACTTCGACAAACGAATTGCGTTTGGCATGGCCCTCATTGCAACTGGCGGGGTATGCCTATCGTGGATGGGCCGACCTGAAGCCGGTCTTCCGTGGG
Source organism: Verrucomicrobiota bacterium (assembly GCA_038228235.1). Taxonomy (GTDB): domain Bacteria; phylum Verrucomicrobiota; class Verrucomicrobiia; order Limisphaerales; family JBBRPK01; genus JBBRPK01. The sequence continues at coordinate 24,402 of JBBRPK010000067.1, forward strand.
GTTCCCTCGCCATTACGGGCGCGTGTCTGGCATGGGCAATCGACAACAATCTAACGCGCAAGGTTTCGGCGAGCGATCCGGTCCAAATTGCCATGCTCAAAGGGTTGATTGCAGGAACCATGAATACCGCGCTCGCTCTCGTTTTGGGGGCGAAGTTGCCATCGGCAGCCGGGTTGCTGGCAACCGGCACGCTCGGATTCCTGGGATACGGCGTGAGTCTGACTTTATTCGTGCTGGCCCTGCGTCACGTTGGCACGGCGCGGACGGGCGCTTATTTCTCTGTTGCGCCATTCGTCGGCGCGGTCATCTCGATCTTGTTTTTGGGCGATAAGTTGACCGTGGGATTCGGTGTGGCCTCGGTCCTCATGGGACTTGGGATATGGCTTCATTTGACCGAACGGCACGAGCACGAACACAGGCACGAACCGATGGAGCACGAACACCTGCACTCCCACGATGAACACCATCAGCATGTCCACGGCCCGAGGGACCCTGCCGGAGAGCCTCACTCACACCCTCATCGCCATAAGGCAATGGTCCACAGTCACCCCCACTTCCCGGACATTCATCATCGACACGGCCATTGAGTTCCGAGCGTCGCGGCTCAAGCCATAAGCGTGTGCCGAACGGTAGCGAACGGCAACCAACCAGAACCCGAGGCTCGAAAAGATCGAAAATGGACTTTCGGCAATTAAGTCACGTTTGTTCCGCTCGTTGCTTATCCTCCACGTCCTTCACCGCAGTGACAGCGATTACCAGTACGACCGGCTGGCCATCCGCCACGAGGGAACGATGACCAGTGGGTAACGAGGCGAGCAACGACAATTCCAGCCGTTGCATCGCGGTTTCGAGCCGTCGCAATGACTGGCCGTGAGCCACAACTTCGTGAGTTGCGAACATCAACCGGAGGCATTGCCCTTCGCCATCCGTGGTCAGTTCGGCAAATACAAACTGGTCAAACGGCAGCAGGAGAGAATTTTCCGCTGAAATTTCAATGCGTAATCCGCGTGCCTGTGGGTCGCTGGCCCAGCATTCTGGTGACTTTGTGCTCATACTTTTGTGTGGGTTGATCGTGATGCCGACGAGCCATCTTCAATCGGCAGAAAGTGTCGGCGGCGCGTTTGCCGAATCGGAGAAGCTGGCCGTGCAGCCTGTCCCAAAGACGGTTGCCACGGCGGGGAGTGAACCCGGCCGCAAATTCAATCGCCAACGGGCGATGCCCGGAACGCGCAATGTTCACGCGAAGCTGTTCCTTGTCCGGCGTGAAGATGCGAATGCCGCGACGCCCGCGTGAAATGGTCACATACCATTGCTGGGCATTCGTCGCGGCTTTGATCGTCGAGTCAGAGAATAGAACGTAATCGACGGTCTTGCCCTGCGAACCGTAGGACGTGACGGCGTAGCCGGGGAGGAATTCGCGAAAGCCGCTATCCAACACGCGTCCGTCAGTCAGTTCAACTCCGCCGCCCGCCTGAACCGCCTTCACAGTGACCAACTCGCCGTTGGTCACCCGTCCGCCGTCCAACAATTTGCGATTTGCTTTGAGGTGCAGACGGTCGCCTTGCGCAAGCGGAAGTTCGCGGGGGAGACAAACCGAGAAGCGGTCGAGCATTTTGTTTGAAACGGTGACGACGCGTCCGCCGACCTCGACGAGGACGCCGGATTTCAGAATTCCCGTCAATTTCCCCTTCGCCCCCGGTTCGGCCTCGCGGACCTTTTGATTGAACACGATCACCGCATCCTTCGAATAGAACCGATCATCGCGCTTCTGAGCATTGGTCAGATCTAGCCGGTCCAAGGCTTGGATGAGAGTGTCTTTCGCGCCGAGCAGATCTTTCGCCTTGAGCTTGTCCCGCACAGACGAATTGACGCGGTGAACTTCCCCCCAGGTCTGTGAAACAACTACTGCGGACGCGCTCTGTTCGGCGAGCTTGAGATATTCATCGGCAAGTTTACCGGCCTGATCCCCCAGGCCACACGCCACGACCGCCCCCATTTTGTCGAGACGTTCAAACGATTCACCGAGTTTTCCTGCCGCCGCCGCTTCAACGGCTCCCCGATACTGCGCTATCTGGGCGCGTTCATTGGCTTCTCGGCCAAGCAAAGGGTCCTGTCGCCGGATTTTACGCAGTTCGACGGGTTTGACGCCCGAATGCCTCTCAATGGCAAGCAACGCGTCCGAGGCTTCGACCGCTCCGTGTTGTCGCGTATCCCCGGAAAGTATTATCCGCGCATTCCGTTCAGCCGCGAGGCGCAAGAGTTCAACCATCTGGCGTCCGCCGATTTGACCGGCCTCGTCCACGACCACTACCGCACCTTGAGCGAGTTCGCGTTTGACGAGGAACTTTGCCACCGTTGCGGGAGACGGAAAGCCCGCCTTTTCCATGTCCACCACCTGTTGCCGCTGCGGCGCAAGCGTGACCACAGGCCGCCCGGCGTGTTTAAGCTGACCGACCAATTCCTGGAGAACGAAGCTCTTTCCCGTCCCGGCGCCACCACGAAACACTGACACTCGATTGGTCGAGGAAAGCAAAGAGGCGAGCGCCTGCCGTTGTTCACCGTCCAGTTTGGGATTTGCCGGAAGCGGGTTGGCCACCAACGAATGGCATTCCCCGACGCCCTCCTTGGCAATCTGAACGATTTCCCATTCCCGCAGCAAAACCTCGCGCAGGGTCACTTCGCCCGAACGTGCTTCGTCTCGGATGTAACCACGTTGCCGCGTGAAGTCCATCAATTCAGATATGGAGAAGTGTTCGCCCCGCCCTCGGCCCAACGCTTCCTGCCACACCTGGCACTCCAGCACGACAGAATTTCGGTCGAAGAGATGGTCCTCCGCCCACTGGACAGCCTCGCCGACTGTCACCCCAGGTTGCCCCATTTTCTCATCGCCAGGCAATTTTGTCAGCCGAGCCAAATCCTCGCGCTCACCCTGGTTCAACTGCGCGTCCCACAATCTCCGAAGTTCACTTCGACCCAAGTTCTTCTGCTTTCGTGATCGCTCCGTTACAGCCAGTTGCTCCCGCAAATCTTGAATGTTGCTGCCTGCCAGTTCGGGCTTTTCCGCGAGCAGTTTTATCAATGCCTCCTCAATCTGTGCATGACGCTTGGAAAAGCGCGCGCAGAGTTCCTCGGAGACACCCTCTATCTGGAAATCCCCGCGTGACCGATTCCGAATCCGATACCCGAACCCCCGCAATTCACGGGCCAGTTCATGATAGTAGGCATTCTCAGCAAACTTCCGGGCGCGCAAAAGTTGATAATTCTCCAGCGCCTTCCAGCGGTTTTCCACTGAATCAAAGGTTGCGTTAAAAACGATGCAATGCGTGTGCAAATGGGGGTCCAACGAACGCGAAGTCTCGTGTTGAAACAATGCCGTCACGAAATTGGCGGTTAAACGCTCGTTCCGTGCGCCGCTTAACCGTACCCGAGTTGCCGCAAACTGTTCAAACTCACATAGCGCAGACCGGACGGCGCGCGCATGTGCATCGAGGATGCGTTCCTCGGAGCCAAGGAATGCCGCCACCGAAACCGATTTCGGCGGGGAGA
>JBBRPK010000068.1:0-27793 GCA_038228235.1 Verrucomicrobiota bacterium
AAAATGCGATTTTGCTCAATAAAATTGAGGAATTCATTTCTAGTGCCAAAATAGAAAAGGTATAGAATGCCAAACTCGCGATCACCGTATGGGGCTTGAGCGTTTTGACTCGAATTATTTTTCGGGCGAGGAACAGGGAGGGAGCTTCCCTCTTGTCCCATGGCAAACTTTCGACTACAACATTGGCATGGCGAATGTTGTCATTGTGGATGACGAAACCACCATGCTGCAAATGGTGACTGATTTGTTGCGCAAAGAAGGGCACCAGGTGTTCCCTTACAGCAGTGGCAAAGCGGCCCTCGAATCCCTTGAAAGTCACAGTCCGGATCTGGTGATTTCCGATTTGAATCTGGAAAAATCCCGAACCCAGGGGCTGGATATTTTGCAGAAAGCCCGAGCTCTACACCCCCCGGCGGTGGTCATCGTCATTACCGGTTTTGGATCGGTCGAAACCGCGGTCGAAGCTATGAAGAGAGGCGCTTACGATTATCTGGAAAAGCCTTTCAAACTGGAGGATTTCAAGCTGTGCGCGCAGCGAGCCTTGTCTTACAACAAGGCCATTTCGGAAAACATCTACCTCCGCAAGCAGCTCAAAGAGAAATATCGTTTTAGCCAAATGATCGGGACGGCGCCCAAAATGCAGGAGGTGTTCAAACTGATCGAAAGGGTGGCGGATACTGACAGCACAGTGCTGATCCTGGGCGAGAGCGGCACGGGCAAGGAATTGGTCGCCCGCTCGCTCCATTTTAATAGTCGCCGGCAATTTGCCCCTTTCATTCCCGTTAATTGCAGCTCGTTGCCGGAAAACCTTCTGGAATCGGAATTGTTCGGCCATCGCAAAGGAGCGTTTACCGGCGCCATCAACGATAAGAAAGGCCTTTTTGAAGAGGGGGATGGAGGGACCATCTTTTTAGACGAGATCGGCTCCATGCCCCTGGTCCTGCAAAGCCGCCTCTTGCGTGTGCTGCAAGATCGCGAGGTCCGGAGGGTCGGAGACAACACCTCGGTTTATATTAATGTGCGGGTGTTGGCGGCGACCAATGCGCCTTTGGAGCAACGGATTAAGGACGGCTCGTTTCGCGAGGACCTTTATTATCGCTTGAACGTGATTCCGATCATGTTGCCCAGCTTGCGGGAGCGCCGCGAGGACATCCCCCTTATCGTGGCGCATTATATCCGAACGAGAATTAACGCCAGTTCGGGACAGACATTCGCTTTGACCCGATCAGTCATGGAAGCCCTGTGTGCCTATGACTGGCCCGGGAACGTCCGGGAGTTGGAAAACGTTCTTCAACGCGGGTGCGCGCTCTGCGAAAAGAATATTGTCCAGTTGCCTGACCTCCCAGCGGCGGTACAGGCCTGCGGCTCTCCGCGTCAGCCTCTCTCCCAGGCCGCGCCGTCCGAAGCCGAGCCCATTTTTCCTCAACTGCCCGCTGCCGACCCCATCTACCCCCTCCACAATTCGGCGAGCGCGGCGATGAAACCCGCTCAGGCCAACTCGGCAATCCATTCGGCGGACTCGCTGAAAGATTTTCTGCGTGAACAGGAACTGGCCTATCTGAATCGAACCCTGGCGCAAACGGGGGGAGACAAAGAAAAGGCCGCCAGTTTGCTCGGCATCAGTCTGGCCACCCTTTATCGCAAACTCTCCGGCGAAGCCTGAGGGCCTTCAGAGGAGCGCATCTCGATGGAGTTGCCGCTTAGCTCATTTCTATTGTGCCGGGAACGTTCCGCCGCATATTGTCCCACCGCGATGATTTCGGGAAAGAAGTTTAACGCATTGCCAGGCTTCCGCCTCACCCTGGGGTTTACGCTCTTTTATTTGAGCGTGATCGTCCTTATTCCCATGATCGCCCTTTTCTTCAAAGCGGCAGAGCTCTCCTGGCCGGAGTTTTGGCGAGTGGCTACCACCGAGCGGGCCATGGCGGCCTACCAACTTACTTTCGGGGCTTCTTTCGCCGCCGCGTTGATCAACGCCTTTTTCGGGACGATTCTGGCTTGGGTGCTGGTGCGATACCATTTTCCCGGCAAACGGATGATCGACGCCCTGGTGGATTTTCCATTCGCCCTGCCGACGGCGGTCGCTGGGTTGACTCTGGCAAATCTCTTTGCCCCTCAAGGATGGTTGGGCAGATTCCTTGTGCCGCTTGGCATTGAAGGCGCCTTCAGCCGTTTGGGGGTCGTGCTTGCGCTCACCTTTGTCGGAATGCCCTTTGCCGTGCGCACCCTCCAACCGGTGTTGGAACACCTCGATCGCGGGGTGGAGGAAGCTGCCGCCACTCTCGGGGCGGGCAGATTCCGAACCTTCGTCAAAGTGATCGGCCCTACCATTTTACCGACCATCATCACCGGCATCGCCCTTTCCTTCGCCCGCGCGGTTGGAGAGTACGGCTCCATCGTTTTCATTTCCGGAAATAGGATTTTCAAAACCGAGATTGCCCCTTTTATAATCGTGATGAGATTGGATCAACATGATTACCTCGGCGCAGTGGCGGTGGCGGCCGTCTTGCTCGTAATTTCTTTCGTCATCCTGGGCGTGATAAACTATCTGGAGGTCTGGTCTCGGCGTTTCCATTCTACTTAGCATGGCCGGCTACGCCAAAACTCCAGCTCACGCCCATATCACCGCTTCCCGGCGCGGCACCGAAGAGTCTCCGCTTGTGAAGTGGCTCTTGATCCTGATCGCGCTGATTTTTTCAATTATTTTTTTGCTCGTTCCACTGGTCAATGTCTTCGCGCAGGCCTTCAGCAAAGGCCTGGCAGGTTATTGGAACGCCCTGGCCGACCCGGATTCCCTCTCCGCCATGAAGCTCACCTTGCTGGTCGCTGCCATCACCGTCCCTTTAAATGTCATCTTTGGACTGGCCGCCGCCTGGACCATTGCCAAATTCAATTTTCGCGGAAAATCTTTGTTAATCACGATGATTGATCTGCCGTTCTCAGTTTCTCCCGTTGTAGCCGGTCTTATGTATGTGTTGCTGTTCGGGTTGCAAGGGCATTTCGGCGAATGGCTTTCCGAACATGAAGTCAAAATCATTTTTGCCGTGCCGGGCATTGTATTGGCAACGGTGTTCGTCACTTTCCCCTTCGTCGCTCGCGAATTGATTCCAGTCATGCAAGCGACTGGCTCGGAGCAGGAGCAGGCAGCGCTGACTTTGGGCGCAAGCGGTTGGCAAACGTTTTGGCGCGTCACTCTGCCTTCAGCAAAGTGGGGGCTGCTTTACGGGATCATCCTTTGCAATGCCCGGGCCATGGGTGAATTCGGAGCGGTTTCGGTCGTTTCCGGCGGCATCACGGGCCAGACCGATACGATGCCGTTGCGCGTGGAAAAGCTCTACAATCAATATAGCGGCGCGGCCGCCTTCGCCATCGCCAGCCTGCTGGCCTTGCTTGCTTTGTTGACCCTGGGCGTAAAAACCTTTTTGGAATGGAAACAGTCCCGCGCTCACGAATTGGCTGAAGGGGCGCCCCTGCCGGAGCCGCTGCTGCCCAGCGCGAAGAACTGAAGGGAAACGGGTCGGGGAAGTGGATGTCAGGCGGGCAATGAAGCAAGTCGTCGGATGAGCATTGAATTAAAACATGTCAGCAAGCAGTTTGGCGGCGTCAAGGCGGTTCATGACGTTAGTTTTTCCGTGCAGGAGGGAGAATTGCTCGCTCTCCTCGGTCCCAGTGGCGGCGGCAAGACTACCGTGTTGCGTCTGATTGCCGGTCTGGAGATGCCCACCGCTGGGGATATCCTGGTCCGCGGCGAGCGCGTGAACGAAATTAAAGTCCAGAAACGCAACATCGGTTTCGTTTTTCAGAACTATGCGCTTTTCCAGAACATGACGGTGTTCAAAAATATTGCCTTTGGATTGAGCATCAAAAAATGGCCATCGGCGAAACTGGAAATACGCGTCAAAGAACTGGTGGAATTGCTCGGCCTCCAGGGCTTGGAAAGGCGGTTTCCCCACCAGCTCTCGGGCGGGCAGCGCCAGCGCGTGGCCATTGCGCGCGCCTTGGCGCCCAAGCCCGGCGTGCTCCTGCTCGACGAACCCTTCGGAGCGGTGGACGCCAAAATCCGGCAGGAACTTCGGGAATGGCTGGTTCGGCTCCATACGGACCTCAATCTCACCACCCTGTTCGTGACCCATGATCAGGAAGAGGCCATGGAGGTTTCCAATCGGATCGTGATTTTTTCCAAGGGCCACCTGGAGCAAATTGGGACCCCGCGCGAAATCTATGAAGAACCGGTCAACGAATTCGTGGCGCGATTCATCGGGGTTCTGAATGTGCTTGAATTGGAGGTGCGCCGCGGCATCGGGCGCGCCGGGGAAATGGAGTTTCCGGCCGCCGATCGGGCGGATGGAGAGAGGATGCGCATTGGTTTCCGCCCCTTTGCGGTCCGGATTTCCTCGGACGCGAACCAATTTCCCTACCGGGCTTTCATTCGCCATGCCTTTTTTCTGGGAGTCATGTTGCGAGTGGAATTGGAACTGCCCTCAGGCTTGACGGTTCGTTCGCGGATGGCCAAGGAAGAATACGCGCGGTTGGGTTTGGAGGAAGGGCAGCCGGTTTCCTTTCTCATCCTCCGCTACCGCATCCTGCGGGGCGAGAATGAGCCGCTCTCCCCCGAAATCCTCGCCGGCACTCCAGCGCGCCCCAGCTTCGGCGAAGGAATTTAAGATGAAGCCAGGCATCACCCCGAAATCAGTTCTACTCTTGTTCGCCGTGGTGGCGGGGCTTTACCTGGCGGTGTTTTATGGGATTGAATTTGGCAACCACCGGAAGGGTCCTTGGGAAGTGGAGTTTATCAGTGATGGAACGGGCAATCCCTCCATCGTGATTTACCAGCCAAAGCTGAATATCTCGAGCGTCGAAATCATTTTTGCGGGCGAGAAAGTTTCGCAGACAAATCTCGCCCAGAAGGCGCTGTTCGAGCGGCCTTTTGATTCGCTCCCTTTCAAAATGCCCCTCGGCGAAATGATCTATCAGGACTTGCGGACATTGCCCGGCGTCCTGACCTTCAATTTTTTTGGTCATGAAGTCGAACTTCTTCCGAGGGCGTTGATTGTGGACAAAAAGGAGGTCCCATGGAAATCCGAGACGGTCATAGAGTTATCGGCCGCTAACAAGCCTGCGAAAATCCCCAAGCCGCCCAAAGGATGGGAAAGCGCGCCTTAAGCGGTATGAATTTCAAGGAGACGACTGGAAATGGCCGCATCATCTTGCCCACTGAACCCGTCCAAGCCGCCAAAGTCGCCGCCATGCGCTACGTCACTGACGAGAGGCGGGGAAATACATACGCCGGCTGTGTGTCGCAAGTGCCATATCGATCCATGAATGATCAAAAACAAAATAAACCGATCCAAAAGGCGCAACCTCCCCGATGGAGCATCTGGATAGCCCTCCTCGCGCTGGTCCTGGCGACCAACCGCTTATCATCCGCGCCCTTCACCATTCACGTTTCTCCCCTCGGCGACAATAATTGGTCAGGACGTTTGGAGGCGCCGGCGGCAAATGGACGGGACGGCCCACTAGCCACCGTACCGGCCGCCATCAAATCTGCGCGGTTGGCGCGCCGGGAGGCGGGCAACGTTTCGGATGGCATCACCATCTCGTTGCGAGCCGGTGTTTATGAATTGGAAGAACCGTTAGTGCTGACCTCGGAGGATTCCGGCGCGAGCGCAAAACGCCCATTCACCATCAGCGCGTATCCTGGCGAAAGGCCCATTATTAGCGGAGGGCATCGCATTGCGGGTTGGAAAAAAGTCGAAGATAAAGCGGGTTTATGGCAGGCAGAAGTGCCATCGCTTCGTGATGGCCACTGGTATTTCCGCTCTCTCTTCGTTAATGGACACCGGAAACAACGCGCCCGCACGCCGGCTAAAGGCTTTTTTCGTATTCAAGGCGGAAGTCCCCAGGACAAACCGCTCCGGTTGAAATTCAAGCCAGGAGATATCAGGAAAGAATGGGCCAGTGATGGTGATGTGGAAGTCGTCGCATTTTTCAACTGGGCAGACATCCGAATGCAAATTCGAGCGGTGGATGAGGTCAATCATATCGCGACCCTGGCGGGAAATCCCAGGACCTCAAATCGGGAAGATAACGCGCGCTATTTCATCGAAAACGCACCGGGCGGGTTGGCTCCCGGGGAATGGTATTTGGATCGGAAAGCGGGCTTGATCAGCTATCACGCCGAACCGAGCGAGGATCTAAGTAAAGCGGAGGTGTTGGCGCCGCGGTTGAATAGCCTGCTCAGTCTCCGAGGAGATTTGACAGAGAAGAAGGCAATCCAACATGTCATGTTGCGCGGGCTTACTTTCAGCTACACCGATTGGGCTCTCGCAGAAAATGGCTACGCTGACACGCAAGCCGCAATCGCCACGCGCGGAGACATCCGTGCCGAGGCCGCGATGGATTGTGCGGTCGAGGATTGCACTTTCACTCATTTGGCGGGCTATGCCCTGGAATTCGGTCGTGGTTGCCAGCGCAACAAAGTGGGCGGCAACGAAATAACGGATGTGGGGGCTGGAGGCATTCGCGTTGGCGAAACAGGCAAGCGTCAGGATGAATTCGAGCAAAACCACAGCCACACGATTACGGACAATCACATGCATCATCTGGGCATGATTTACCCATCGGCCGTGGGAGTGCTCATTCTCCAAAGCGGCCAGAATCGGGTCGCCCACAATCATATCCACGACCTCTATTACACCGCCATTTCAGTGGGATGGAATTGGGGTTACCAGGAAACTCCCTGCCGGGAGAACACCATCGAGTTTAATCACCTGCACGACATCGGCCAGTTCATGTTGAGCGATATGGGCGCGATTTATACGTTAGGGATTCAACGGGGCACCGTCATCCGCAACAATCTCATTCACGACGTAAATGCCTATACTTACGGCGGCTGGGGCCTCTATCCCGACGAAGGCAGCAGTGAGATTATTTTTGAAAATAATGTGGTCTATCGGACAAAAAGCGCCGGTTTTCACCAGCACTACGGGCGCGAGAATATTGTGCGCAACAACATTTTTGCCTTTGGCAAAGAGCACCAAATGATGCGGACGAGGGAGGAAGCCCACCTCTCCTTCATCTTCACTAATAATATCGTCTATTTCGACTCCGGAACGTTGCTGGGCGGCAACTGGTCGAACGACCGATACACGATGGATGGGAACACTTTTTTTGATGCACGCCCCGCCGCCATACCCGGTTCGATAGACTTGGCCGGCGTCAAACTGGAACAGTGGCGACAGCGGGGTCATGATCTCAATTCTTTGATCGCCGATCCCCGTTTTGTCGCCCCTCAGGAACATGATTTCCACCTGCAGCCCAATTCGCCCGCTCTTGGGCTCGGCTTCCATCCTATCGATTTGAGCCAAGTGGGCGTTCGAGCAATACGAGGCCGCGACTCCAGAGATTGACGAGGCGTGAAGCGCCGTTGTCACGACCCAGAACATGGCGACCCGGGTGAATCCCAACGCGATCGGGTCCCTCAGCCCACTCTGAGGGTTGCGAGGTACGAGCTACCCTGCGCTTTGAGCCGGAATCCCTTGGGGTTCGCCCGCTTTCCCGCAAACTCACTTCCGGTTGTCTCTTTTCTTGCCGGAGTGATATTGTAGGTAATGCAGGTTTTAAGCGAATTGAAAACCCTGAATCGAAGGCAGGCATGAAAGCGCCCCCGCTCCTTCCAACTCTGAGCGATCAGGACTGGAGCGACTTGCGCTACGCCAAGTCCCTTCTTGAGACGCCGGCATTTGCAGCGCGGATGGCTAACTTGCTCGGCGGCCCCATTGAGAAAGGGTTCGCCCTTCTTCCGCAAGGCTGGTCGGCAACCGTCCACAAAGCGGCGAATGCCGCGTTACTTAAATCCGTGAAAGTGGCCGTCACCACCTTGGGCCGAAACACGCCAAGAAAATCTTCCGAAAAATTTCACAAGCTCCTGGTGGGCGCTTCGGGCGGGGTGGGCGGCGCGTTCGGGCTGGTGGCTTTGCCGATTGAGTTGCCCCTCTCCACCACGATAATGCTTCGCTCGATTGCGGACATTGCGCGGAGCGAAGGGCACAACATCGCTGCGCTGGACACGAAACTAAATTGCCTGGAAGTCTTCGCTCTGGGTGGGCGTTCCCAAACGGACAATAAAGCGGAGAGCGCTTACTGGGCCGTGCGGATGGCCCTGGCCAAAACACTTTCCGAAGCCGCCTCCTACATCGCGCAAAAGGGCATCATCGAAGAATCGGCCCCGGCGATCGTGCGCTTGATTGCCTCGATTGCATCGCGCTTTGGAGTGGTGGTGTCTGAGCAGGTGGCGGCGAAGTCTGTTCCAATCGTGGGCGCGGCGGCAGGAAGCGTCATCAATGTCCTCTTCATCGATCATTTTCAGGACATGGCGAGGGGGCATTTCATCGTTCGCCGGTTGGAGGCGCGCCACGGCTCCGAAATGGTTCGAACCGCCTACGAGACTCTGGCCATTCCCGTGTGAGGACATGATTCGACGCGACTATTTCATGCGGATGGTGCAGGAACTCACCCAGGTCCTGGCCCGGATTCTATTTTTAAAGAAAGCTCAGGATTATCCGAGGGCCCTGGACGAAATTGAAAATGTGCTGACTCAGTTCTGGAAGTTAACACCTGAGCAAATCAAGGCTTTCTCACTTGAGCATTGGATTGCGCAATGCCGCCAGGAACAAGGGCCGATGGGGGAAAAACTCGCCGCCCTGGCTAATCTATTCATAGAGCAAACCGGGCTTTGCATTCTCCAGGGGGACTTTCCGGAAAGCCAGCGCATTGCTGCTCTCGCGCTGGGTTTGTGTCTTGAAGCGGTCGCCAGTCCGGACACCATGGTCTCAGTTGATCTGCTTGAGAAAATAGAACAGTTGATCGAGCAGACAGAAGGCTTTCCAAAATCCGCAGAAGTGTTGAAAAGATTGCTGACCTACTATGAAACCAGAGGCATGCTCTGCAAAGCCGAAGATATGGTTTTTGATTGGCTCGAGACGGGCGATCCGAATGCTCCGCCCGAAGGGAAGGCTTTTTACGAGCGTGTGGCGCGAAAGAGCGATGAGGAGTTGGAACACCATGGATTGCCGCGCGCCGAAGTGGAGCAAGGCAGAGAAGAGTTGTTGAAGAGGGCCGGAACGCGCCGCACATCGCCAAGCGAAGCCGAAGATTAGCCGAGCGTTATCGCAATCTCCCGCTTATTGGAGTAGTCCGCCAGGAGTCAATTATGACCATTAAAGTGCATTTTTATTCCTATTTCAAAGATTTGACCGGTTGCGCGGAGGTTTGGGAAACCATTCCGGGGGGATTTGCCATCGCTGACTTGCATCAGAGGTTGATGGCCCGCTTTCCCAGGCTGGGGCCTATGCAAAAATCCACCCTCATCGCGGTGGGTGTGGAATATCAACCTCGCGATTACGTGATTAGGGAGGGGGATGAAATTTCGCTTTTTCCTCCCGTGCAGGGAGGATGAGTTGAAGGGGCACCCGGTCTGCGAATTGGAGAATTTTTATGAGACGTCAACTTAGCATCACGACGGCGCCCATCAATGAGACGGTCTTGCTTGGCCAACGGTCCCTCTCTTCGGACATGGGCGCGGTCGTCTATTTTCTGGGCGTCGTGCGTGGCACAGAGCAAAACTCAATCATCACCGGTCTTCATTACGAAGCTTTCCAGAGCATGGCCGAGCATCAATTTGAACAGATATTCCAGGAGATGGAAAAGCGGTGGCCGATTGAATCGGTACGGCTGATCCACCGCCTTGGAATGCTGAAGGTGAACGAACCATCGCTTTGGGTAGAAGTGGTGGCTCCTCATCGCGGCGAAGCTTTCGCCGCCTGCCAATTCCTCATCGACGAAATGAAACGGGTAGTGCCCATTTGGAAGAAAACCCTCAAGCCTGGGGAAGGACGAGTTCCACGAGTCCCTGAGGCTTGAGTCTGGGTATTCCCATTCTCCGGATGGACTCGCTTCCCCAAGTCCCACTGGTTCACGGAACTTTCTTATCTTTTGTTGCGAACGGGGTAACTGCCGGAGCGCTTCGCTTTGTTGCCTCGCCGCATCCGGCCCCGCATAAAGTCGTGCAAGGCCAATTCCAAGGGCCGATCAGTGGCAAAACGATAATAGCTGATGCCCAGTTTTTGGCACGTGGCCTCAGCGGCGGCGTTGTGATCGCCCAGTTTCTTCAGATAGTTCCGGCGCGCCATGGCCGGATCTATATAAAGGTCCCGGCCTGATTCCAGATCGTGGAAGAGGGCGGGCTTATTAAAATTGAAGGTGGCTTCGGCTGGATCGAGCACTTGAAATATGGCCACTTCGTGTCCGCAGGCGGTTAGGGAAATAAGGTTCTTCTCCAACGCTTCGAGTGGCGCCAAAAGGTCCGAGATGAGAATCATCAGGCCACGCTTTCTCATCATCTCCGCTACCCGTTTCAGGGGCGCGACCAGATCGGTGGCTGTGCCGCCGGCTGGTTTCTCCAATGCCAGCATGAGATGGCGCAGGTGGCCAGTGCGATTGCGGGCCGGCAGGTAGTCGCGGATTTGCTGGTCAAAGGTCAGGAGGCCCACCGCGTCGCCTTGCAGGTAGAGGAAATAAGCCAGGGTGGCGGCCAAGGTGTTTGCGTATTGGGCCTTGGTGTAGGGAAGCGAACCGTAGCCCATCGAGCGGCTGTTATCCACTAAGAGATGGCAGCGGAGGTTCGTCTCGTCCTCGAATTTTTTGATGTAATATCGATCGCTCCGGGCGTAAAGCCGCCAATCAAGATAACGCGGATCGTCTCCGGGATTGTATTGGCGATACTCGGTGAACTCGACAGAGAAACCGTGATAAGGACTGCGATGCAGGCCATTCCAAAATCCTTCGACGACTACTTTGGCTCGCAACTCCAAATTCTTGATCGACATCAAGGCGAGAGGATGTATGAGCGAACCGCCCTGGCGGCTGGCCCCCAAGGGGGAGCTTTGGATTTTTTCCGCTGCAGGGCTCATGAGTAAAAGGACTTGATGTGATATTTTCGAATTCCGATTGCCAATTTTAGATTGGCCCGATCAGCAATCGCCCTCTCTTCCAATCGCCAATTGGCAATTGGAACTTGGCAACCGCTAAATAACTTCGGACGACGAGTCGTCCCGCACGAAAACGGTGCCAAGTCATCGCACTCCAAAATCGTGGGTTGCGGTTCAGCGGTGTTTCTCACTTGGCCTTTGTTGCGTTGACGGCTTTAACCGATTCCAACAACCGATCGATCACACTTTCCACCGTGATGCCCTCGGCTTCGGCGCGGTAATTGATCAAAATGCGGTGGCGCAGGACCGCGTGAGCCAGGGTTTGGATGTCCTCCATTGTCACGTGCGCCCGCCCGCGAAGCAAGGCGCGCACTTTGGATCCGAGGACCAGGTATTGGCCGGCTCGCAATCCAGCGCCCCAACTGACCCACTCGTTGATAAAATTGGGCGTGCCCTCCTGGTGGGGCCGGGAAGTGGCCGCGAGACGCACGGCGTAACGAACCAGATCCTCGGCAATGGGCACTTTGCGAACAACTTCGTGAAAGCGCATCACATCTTCGCCCGTGAACAGCGCCGTAATAGGTTCCGACAGCCGAGAGGTCGTTTGGGCGACGACAGCGACTTCGTCGTCTTCCGGCAAGTAGTCGATGACGACATTGAACATGAATCGATCCAATTGGGCCTCGGGCAATGGATAGGTCCCTTCCATCTCAATGGGGTTTTGTGTGGCCAGCACGAAAAAAGGCTCCGGCAAGGCGTGGCGCACCCCAGCCGCCGTCACCTGATGTTCCTGCATCGCTTCAAGCAAGGCGGCTTGGGTCTTAGGCGGAGTGCGGTTGATCTCATCGGCCAAAATCATGTTGGCGAAAATAGGCCCATTCACAAAAACCATTTTCCGCCCTTCCGATGACTCTTGCAAAATTTCCACGCCGGTAATGTCCGCCGGCATCAAGTCCGGGGTGAATTGGACCCTTTGGAACTTCAGATGAAAAATCTGCGCCATCGACTTGACCAGCAGCGTCTTGGCCAGCCCAGGCGCTCCAGTGATCAGGCAATGCCCCCCGGCAAAGAGGGCGATCAGAAGCTCCTCGATGACTTCCTTCTGACCGATGATGACTTTGGATAATTCGCTCCCTATTTGGGCGCGGCCTTTGATAATTTGTTCGACGGCCTGTTTGTCAGCCGCTTGTGTGTCAATGGTAGTTTGCATAATTTGGGTGGTCGTCCATTTTAGTGGGTCATCACGTAAAAAATGATATTGATGCCGAGGGGAAAGGCCCGTTTCTCAGAAAATTCGTGGAAGAAATAGTCGTCCTCCCCTTCGCGTTCCCAGCCGTCGCCGTTGTCCACGTTATGGCAGGCGATGATCATAATATGGCCTTTGGCATCGAGCACCGCCTTGATATGGACATCGATGCATTGCACGCCATCGTGATACTCCCAGGTAACGCCGTTGCCTTGGCTCCTGATGCCTTGGGCAATGTTGGGGGTTTGCAACTGATTTTTAGGAACGTTGAGATCGAACACGCAGTGAAAAATGGGATGAACCATTTCCAATTCCACGAATTCACGTCCCGGCAAAGCGCGCTGGGCTTCGCGCTCAAAATTAGCCCATTGCACCGGGCCCCAAAAATCATCCGCCATCAGGACGCCGCCATTGAGCAAATACTTGCGTAAGATGAGCACTTCTTCTTCCGTCAAAAGGAGGCTGCCTGGCTCGACCATATAAATCCAGGGGTAATCCAATAATTCCTTATCGGTGAGATTCAGGACCCGTCCATCAGGGTCCACCTTAATTGAGGTCATTTGCTGGATTCGATAGGACAAGTTCAGGTCGCTGTCCGGAAAATCAGTCCACCACTCGCCAGCCCGGCGAGAACCTGACCAATAAGGAATGCGGCCGCGGCGAATGCGAGCGAACGTAAAAACGTCCTTCTCGAAGGCGGGTTCGTTTGTCCAGTTAGGCGTGCCAGTGCTATGGCTCTCCACTTCCCTCGCCGTCCGGCAGGTTTCATATTCTGGCCGCCAATGTTCGCCGCCGCCCCAACCTCCCCCCCATCGTTGAGCCATGCCGATTCCGGCGGCCAGGAGCAGAAGGAGAACCGTCAGCACCCCGTGGTGGGACAGCGGAGAAAGATCACCCCCGTTCAAAATGCGCGCGCGCCGAAGCCTCATGGCTTCTTCTCCTCCTCCGGCGGGGTGGGCTTCTCGGGAAGCGGTTTTGAATCACGAGTAATTTCCAAAAGCAATTTGTGAGCATCGCGGAATCGGGGGGCTTCTTCCAAAGCTTGTAAAACGTGGCGCTTCGCCGCGGGGTCGCCCGATTGGTGCAGCAGCCGCGCGAGCCGGAAGTGCGCCTCGACGGGGTCGACAGGATCGAGCAGGAGCATTGTCTGGTAAGACTGAATGGCTAATGGGGTCTTGCCAATAGCTTCGGAAGCGCGCGCCAGGCTGTGATAAGGTTCAGTCAACAGCGGATTAACCGCCAGGAAGCGCTCCGCGTTTTGCGCCGCGCCGACCCAGTCCTTTGCGGCACTGCATAGCTCGGTCAAGCGAAGGAAAGTTTCAAGGTCGTCGGCATCGAGCGAGGCCAGGCCGCTTAAGACTTCCCGCTCCAGATTGGTTTCACTCAGGCTGCGATGAGCTTCCGCCAGAAGTTTGTGGGCATTGTCGGGACCCGTATCAGAAGGATACAGATCGAGAAGCTTCTTCAATGGGACTTTGGCTTCTTTAAAGTTTTTGTCGGCGAGCAGTCGTTTGGCTTCCCTGGTCAACGCATAGAAATTCGTCGGGTTCTTGCCCCACAACCCCTCGTCCGATGGAAGCGCTGGTTTTTCCCAATCCAGGCCGGGGGCGAGTTTTTCGGCGCGCTCAGTTGCGAAGGCGGTGAACTCTTCCTCGATTTCCTCCAGGGGCGCCGTACGGGCTTCTATGGCATCATTAATCTCCATACCCGCGCCAAGATCGCGTAGGATTTGCTGCAAGCTGTCCGGCCCAAACCGTTCCACCAAAAACTCCACCACCAGCGCAGACTCGAAATAAGCGAACTGCAAGTGCAAATCCGTTTTGGGCATGAGAAAAGCGGCGCTTAGCTGGCTGACAGGGGTCAAGTCCTCGCCCAAAACCATTTCCCGATAACGCGGGTTCATAGTTTGTCCCCAGGTCGGGTTGGCCTGGCGCTCCTCGTACACCGAAATGCCTTCGCTCAGCCAGCGCGGCATCTTGTTGTGAGTCAGATTGAGGGTGACGACGTGACAGAACTCATGCCAGAGAACGGCCTGCCAGTTGGCGGGATGACTCTGAGAGGCGGGACTGTTAGCTGTGATGACATTGCCAAAGCAGACCCCGAGAAATCCTGGATTGCCCGGCATGCCGAAGGTTCGGACGCCGAAGTCTTTTTGTTCAGGGAATATTTCCACGATGGTGGGCTGGGCCAATTCCATGGCGTATTTGGCGCACAGATTGGTCTTGGCGCGCTGCAGAAGTTCCAGCACTTGCCGGCCGTAAATGGCCGCCTCGCGCTTGCTCATGCGAATGATGAAATCGCTATTGGTCAGGGTTTGAAATGTACCCAGGCTGTCGTGCAGCGCGCCCAAATTATAGGCGGTGACGTCGTAACCATCTGCGCGCTGAACTTCTTCCGCCAGCGTCCAGCCCTCCTTTTCTTCGCCTAGTCTCAGCAGGTCCTGGGCAAGTTGAATTTTGGAGGGCAAAAAGCTCTGGTCGAATTGAAGCGCCTGGCGCTGGGCGGCTGCCCCCTCGGCGAAGCGATATTTTTGCGAAAGCTTCTCGCCAATCAGATGATCCACCGCAGGATTGGTTTTCCAAAATCGAAGAGCCTTCTCACGCGATTGGCTTTCGCCGGCAGCGTCGCTGCGCAAATGCGCGAGCACGGCGCGATAAGCCCAGGCTTCGGGCTGCCAGGGATTGACCGCCAGCACTTTGGCCAGCGTCTTTTCCGCGTCTGCGTATTGCTCCCCATCCACCAAATGATCAACCAGCAACAAAAAGCTCGGCACATGATTCGTGTTTTGGCTAATGGCCGTTTCGAGCGACTCGATCATCAGGCGCCGGTCGCTAATGGCATAGGCCCTGCCCAGACCAAAATGGAAGTCGGGATCATCGGGAAATTTCTTGAGCCCTTCGGTGAAAGATTTGGCGGCCAGGGCAAAATCACGTTTGTCCAAAGCCACCCCGCCGGTTGCCAAATAGACTTCGCGGCATGCGGCGTCCGCCTTTTTCGCCCGGTCAAATAATTGGTCCAGGACTTCCCGTGGATCCACTCCCAAGAGCAGGGCGGCTTTGCCCAATGCCACCAGGTCCGCCGCGCTCCGGTAACCCCAGGAGCGGTTGCGGAGGAGGAAGCTGATTTCCTGGAGCAATCCATCGGCCTTCGCTTTCTGGTCGTTGCGCAAAAAAACCTCCCGGCCGGCCAGGCGGAGGCGCAAGCTGGAAGGGTAGCGCTCCAAGTTAGTGGTCAGAACGGCCAGCGCATTGGAATATTGGCCAACTGTCATCAGGGAATCGATGAGCAGGAGACGCCATTCCTCGCTGTTTTCCTGGCTGTCCATCGATTGCTGGCAAAGCTGAATGCACTCGGAATAAGAGCCTCGGATAAATTGTTGCCGAACCTCATTCAAATCCGCCGCGCGGCCAGGGCCCGGGAATGCGCACAAAAGACAGCCCAGTCCGACACTGAAGGCGAGAAACGGTTTCGCCATGGCACGACGGTTCGAGTGGCCAGGAAAAGGCATGACAAGCTTTAGCTCAATCAAGCGCTCACTGCAACTACGGGATGCCTGTTTTCGCAGCTCCGTGTCGTTTGTCCTGCTGCTTTGCCAATAACTTCCGCCTTCAAGGTTTTAAGTTATCCCACTTTGATCGCCCAACGGAGTTTGGCTGGCGAGGAGCGCGGATTCGAGTGGCGTTCGGCAGGCGTGGGACGGATCACTTCCCGTGCGATGTCCGCATACACGGCCTCACGAGACCCGGCTTCGAACGCTTTCTTGACGCGCCTATCTTCCCCGGAGTGAAAAGTGAGGACTGCGGCGCGACCGCCAGGATTAAGGCAAGCGGGCAGGTGGCGCAAAAACATGTCCAGCGCGGAGAATTCATCGTTCACCGCAATCCGCAACGCCTGGAAGACACGGCGGACAGAAAGATCGCGGCTTTCGGCGCTCACGCGCGGCAAAGCTGCGCGGATAGCATTTACCAGTTCGGTGGTGGCAGCGAAGTGATGGCCAGCAAGAACTTTTGCCACGGGACTGGCGTACGGCTCATCGGCGTTTTCCGTCAGCAATGCAGCCAACGCTTCAGGATGAATTCTTTCGAGCAGCGCCGAAGCCGGCTGGCCTCGGTGGGGGTTCATGCGCATATCCAGTGCCCCTTCGTGTTTCATGGAAAAACCGCGAGTCGGATCGTCCAGTTGCATCGAGGACACACCGAGATCGGCTAAGACCACATCAGCGCCAGGAAGGCCAACGGCAGCGAGGACCTGCGGCAGTCCGGCGAAGTTGGTGCGATGCGCTGTGAAGACATCCAACCCAAAACCGAGAGCGCCCAGCCGGGCTTGGGTCTTCGGAAGTTCAAGGGGGTCAATGTCAAAGCCGAGGAGGCGGCCACCGGGTTGAAGGCGAGGAAGGATTTCCCGCGCATGCCCGCCGTATCCTATAGTGCAATCGACGGCCAGTTCGCCCGGTCGGGGCGCTAGAATCTGCAGGATTTCTGCCACCATGACCGGGCGATGAGTGCCGACGGGAGTTTTCCCGGAGGCGAGAACTTTGGAGACCGTCGCTGGGTAACGCTCAGGATTGTGCTCCTTGTACTTCTCCGCGAAACGCTGAGGATTTCTTCCGGCGTACCGAGGGCGACGCCGGTGTGGCGCGGCCGCGGCTTCGGAGGCAGAGTGAGAAAATGAGTCGGCGTTCACAGGAAATGATTATCTCGTAGTATGCTCCCGGGCCAGCGCGAAAGCCATCGAGATCGCACGCGCCAAATCCTTGAGGAGGCAGCCTATTGCGATCGCCCCTTCATGACTTTGCTCTGGCGTGGCGCGGCAACCTGCCGGAGTCGCTTGCTTGCGGGGCATTGGTCATTTAGGATTCAGGGGTGGCTCGCTTTTTTGTGGGCAAGTCACCCTAAGGGATGCCGGGCAAAATCTTAATGATACGGGGTGGTGCGATCGGCGATTTCATCCTGACGCTTCCGGCGCTGGCGGCATTACGACAGAATTTCCCCCAGTCACGACTCGAAGTCCTGGGCTATCCGCACATCGCGCAATTGGCCCTGGCAGGCGGTCTGGTTGATCATGTCCGTTCCATTGACGCCGGTCCTATGGCTGGTTTCTTTGCCCGCAACGGAAGCCTGGATGCTTCCCTCCAGGAATACTTCAACAGTTTCGCCGTCATCATTTCCTATCTTTATGATCCGGAAGAAGTTTTTCAGGCCAATGTCGCCCGCTGCACGAAAGCGCCATTCCTTGCCGGGCCGCATCGGCCAGACGAAACCGCTGGTTTGCATGCAACCAAAGTGTTCCTGCGTCCGCTCGAACGTCTGGCGATTTTCGATTCGGACCCGGTACCGCGGCTGCGAATGAAGGAAGGAAGCGGCAATGAGAACACGGGAAGGCAAGGGGAAGGAGGGATCGGCGGCTCTTTTTCCCCATCTTTGGCAAGCCTGGCCCTGCATCCCGGGAGCGGCAGCGAGCGAAAAAACTGGCCGGAAACAAAATGGGCGGAATTGCTCGACCAGCTTATCGGCGCCACTGCGCTGCGGTTGCTGCTCGTGGGGGGCGAGGCGGAGGGGGAGCGGCTAGCTCGACTCGCTCAGGGATTGCCCAGCTCGCGAATCCAGGTGGCGAAAAGTCTGCCTTTGACCGAACTGGCTCGAGGTCTGAGTGAGTGCACAGCGTTCGTAGGACATGACTCGGGGATTACGCACCTGGCCGCGGCCGTTGGCCTTCCGGCATTAGTGTTGTGGGGCGATTCAGCCGAGGCGATCTGGCGCCCACAGGCGAGCCGATTGAGTATTCTCAAGGACGCCGCGGGGCTACTTGAACTATCCGTGGCACGAGTTTTCAGGGAAGTAATTGTACTTGTGGGCCTGTGAGATTTTGATGAGGGCGAGCTGACTGATTTGCCCGGAGCGCCCATTGGTTTCTCTTTCAGGAAAATGACTTTCAAAAAATCCCGTTCCGCGCTATGATTGTTGCCTGACTGGATTACGTTGATAATGGAGTCGGGTAATATTGGATTGTGGATCCAGATCAGGAACACGCGGAGCAATACCTTTTGCATGAAGGCAAATACGATTTGCAGATTAAGGCTGATACCGGGGAGATCAAACGCGCAGCCATTACTGGTTTGGTCTTGCCGGTGGAAGCCATTTTTGACGCCAATCGAACCAGGCCAGCCTAAAAGCCTTCTCACTCGGATGCTGACATTGGCCAAACCTGGGATCGTTTTTCCCTGACCCGTCCATGAACCCTGGCCTGGAAACCGACTCCTTAGCCCAGCCATCCCTGAACCTCGTAGCAGCCGAGGTGAGTCGGCTCACTATTTTCTCCGGAAAGATCAGAGCCGATTCACGTCGGCTGCTACGGCCCATGGGTTCAACCGAAAAATTCGGTTTCGGAATATTCTCACCTCTCCCTTATCGTTAGTCCAAAGTGATGCCGACTTTTTACGACACGCATGCCCACTTGGATTTTCCGGATTTTGCGGGTGATTTAAACCAAGTGATCGAGCGCGCTCACGCGGCAGGAATCTCAAAAATCATCAGCATCGGAACCGACCTGGAGAGCAGCCGGCGAGCGATCACTTTGAGCGAGCAGTTTCCCAATGTGTTCGCCGTGGCCGGCTGGCACCCCACGCATGCGCTCGAAGCGCCTGAGGATTTACGCCCGGCGTTGCGGGAGCTAGCGGCGCATCCGAAGGTCGTAGCCATCGGGGAAACCGGCTTTGACTACCATCGCCTCCCCAGCCAGCAGGCAAACGGGACCGTGGCTGATGATGATCATTACAAAGAAAGGCAGGCGCATCTTTTTGAACAGCAACTCGAAGTGGCGGCCGAGTTGAAGCTCAATTGTGTGGTGCATCAGCGGGATGCTCTGGAAGATACGATCTCTTTAATGAAGAAATTCACCGGTCAGGTGAATGGGGTGTTCCATTGCTTTGCCAATGATGCCGCCGCCATGAGGCGTATTCTCGAGATGGGCTCGTTGGTGAGTTTCACGGGCATCCTGACGTTCAAGAATGGCCAAAATGTGCGTGATACTCTCGCCGCCACACCGCTTGATAAAATAATGTTGGAAACAGATTGCCCCTATCTCGCCCCCCTGCCTTATCGCGGCAAGCGTTGCGAACCCGCTTACGTGAAGGAGATTTCCGAGGTGGCGGCCAAGGTCAAAGGCTGCACGTTGGAGGATTTAAGCGCGGCTACTTGCGCAACTGCGCGCACTTTCTTTTCGAAGCTCACTTGAGGTAAACGTTCGTCTGCGAAAGAACCTGCCTCGCTAAAGCTTGAGGCGGCAGGAGGAGGAGCTTATAAAGGGGGGATGAAGAATTTCAATGGTCCGCACCGCATTCGCGAACTCCTCTCACAGCCCGGCATCATCCGGAGTTTGGGAGCACACGATGTGTTCACCGCGCTCATCGTCGAGCAGGCGGGTTTTGAAACCGTGTTCATTGGCGGGTTCGGCACCAGTGCTTCGATGCTGGGCTTGCCCGATTTAAATTTTCTCACGATGACAGAGATGGCTGAGGCAGTCCGGCGCATGGCAGCGCGAGTCTCGATTCCGGTCATTGCCGACGGCGACACTGGGCACGGCGATTTGCATAATGTCCAGCGCACCATCGAGGCCTTCGAATCTGCCGGAGCAGCGGGGATTTTGCTGGAGGACCAGGTGATGCCAAAACGTTGCGGCCACTTTGCTAACAAACAAGTGGTTCCCACGGAGGAAATCGTGCGGAAGATCAAAGCGGCTGCGCGCGCCAGGAGTGATCCCAATTTTCTCATCTTTGCCCGCACGGATTCCCGGCAGATGAACGGGCTGGACGACGCCATTGATCGAGTGAACCGCTGTTGCGATGCGGGGGCCGATATTGCTTTCATTGAAGCTCCCCAGTCACTCGCTGAGCTGGAAGAAATTCCTAAACGGGTGAAGTTTCCTCTTTTCGTCAACATGCTTTCGGGCGGAGTGACGCCGATTCTGCCGGTCAAGGACTTGGAACAGCTAGGCTATAAAATTGTGGTCTGCCCCATTGAATCGCTCATGGTGTGCGCCCGCGCCATGCGCGACCTCTGTCAGGCCTGGAAGACAACTGGACGTGTGGATCAACTGGCAACCAAAGCCATGAACTTCAGTGAAGTGAAGGAGTTGCTCGGCGTGGAGAAATTTTTGAATTTGAAGGAAACGCTCTGACTCAAAAAAAGCGTCCGCCCAGTTTTAGCGCATTTTAAACGTTAAATATTTCCTCGCTGCCGGCCAAAAAGGGCCAAGCTGATCAAACCCAGCGCGCAAAGCGAGATGGGCCCTGGTTCAGGGACCACTTCGAAATCGACGGTTAATGTTGGACCCCGCCCAAATGGGTCTTCACGAGAGGCAAATCGGCGCGCCGTGAAAGGCGTGTCTTCGGATTGGGAAATAAGCATCCAGCCAAAATTGGTTCCGGGATGAGTCAGCCACAGTTGCAGATCGGCGGTAGTATCGAGGGTCGATTCAAATTGATACGGAGATTCTCCCACGCCATAGATGGTGGCGGAGGAACTGAGGTTCGCAGAATAATCGGTGCCAGGAGCCCCGCCCGGCGTGGCCCAGGACTGCCCGGTGCCGGCAAAGCGGGAATTCCAGGTAGCGTCCCCGGGCATGGCAGGCGCGCCTAAACCGCCCGGATTGTCAGTCGGGACATTCACCCCTTCGCCCCAAGGCTGAAGGACGCGGAACAAGCCGAAAGCCGATGCGGCGAAACCACAAGAGGGTTCACGGATCACTTCCAATTGCAGGGTGGCCGAAGTGATAGTGGCATTCGCCGGAATCAGTGTGCTGGGATCAAATTGAAGCAGCGCGCGATTGCGCGTCCCCACCTGGGTAGTGCCGGCGTTGAAGAAGGCTGCGCCTCCTGAGCTGTTATCGGGCGCCCTTTCTATCAGGGTGGCATCGGCCACCGGGGTCAAGACGATCTCATTGGCCTGAGCGAGGGAACCGCATTTTAGCAAGGCAATGAAACCGAGTCCGGCCGAGACTCCGTGGAATGTTTTTGTTCGCACCATGAGAATTCGCAGCAGAAACCAAGCCGACCCGCGCCTGCGATTTTCAGGAACATTAGAGAATACCTATTTCGCCCCGAATGGGCGTGCCGTCCACGCCTGAGATCCCCCCGGCCAAAAGTTTCTCATTGGGATCAGCATAGCCAGGAATGATGCGGTTCAATTGGTTTTGAGTCGCACCCAGATGTTTGCGAATCACCTCGCCCAAAACGGAGCGATAATCGGTGCTGCGCCTCAGATAACGCCCGCTGACCCCAAACATGGAACCGGAGGAGCCCGTTACCCAGGGGATGGGATCGCTGGCGCCGCAATTATGAACGCCGGAAAGACTTCCGCCGGGCTTGTTGTAGCCCTTGATGCCGCCTCCGCCCAGGAACATCAATCCCGCTTCTGCATGATCGGTTCCCAAGTCGGAATTCTCGATCGAGGTGCGCCCAAATTCGGACAGGGTGACGATGACTACATTATCCCAGGCCGCTTTGTCCGCAAAGAGCGTGAAGTATTTGCGCAGGGCATACATGGACCATCCGATGACCCGATTCAAATTGGGGTGCTGTCCGTTGAGAGTTCCTTCGGCCTTGTGCGTATCAAATCCGCCGATCTCAGTGCCGGCGATGATGGCATCCGTCTTGTTCAAGACCAAGGCCGCCGCTTTCAAATTTGTGAAGAAACCTTGCATCGCCGGATCGACGACGTATTTGTTGAAGGCGTTGGAACCATCTGGACGACGCCATCCACCATTTTTAATATTCGTAGTGGGAAAAAGGTAATAACCCTTGCCACCGTTTGCAGCGGCCCAGGCGGTATCGTTATCGGTCATTTCATCGTCCCTGAATTGGTTCCCGGTCTCGGTAAAATCGATGCCTGAAAAAAGTCCGAGGGTCTTCTGCAAATTCTCGTATTGCAGACTGAGCAGTTCGCGGTTTTTCTTTGGCGCAAAAGGATAGGTGTTAGCCGCGAAGAGGGCGCTGTCGGACTTGGAATCGCCAGCGGGTGTGGGCACGGCCAACAGGTTGTAGCGGGTGGGGTCGGTTAGATTGGTCATGGCGGCATCGGAGCCGCGCAGGATCAAAGGCAAGGCCGACTGAATGGACACGCCGGTGAGCGGCGCGCTGTTGGCCAATCCCGACTCCACAATGGTGCGGTAAAAAATGCCGTCCTTGCTCAGATCATCGTTCGGGTTGCCGTTTTCCCAATAGTTCTGTGAATCAAAATGGGAGCGGGACTGATTCGGGTAAGCCACGCGATGAACCAGGGCCAAATCTCCGGCGTTGTAAACTGAAGCCAGGAATTTGAGCGACGGATGAAGGGCGGCGAATCCGTTACCCAACCGAATCGCTTTTGTGTAGTGATAAGCCCCAAAGTCAGCGCTGGCCGGATCAGACGAGCTGAGGGGAAAATCGGCCGGTCCGCTGGCGGCGTAATCGATGGCGTCCGGCAGAATCTGGAGGGTCGGGCGGCTTGAGGCATACGCGGGGTCGCGAATGGGGATGACCGAGTTCAAAGCGTCGTTGGCTCCGCGCAGCCAGATGAAGAACATCTTCTTGCCATTTAACCCGATGCTGCCTTCGGCGAGGGCGCGTTTCATGACGAAAGGAATGTCCACAAGAGTCGATAAGGCGACGGCCAGGCTTGTCTTGACGGAGCGATCTAAAAACCCACGGCGGGTGATGATATTGAAAGGAGGAGTGCGCATATTCTTATTGTTCCTGAAAACGTTGCAAGCTCATGAGCATGGAGACCATTCCGCGGACGCGGGTGTCGTACACCGCCGCGCTGCTGGACAAGAGAGTAAAGGCTGAGGCGGTGACGCCGTTATCGGCCGTGTTTAAAAAGCCAATGCCCAAGCTCCGGTAAAGATCCAGATTAGCCTTGCCTTCAGCGGGGTAGAGAATGCTCAAAAAATAATCGACGACTGCGCCAGCGTTGTTCCAGCTCCCGCTGGGCAATTTCCTTTTAAGCAATCCCACCGGATCAGTCAGGTTATTATTGCCACCCGCAATCCCGTCTCCCTTGGCGGCCTCCGCAGGAGCCATCAGGCAGGTTTGCAGATAACGGATGCGCTCGGCCAGCGTTCCAGCGCTGATCCAAGGAGGCCCGGATTCGGGATAGCCGTCAGGCGAGTCGCGATCAAAGAGCATCATCCGGCCCATGCGCGTCAGGGGAGCGGAGCTGGCGCCGTTGTCCCGTCCACCGATAGAATATCCATCGGTGCTCGCGGTAAAACTGCCATTGGGGTTGGCGGACCGGAGAGCGCGGATAGTGCTCACGGTGTATTCCAATGGAGTTTTCACTTTTTGCAGCGAACCCCCGTGGCTGCGGAACAAATCGGAGTTGAAGATGGTGCTGAGGATGGGGCGAAGCTGCCCTTTGGGATTGCTGCCCCACCAGGCGGCCATGCATTGGCGGACCAGCTCGGCCTCGGCGGAACGATTTGGATCTGTGTAGTCGTAGACTCCATGCGCGAAATCATCGTGCACGAATAAGCGGCATAACTTCACACTGATAAACTCCATCGTAAAAGGCAAGTTGGCCAGGCGCCCGAGCACATCGTAACCGTCCTGGATGCTGTTGGTGCCCGCGCGCATGGGAATGGCCAATTGATAAGGCGTGTGCGCCCAGGGCGGACCAAAACGCGCCGGCACAGTCTTGGGCCCCAACGAGGTGAGATTCGTGGAAGTGCTGCTGGCCGACCAGATCGAGAAGATGGGCGCCCGATTCGCGCCGTGGTTGGCAGATTTGTAATTGAAAGCCCAGGTCCCAATGATATTGGTGATGTTATTGTACCCGTCTCCCGGATAAAAACCATACGAGGTGGACTGAGGCGCAAAGGGATTATTGATGTTCGCGCGGTCCACGATTTGAACGGACCAGCCAGTCCAAGCCCGCGACTGGGCCTCGATGTCATGCTGGTCATAGCCGTTATTCACTCCCATGCAAAAGAGTTCCATGATTTCACGCGCATAATTCTCATTGGCGATGTTGCCGGCGTTTCCACTGCTATCAACCGTATCCAGATAGACAATCATGGCAGGGCTCTCCGCGCTGATGCGCAGCAGGTCATAAAACGTGACAGTTGGATTGAGCAAGGCGGCGCGCCACTTTGTATTCTCGCGATATTCCCAATCCGTGGCCAAAATATCCAGGAGGTTGAAATCCTGATAGTAGCGGTTCAAATAATCAAAGCTCTTGGCGTGTTCGGTGACAAAATGATTTTCCAGGAATTGGTTCAAAATCTCCAGGAGCTGGCGTTTGGAGCCGACGGCGTTCATCAGGAACCAGGCCCGCAAGTCTTGAAGGTTTGCCCCGCCGAAAACATTCGCCGTCGCCCCCCCGGTATCGACGCTTACGCCACCGATGCTGTCCAGCCGCCGTTTGATTCCAGACAGGGTCGCATCCGGAGTGCTGGCCATCAAGCCCGGCGTGCCGTTGCCTGCCAGCCGCACTGTTAGGGGCCGCCCGCCGGGCACGTACCAAAAGCTTACGGTATAAATGCCCCCGTTCGTCACTCCGGCAATCTGGTCCTGAAACACGGAATTGCCGTTGGCCAGGCCGCCGTTGGTCCCCAATATTTTCAGGCTGCCGTTTCCGGAATGGGCGATGGAACTGCTGATATAGGAGTTGGTGAAGTTGGCTGTAACCTGCCAAGGCGGCGTCAGAGTGGATTCGAAATCCCCATTCTGCAATAGATTGGCGCCAGCTTCGGGCACGGTCCCTGCAACGAGTTTGATGTCGTCAATGTAGGCCTCCCCGCTTCCAGTAAGATAGATGTAAAGCTTCGGGTTGCCCGTGGCAATGCCGGTGGCGGTGGCATAAATCCAGGTCGGGGTCGGAGGGGCTTGCAGCCCCGAGGTCCGTGTGCCGCTTCCCGAGAGCCTCACGACGAGCAGACCTGAGTAGGCATTGGGCAGATAGCGGAAGCTCAAAACACACCGATAGTTTTTCCCCGTAGGCAGGGCAGGGGAGATTTGCTGCCAGATGGATGAGGCTTGAGTGGTCCCAGCAGCCGTGGATACCAGATGCAAACTTCCACTGCCAGAACAGGCCACGTTCGAGCTGATGCTTGAAGATGCCAGGTTGGCTGAGACGGCCCAACTATTGGTGCCCGTGCCGGTTAATGGAGCCTCAAAGTCTCCGTTCACCAACAGGTTCGTTCCTAATGTCACATTGCTCGTGATTGTCGTGTTGGTGGTCATGACCGTTCCATTGGTTGTGACGGCCACGTTTGTCGTGTAAGTTGTGGTCTCGATTTGCAATTGGACGTCATCGATAAAGACCTCTCCAACTCCCCCGAGGTACATGAAAAGCACCGAACTGCTCACGCTACCCGTGACGTTCAAAAAAGACCAATTAGTCGCAGGACCGACGCTCACCGCATTCGTTGTAACGCTCACGATACTGTCGCCTGTCTCCACGATGGCCTCCGGAGCCAACTGCTCATCGATAAACGCCTGGGGACCGATAGCGCCGGGACCCGTCAGAACCCGCTCGATTTCATCGGGCGTCGGACCGTAGGCCAGCCGATTGAGCACGTTCGCGGTCAGGAGCGCATTGCTGCTCATTGGGGTCAACGCCAGTTCATAAAAGCGCTGAGGGCCCGCGCTGGATCCGGTCCATGTAAAGCCGGAAATTCCGCCGGAAAGATCATTGCTGAAAAAACCACCCAGGTTTCCCACGCTCAAGATATTGTATTGCTGAGCGGCCGGATAGGGCGCCCAGATGACTTTCCTTTGCGCGTTACTGGAAGTCAGGCTCAGGATTTGGGGCGGCGGCGGATCGGAAGCAAGGACGAGGACACTTGATGAGCCTAACATAGCGGCCAGGCCAATCAGCACAGAAGAGCGGTTTTGCATAAAAAAGGGCAAAATATATCAATCAGAATGACATGCAATCAGGCACCGAACAAGTTTTTTCGCTCGCGATTTCGGTTGTCGGAGCATTTGGAAAATGAGTGGTTCTGAATTGGGGTTGGGTGATTGAGGGTTCATGTGGTTCATTATTTGATTTAGCTTTCGAGGCGGATCTGGCGCTGGACTTATGGTCTCACAGTGGATAAGGATTCTTTGGGGCCGGTGTTTTCGGGACGATGCTCTTTGACAAACTAGTGGTGAAAAAAGCAGCGAGACCGGGGGGGCAGGGGAGGTGTCGTCTCTTGTCGCCAATGGGCTGCGCCTCACTGGCAGCGAACCGGAACCAGCGGCGAAAGTTTTTACAAGTTCACCTCAGGAGCCCGGAATAATCCACCTTCCGAAATTGCTGCTTGCTAAACCCTGGCCCGGACGATTTTGAGTATCGCGGCCGGATCAGGAAATTGGCCTGTCTGCTTCTTAGAATAAATGTTCTGGCCGTTCAGGCTTACCTCAAATACGCCTCCGCCTGCGGGGATTAGTGTCAGGGAGCGGATGTCCTGTTTCAGCCGCAAAAGTTTTTCCGCCAGACCGACGGCTTGCGGCTCATAGTTTCAAAGGCTGCAATACTCGATTGTGATCTCCAAAGCCATACGTGTTGGAAACATAGGCCAGTGCGGAGGAGGCGTCAAGGAGCTTCGGCTTCGGAACCGAACCTGCTAATATCTTGGATCCTCAGCGTCGTCTGGAGTGAAAAACCGTGCCTTGTGTTTTGGCTTCGTTCGCGGTTATCTTGAGCGAGAATTATGAAAACTGCCTACGAACTCGCGATGGAGAGATTAAGCAAATCTGCTCCCGTCCCCAAACTTTCCGAAAAGCAAAAGAAAGAACTCGCCGAATTGGATTCCAAGTACGCCGCCAAAGTCGCCGAGCGAGAAATCTTTCTCAAAGGCGAGATCGAGAAGGCCGCCGTCAAAAATGACTTCGAAGCCTATCAGCAACTGGAGAAGCAACTTATGAGCGATCGCAAGTCGCTTCACGCCGAAATGGAAGAGAAAAAAGAAAAGGTCCGCCAGGTGTGATGGCAGGAGCAACCGGCTTTCTTTTTCTTCTCACGTTGAAAGGTCTTCTTGCGATCGTGCAGGAATGGTTTGTCCGAAGGGGCCAGAGGGTCTAGCAGTTTGCCGCCGCCACTTTCGGCCCGTCGTTTTAATAAATTCAGGTTTGGTTCGATGGCGTTGAACTGTGGAGTCCAAATCGTGCCCCCGGGAGAATAGATGTTGAGCGGCCGCCAACCCCGCCCCACGCCCGTCAGCCCCAGCTAAATGCAGCCAGCAATTTGTCACGAGAAGAGCGCACAGGCCACCGTGAGGGTCCGATCTCTGGTCCGCATAGTACCGACTAAAGTCCGCGCTCTTTAATTCAACGGCAATGGTCATCGGTCCTCACCCCTTAGTACTTCTTTTCATAAATACACTAACGTATTATATTTGCAACCTCGACCCGCTGTGGCACACTTGGAGTGTGCCTAGAGAAGGCCCATATAAAATAAAACTCACGGCAACCGAACGACAGGAATTGGAGCACAGAGCAGTCAAATATACGTTGCCATATTTTCAGGTGCTCCGCGCCAAGATGGTTCTCCATGCGGCCGAGGGTTTGTCCAATGACGAAATCGCCCGCTGTCTGGAC
>JBBRPK010000069.1:0-27776 GCA_038228235.1 Verrucomicrobiota bacterium
CCTGTTTTAAATTGGGGTGGGGACCTGCGGCGTGGTATTTGGGCTGTGGCCAAGGCGGCGCGGCCGGAGCATCCCCGCTGGGGGATTTGATGCCCGTGAAAACGCAGGCCGATGTAAAAAGACCCGCCGCCCGGAGGGTTTTCCTACGCCGGCTACCTTTGTTGCTCCTCGGTCACAGACCCCTTAGCGGGTATGCTCGCTCGTCGCGCCTCGCCATCCAGCGCACGAAAACAGAACCACCCGGAATTTTAAAACAGGCTCTTACAAAATATTGGCGGCCAGTTCGGCCAATTCGGAGCGCTCGCCTCGTTGCAGTTCAATATGGGCGGCGATTGGTTGCTCGCGAAATTTGCTGATGATGTAATTGAAGCCGTTCGAGGAGGAATCCACGTAGGGATTGTCGATTTGATAGGGGTCGCCGGTAAACACAATTTTGGTGCCCTGGCCGACTCGAGTGATAATGGTTTTGACCTCCAGCGGTGTCAGGTTTTGCGCCTCGTCGATGACCATGAATTGATGAGCAATGCTCCGCCCGCGAATGTAGCTTAAAGCCTCCACCACAATACTCCCCGAGCGCATCAGGTCATTGGCCCGGCGGTGTTCCTGGCCCATGTTCAAATCACTGAGGAGTTCCAGCGCATCGTGGATAGGTTGCATCCACGGGTTGAGCTTCTCCTCGAGCGATCCGGGCAGAAAACCCAATTCCTTGCCCATGGAAATCGTCGGACGGGCCACCACCAATCGGCGAAACTCCCGGTCCAGCACGGTGCGCTTTAAGCCGGCGGCCATGGCGATGAGGGTTTTGCCGGTGCCGGCTTTTCCCATCAGTGTCACTAGCTTGACGCGGTCGTCGAGCAGGGCGTCGAAGGCGAAGTGCTGCTCGCGATTTCTCGGTTTGATCCCCCAAACGCCTTCCCGCGCATCAACAATCGGAACAAACTTTACGCCGGTCAGATCGACTTTGGCTAAGGCGGTCCGCTTCGGATTTCCTTCTTCGGTCAGAGTGCAATACTCATTTGGAAAATAAGTTTTGGCAGCGTTGATCTCCAGCTCCCCGCTCGACCGAAATGCCGCCATCTGCTTGACGCTCACGGTCAAATCAATCATCCCTGTATAGAGATCTTTGATCATGACGCGGTCACTCTCGTAATCCTCGGCTTGCAACCCGAGAGCGTCGGCCTTGAGGCGGAGGTTGATATCCTTGGTCGCGAGGATGGTGGAGCCTTTGGGGTTGGCCTTTCGAACACCTTCCGCCACCGCTACGATTCTGCTATCGACGGAGTTGTTGCCCGCAGCCAAGTGGCCGTTGCTGTCTTTCTTATGCTGAAAAACAATGCGCAGATGGCCGCCGCTCGGAAGTGGAACGCCTTCGCTGAGGCGTCCTTTCCCACGCAGGCCGTCGAGCATGCGAGAGACAGTGCGGGCGTTCTGGCCGCGTTCAGTGGATTCGCGTTTAAACCGATCGATCTCCTCAATCACCTCGATGGGAATGAGGACGGTATTGTCTTTGAAATTGAGCGGAGAATTCGGATCGTGCAGGAGGACGTTGGTATCAAGAATGTAGCTTTTCACGCCAGGAGTTGGAGATTTTGCTCATCTGGCCATACCACTGCTTCAGGCGCGGATGGGCGGCCGGGAGTTTATAATGCCCGGAGTAAAGAAGGTTGGCCAGCATGCCCCAGAGGTCGAAATCGACGAAGCGAGGGCGCGAATCGAGCAGAAAATCCCTATGGCCCACCATCTGTTCAAAAGGAATCAACCGCTCGGTCAATTCGCTGAACAACTGTTTTTGTTGTTGGAACCATAGCTCCAAACAGCCCCGCCCGAATTTACGTTCTTTGAAACGCAGGTAGGGCAGTTGCTCGGAAGGCGGCACGGATTCTTTGTAATAAGCGTCATTCAGCTTAAAGGTGTAACCCTCAATGTCGTTTTCGATGGCGCGCCAGATAACTTTTTGGATGCCGTCCCACTCGGACGGGAATAAGCCTAGGCCTAGTTTGGTTTCCAGGTACTTCGCGATGACCTGAGAATCTTCGGCGGTCTCAAAGAGGACGTTTCGCCCATCCTTGAGCACGGGCGCCTGATAATACCGTTGGCGGGTCAAACGCCAAATTCGCGACCGATCCGAGGGCGGGATATTGGTGATTCTATGCGGGACGCCGCTAAACTCCAAAATGCGCTTTTGTACCAGGCAGAACGGGCTCCAGGGAAATTGGATCAGCTCAATCAT
Source organism: Verrucomicrobiota bacterium (assembly GCA_038228235.1). Taxonomy (GTDB): domain Bacteria; phylum Verrucomicrobiota; class Verrucomicrobiia; order Limisphaerales; family JBBRPK01; genus JBBRPK01. The sequence continues at coordinate 2,231 of JBBRPK010000069.1, forward strand.
TGTTCAGGCGGCCTTGGCAAAGAGGATAACTTGTGGGAACAACTCTCGAACAAGGCGGAGGATTTCATTAAGTGAAGGGCTTTTATTAATCGCCACAATCGCAACATAAGCCGGGGGAAGAAGGCTGACAAGCGGAGATTTGCCCCTGTTTTCGTTTGGTCCTGTTGAAATTCACCCGTGGGGGTTCGTATGATTGCTGTCTCTCTGGTGCATTGTCTTTTTTTCCCGAAAACCGCTCCTTTACAAATTTCGGCATCGGGGACTACAGTCAGGTCATGTCAAATGAATTTGATGCTTCAGAGTTCATCGATGACGATTTTCAAGCCGCGCGCAAATCTCCTCCCGCTGCGGCTGGCAATCCGTTCGCCACCACGGGTGATGCGAATAAGGCCCCAACGCGCGAGGAGGTCGATTCGCGGGTGGGCGAGACGCAACACAAACTGGCGGAACTAAAACGCGCGCAACAAGAGTTGGAGCGTGAACGCGCCTCGTTGGAAGAAACGCGCCGGCGTCAGTTGGAGTTCACGGCGGGCCGGCAGGAGATGGTGCAACATCTTACCCGCGGTGTTGGCTTGCTCGAAGAATCGGAATTTGCGGCCCGCCGCGATGCCGAGCAAATGGCCAAAACACTCACCGAATTGCGCGACGCTCAATCCAAAGTGCAATCCATCCACGAAGAAATCTGGACCAAGGACAATTTAAATGTGGAACTGACCCGCGCCCTGACCATCATTGAAAATGCCCGCATGGAATGGAATGGAGCTCGCCTGAAATTCCCCCTCCTTTCGGATTCCGCCGCAGCTGAACCCTCTGGCCCCAAACCGGCTGAAACTGGAATGGAGGACCTGCTCGGGAAGAAGAGCTATTTCCAATTGTGCAAAGTGGGTTTGGCCCTCACTTGGCCTCTCGCCCTCGCTGCCCTCGCCATTTTCGTGGTATTATTGTTGCGTTATCGCTAAGATCAAATCATGGGATTGTTTAAAAAAAAATCAGATCCCATCTCAGAACGCGCCCGAGCTCTCAACGATGAGATTGCCGCCCTCGAGGCACAGATCCAAAAGCTTAGCGTGTCTCCGCCCCAGCCGCCGGCTCCGGCTCAGAACAATAACCATCATTCCCAACCTGCTGCTGCTCCAGTCCCAACCCAATCTTCAGCCCATCCGCGGCTGCGTTCCACGGCCTTGCCCCACCATCGCCATGCCGTCGCCACCCCGCCTGCCCCTGCACCGGGAACCCATGAGCCGGTTTTCGAGGAAGTCGATCAAAAGGGGCTTCAGGCTTCGCGCGCATCATCTCCCGAGCCTTATCAGGACTTGGGGGTTCGCAAATATGACCTGACCTCTTCCTGGAAACGGTTGAAGAATCACTTCCGCGGCCCCCCCACATCGAATCCCAAGCTGGTGAATTATCTCGCCGCCGGCAGCATTCAAGGACTCCGCCCCTTGCGTTACGAGCGGCGAGTTGCCCGCAATCGTTTCATCGCTTTACTCCTTTTTCTGGTGGCGGTTTTATGGGGATTGATTGCGATGTTCTTCCGACATAGATAAACCCCCAATTAACACTGTTTTTTAAAACAGGCTCTTAGTCGCCGCTCCGCGACCCGGGAGGAACACCCTCCAGCTTTGTTAAGCGATCTTCAACTTCATCGATCACCGAATCTGGCGTGGAGGTCCCGGCAGTGATCCCAATTACTTGCGCATTCTCAAACCATTCTGGCCGTAAATCGCGCGCATTTTGGACGTGATGCACCCGCGAGCAGAAACGGCTGCATGTGTTTACCAACTCCCCCGTGTTGTTGCTCGAGGCCCCGCCGATGACAATGACCACGTCGGATTGTTGCGCTAATTCAACGGCGGCGGTTTGCCGTTGCTTGGTGGGCTGACACACCGTGTCCTGGAAACGGACTTCCGATCCTGGAAACCTGTTCTGGATGCGTCTGAGCAACTGTTGCACCCGATCAATGGGCTGGGTGGTTTGAGCGCAAACTCCGAAGCGCGACCGCTCTTTCAATTGATCCACCTCCGCTTCGGAGAGCACGACATCAAATTCCAGCAGATCCTCAGTCAAGCCACGCACTTCCACATGTTCGCGTTTCCCGATTACAACTGGATAGTAACCCTCCTGAACTAATTTCCCCAGCGCTCGATGCGCGTAATGCACCAATGGGCAAGTCGCCTCCAACACGTTCAGCCCGCGCGCGCGGATTCGCCCGAGGGTTCGCTCCGAGGCGCCGTGGGCGGTAATCATCACCGTTGGAGTCGCAATATCGGCGACCTGGTGCTCAAGTTTCACTCCTTGCGAACGAAGCTCTTGAAGGACGGTTTCATTATGCACCAGGTCGCCCAGGATAGTGACGGCTTCTGTTTGTTTCAGAGCCAGACTAATCGCGTCACGCACACCAAAGCACATGCCCAGATGGCTGGCGCGAACAATTCGCATCGTTTGAAGAGCAGGCATATTAAAAATTAAGAATCAACTACATTTCACTTTGTGGCGCATGCGCCTCGCCGCGGCGCTTTTGCGCGCCGATCATCGATTTGCCAATTAACAATCGGCGAAACGGCAGATTGCCAATCTGCCTTACCGCTGCGCCCGTAGCGCCGGCTGGCAGCCGGCTGTATCGCGGATTGGCAATCCGCTCCCTTTCAAAAGCGGCGGGTCCTACCGCAGTCCGTCGCGGGAACCACATACTTTGTATCGCAAAGTAACTGACTACTACCATCGGCTGATGTTCAAAAAAATCAAATTATTTTTGTTTAGTTAGCTGCACGATCTGCTCCAGCAGATCGATGTAACTGGCAAAGGCTTTTCGCCCTGCTTTGGTCAGGGAATAGGTGGTCAATGGACGGCCCTCCCGAAAGGCCTTGGTTACCGACACATACCCCGCTTCGTTAAGGGTGCGGACATGGGCGATGAGATTGCCATCGGTCATGTTCAACGTGCCGCGAATCTCCGTGAAAGAAAGTTCCGAGGTAGCCGCCAGCAGGGACATAATAGCCAATCGCCCCTTTTCGTGAATGACACGGTCGAGCTGGAGAAACGGTGCAGGGTTCACGCCGCTTTCTTTCGCTGTTCGGTGAAATACAAATAAGTTCCGTAAGCCAGGTGGAGCGCGCCGAAAAACAACCCCATCATCCCATGCGCATAAAGGTAGAACGGACGCGGCCCATCGGGAACACCCCACGCCAATAGTCCGCAGCCTCCCAACACAAAGGCCCAGCCGAACAGCTTCACCCCCCGCGGCATAAAAAAGCCAGCCGCATGCAGCGCGCATCCATAGAGAACAATCCAGAGGGCCGGCAATCGGGCCATCTCCGTTTGCGGCAGGAAATTCTGCGCTCCGGCCCCCATTTGCCGCAAAAGGATAATGCTCAGAATGAATCCTGCTGCCAGAGGGGGCAGGGAGGCCTGCGTTACCCGGCGTGTCGGTGGTGACCAGAACGGCTCCCCCTCGCGAAAAGCCTGTCGGCGAACGAGCAGAAGCGCGCCAAGCACGGCCGCCAGGCTTACCAAAAGCCAATAAACGACAAACGCGCGCGGAGTTTCAAGCCTCGCCAGCCACCCAACCAGGGACGCTAATATTCCGATGGCCCCCGTGAGAACCATGACCGGCGCCAGGGCGCGCCGATAAACCGCCGAGCGCTCCATCAAAGTTCGAATCACCTGCAAATGTTCCACCGCCCAATTAGTTTCCATACACTCTACTTTGCAGTGCAAAGCAGAAATGTCAAACCCCAAGAGGGGCGGCGGATTGGGTGGCTCCGCTGCTTCGCTTTCCAGCAATCTTGACGCGCCCCGGCCCTTTGGGATTTAATCTCCTCGACCGAATTTGAATCCATGAACATCGAAACGCCCCGCGTCTTCATCGCCGCTACTCGCCAAAACGACGGCAAGACCACCGCTTCTCTTGGGCTGCTGGCGGCCATGCAAAAGTTTTATCCGCGCATCGGGTACATCAAGCCGGTCGGTCAGCGATTCGTCGAGATTGAAGAACAGAAGATCGATGAAGACACGGTATTGATGGATCACGTCTATCAATTAAACTGTCCGCTCCTGGACATGAGCCCCATCGCGGTCGAGCCGGATTTCACCCGCAAGTACCTCCAAACCTCCAACCGAGAGGCGCTGGTCAGAAAAATTCAAAAAGCCTTCGACCGCGTCGCGTGGGAAAAAGACTTCGTGCTTTGTGAGGGTTCAGGCCATGCTGGCGTGGGCTCCGTCTTCGATTTGTCGAACGCTCAAGTTGCAAAAATTCTCCATGCCAAAGTGATCATCGTCACTCAGGGTGGCATCGGGAAACCCATCGACGAAGTTTCTCTGAACCACGCTCTGTTCGAGAAAGAAGGCGTGGAGATCATCGGTGTCATCCTCAACAAAGTATTGCTCGGGAAAGTGGATTATGTGACCGAGTTCGCGCAGCGGGGCTTGAAACGGAAGGGGCTGGAACTGCTGGGCGTCATCCCTCACAAACCCATTCTGTGCAGTCCCACCTTAAACCAGATCCGGGAGGGCTTGAATGCCGAGATGCTCAATCACTCCGAGCAACTCCAAAATCTCGTTGACAATGTGGTGGTCGGCGCCATGGCCGCCCAAAATGCCATGAGCCACTTCAAAAGCGGCTCGCTCCTCATTACGCCTGGTGATCGCGAAGACCTCATCCTCGCCGCCGCCACCGACATGGTCTCGACAGATCACCCCAAACTTGCAGGCATCGTTCTGACTGGCGACCTTCGGCCCGGAGGCAGTGTCCTCAAAGTGATTCAGGGAATGCCTTTCCCCGTCTTGCTCGCGCGAGACGACAGCTATAACGTGGCCTCGAAAGTCCACGACCTCATTGTTAAAACGGGACCTTATGATACCGAGAAAATTTCGCTTATCCGAGATCTGATTGCTGAGTACGTGGATGTGAACAAGATTCTTAAAGCGCTGTGAATGACTTTTCCTTAACATTTAGCTATGCCCCTTCCAATCAATCCCGCCTTCGCGAATGTTCCTGCGTATCAGCCCGGTCGTCCGATTGAAGAAGTGGCGCGGGAGCTGAGTTTGCCCCCCCAAGAAATCATTAAGCTGGCCTCCAATGAAAACCCCCTCGGCCCCTCCCCAATGGCTCTGGCGGCCATGGAAAAGGCCCTCAGCCAGATCCATCTCTACCCCGATGGCAATGCTTTTTACCTGAAAGGGAAACTCGCCGAAAAACTAGGAGTCGAGCCTGCGAATCTCATTCTCGGAAATGGCTCCAATGAAATCATCGAATTTGCCGGCCATGCCCTGATGGGTCCGGACACCGAGGTAGTTGTTTCTCAGTATTGTTTTAGCATCTACCCTATCGTCACCCGCTTGTTTGGAGCTAATCTCGTTACGGTGCCTGCCAAGACTTACGGGCATGACCTGCCTGCAATGATACGGGCGATTACACCTCGGACCCGAGTTCTCTTTGTCGCCAACCCGAACAACCCTACTGGCACGCTGGCCCCCCGCGACGAAGTCGTCCGCTTGATCAACGAAGTGCCGGCCGAAGTCCTGCTCGTGATGGACGAAGCCTATTTCGAATTCCTTGATGATCCCGTGGACCTGCTTCCGCTCTTGAGGCGAGGACTCAACCCGAATTTGCTTCTCATGCGGACGTTCTCCAAGATTTATGGCTTGGCAGGATTGCGTCTGGGCTATGGCATCGGCCACCACGATCTGATCGCGGCGTTGGAAAAAGTTCGGCAGCCCTTCAACGTCAACGCCCTTGTTCAAGCAGGCGCGCTGGCGGCCCTGGACGACTTTGAGCACTTGCAGCGCACCCGCCGGAACAATGCGATCGGGCTAAGATTCTTCGAGCGAGCTCTCCCTGATTTGCATCTCAAGTTCGTTCCCTCCGCCGCCAATTTTCTTCTCGTCAAAGTAGGCGATGGCCAACGGGTTTTCGAGCAACTGCAGCAGCAAGGGGTTATCACTCGCCCGATGGGTGGCTATCAGTTGCCGGAGTTCATCCGCATTTCAATCGGCACCCCTGCCGAAAACGCTCGGTGCCTCACCGCGCTCGAAGAAGCGCTGCGGTCGTGACCACATTTCGCAGGCGCGCGCCGGACTTGTGGAACTCGTCCTCCCTGACATTGTGCCAGGGCCGCTGCCACCGGAGAACCTCTCGGCGCTCACGGCTTTCCCAGGAAATCCACTTTCGCGCTCAGCTCAGGGGTCATGAAACGATCAGGATTGTGCACTTGCACCTTAACCTGCAAAGTCCCTTTTTGCCGATTGGCCTCGGGAGCGATCTCAGCCACATGACCCTCGTAACTTTTGTCCAGGTAGGCCTCGGGGTTGATGTGGCATTTCTGATTGAGAAACACTTTCGACAGATCGGCCTCGTTTAATTCCACCTCCACCTGCAAATCTTTGGGATCCGCCATCGCCAGGAAGGCCGTGCTCGGACCGCGCGCGCCGCCAAAACTTTGGGGCGTGACTAAATCTCCCGCCACCACCAGTTTTTCCAAAATAACTCCATCGATCGGGGAACGAATCACCGTCCAATCGAGATAGGTTTTGTTCAGTTCCACGGCGCCTTGGACCTCTTGCAGGCCGGCCCGGGCCGATTCCAACTTAAGACGCGAGTCATCCTCGGCTTGGGGCGTCTCAATTTTGTCGGCGATCAATTTTTTGATTCTCTGGTAATCCAGTTCGGCTTTCTTCACGGCTACCTTGGCATTGGCCAGGCGCCCCTCCGCTTCCAGCAGGCGCGCCTTTTGCTCGGCATCATCCAGCAATACCACGACCTGATCCTTCGTAACCCTGTCGCCTTTTTTGACCCCTATCCACTTTACCAGGCCGATGAAACGGGGGCTTAATTCAATCCGTTCCCGGTTCACGATGTAACCGCTCACCGTCAGCGCCGCTCCCTCCGTTCGCGCAACCGAATTGCTAGCCGCGGGTGCCGCAGCGCTGTTGCTCTCGGCCGAGGAAGCGCCTTCCTTCTGGCCGCCGAGGAAGCGCCGCTCATCCCTTTTGGGCAAGGCGTAAAATGCCCCAGCCGCAGTCAGCAGCGCGACGCCCAGGAAAATCATCCACATCGAGCGTTGTGGACGCTTTCTGGCCTCGGGTCTGATTTCCAATGCTTTTAGTCTTTCGGTATCCATTTGGCCGCAATGCGGTTCTTTCCAGCCGGAGCTCGGGAAACTGGCACGCAGCCAATAAACTATTTTTGGGAGGAGCAGGCACGCAAAAAATCAAAAATTCGCGTCAGAACTTGACCGAAAAAAGAATGATGCCCTCAGTTCTGCCGGTCATAGGATTCACAGAGACATTTTGGAAATCACTGCTGCCAGGTGGAGGGGGCGCTCGGAAGAATTGCAGCTTTTTCTTGCGCAGATCCGGAAGAACCCCTCCGTAGGATTTCTCCACTCGAAACAACTGAGAGGCAGTATTCGTGCGAGGCGTTGCGGGCATTCCGCTTTTTTCTGGTGACGAGTGTTGGGCCGGGAGGTTTGAATGCCGGAGATCGATTTGATTGGTTTGCCCGCCATAACTAATCATCGCCAAACCCAGCGCCGGAAGAAGAACAGTAAGTATTTTCATAACCCTTAGTGGTCTGAGGCGTACCTTGAAGAAAGCTCGCTCAGAAATTTCCATTGTCAACCGGCGCCAGGTCCCTTGATCGCCGGCTCATGATATTTTGCCGCGAGATTCTTCTTGCGTTCCAAGGAACAACCCGCTATCTACTGCCCCTCTATGGCAAAAGCATTAACAAAATCGCAAATCGCAGCGTCCATCGCTGAAACGTCTGGCATGACCAAAAAGCAAACTGCGGAAGTCTTTGATATGATTGCGCAGTTGGCCTACAAGAATGCCAAAAACACCTTCACCTTACCGGGCCTGGGCAAACTAGTCCTGGTGAACCGCAAAGCCCGCATGGGCCGGAACCCCGCCACTGGTGAAACCATCAAAATCCCGGCAAAGCGAGTTGTCAAATTCCGGGTTGCCAAGGCCGCCAAGGACGCTATCCTCGGCGCCAGGTAGATCTCCTCGTTCATCTCCAATCAGATTGGCAGGAACCTATCTTCCTGCCTTTTTCGCGTACATTTCTTGGGGATAAGGTCAGCGCCAGATCCCCCCCCAACGCGGGACGCGCACTCATTCGTCGCTCCCGGTTCCCGGCCCAAAGCCTTGTGCCTGAGCCTTACTCTCGCTCAACCGTCGCTTGACGCCACTCCGTTCGACTGCGACCTTCCAGAATATTGGTGAACAACCAATCGATGATGGCGACGGATTCCCTGTTCACCTCCCTTGAGCAAGCTCCCGCTGTGCAGTCCCTGCGTCGGTGTGTGGAGGAGGCCCGCATCTTGTCTCTTTCTGCCGTCACTCCTGGCGCTGAGTCTTTCCTGACGGTATTGCTCCGGCATCTTTTTCCGGAACGGACGATCGTGGCGGTGACGGCGGGGGTGAAATCCCAGGAAAACCTCCATCAGGATGTGGAAACCTGGTTGCGAAATGCCGGCAGCGCCCCGCCAGGCGGACAGCCATCGGGCAACGGTAAACTAAACCCTGCGCCCTGCAATTCTCTGTTCTATCCAGCTTGGGAAATCCTGCCGCACGAAGAAAAACTTCCCCACTTGGATGTGATCAGCGAGCGATTGGAAACGTTGATCGCCCTGTCGGGTGGAACGACAGCAGGCGAGTCGTCTTCCGGCCTCACCATCGTCACCACCGTGGCCGCTTTGCTGCAACGCACTTTTAGGCCTGAGACAATTCGCAAACGGATGCGCCGATTGAGCCGCGGCGATCGCCTCGATCCGCTCGAGCTGGTTGAATGGCTCGAAGAGCAGGGCCATGAGCCGGAAGCGCAGGTCAACCAAAAAGGCGAAATCGCCTTGCGCGGCGGCATCCTGGATATTTTTCCCCTCAGCAGCCCCTGGCCGGTGCGGCTGGAGTTTTTTGGTAATGAATTGGAATCATTGCGCTGGTTTGATCCGATTACACAGATCTCAAAGGAGACCATCGAAAGTGTCACTATTCCGCCCGCAGGGGAATTGGGCATTCTGAAAAAAGAGTTGCCGGGAAATGTGGCGGCAGGCGCGAAGTCAAGCGTCCCGGATGGCGCGGAAGCCATTCTATCGACTCTCATCGATTATCTACCCGCCCAGACTGTCTTTCTTCTTTGCGAGCCAGAGACGCTAAATCAGGTTGCGGAAAATTATGCGCAGCCAATTCCGGCGGGGGATCCATTTTTTGTCGAGTGGGAAGAAATACGAAGGCAAATCGCCCAACGGGGAATGATGATCGTAGAATTGGAAGACTTTGCAACAACGGGCGTTCCTCAATCGCAACTCTCCGCTCCCATCGCCAATATTGATTCAACTTTTACACTTCAGTTCCAGGGCCTGGATGCGTTCCGGCCCCTGGGCGCGCCAATTCCTGATCCCCAATTGGCGGAGGCGCAGCGACGGGGGTTTTTTGCCCAACTCCATCGCTGGCTGCGACAGGGCTGCGCGGTCCATGTCTTTTGCAACAATGACGGCGAGCGGCAGCGATTTGGGGAGATTTGGCAGGAGTATGGGATGGATCAAACCAGCGACGCTGAAATTAGGGATGTGGATCGAACGAAACGCGAGGCTGGCTCCACCACCATTCCTACCTTGCATCTGGGGGCGTTGACTCGCGGCTTTCTCTGCGAAGCGCCGAAGTTGGTCGTAGTTACCGATGCCGAGATTTTTGGACGTTACAAAGTGCAAAGGCCGCGCCGGCTCAAATCGCCTCATGCGCAAACCTCGCGCTCCTTGCTCGATATCGATTTCAGTGACTTGGAGGAGGGGGACTATGTGGTCCACCTCCAGCACGGCATCGGGCGCTACCTCGGTTTAAAGGTGCTGCCCGCCTCCGCTGGAGAAAAACCCCTGGAAAAATCCAACGCCGCTCGCGAAGGGCCCCAGGAATGTTTGGCCATCGAATACGCCTCGAATGATCCCGCGCAGCCATCCCCAAAATTATACGTCCCGGTGAGCGAAGCCCATTTGGTCAGCAAATATGTGGGGGCCGGCAAGGCGCGTCCTCCCCTCAACACGTTGGGGGGTGGACGCTGGGCTAAAACGAAGGAACAAGCAGAGCACGCGGTGCGCGACCTTGCAGGAGAATTGCTCTCCATTCAAGCGGCTCGCGAATCGCAGGCCGGCTACTCTTTCGCCCCGGATGCCCCCTGGCAGCGCGAATTTGAAAGCGCTTTTCTCTTCGAGGAAACGCCCGATCAAATACGGGCCATCCTGGAGACGAAAGCCGATATGGAATCCGCCAAGCCCATGGATCGCCTGATCTGCGGCGATGTCGGTTATGGCAAGACGGAAGTGGCAATCCGGGCGGCGTTTAAAGCAGTGATGGGAGGCCGGCAGGTGGCCGTGCTGGTGCCGACGACCATTCTCGCCCAGCAACACTTTAATACCTTTCGCGAGCGGATGGCGGATTATCCGGTGCGCATCGAGTTATTGTCTCGTTTCCGGACTGCCGCGCAGCAGCGACTCGTTCTTCGGGAATTGGCGTCGGGCACGGTGGACATTGTCATCGGGACACACCGGCTGGTGCAGGACGACATTGTTTTTAAAGAATTGGGATTGGTGGTGGTCGATGAGGAGCAGCGTTTTGGAGTGCTGCACAAGGAGAAGTTTAAACGGCTCCGCCAACTGGTGGATGTGCTCACCCTCAGCGCCACCCCCATCCCTCGCACCCTTTACCTGGCGCTGACGGGTGCGCGCGACATGAGCACCATCGAGACGCCGCCCCAGGACCGCTTGCCGGTCGAAACCATCGTCTCACAATATGATGAACGGGTCATCCGGGATGCCATTCAGCGCGAATTGAATCGCGGCGGACAGGTCTTCTATCTGCATAATCGTGTTCTCGATATCGACGCCGTAGCGGACAAACTGCGCGTCCTGCTCCCCAAGGCCCGGATTCTGGTTGGACACGGACAAATGGACAGCGATAAATTGGAATCGGTAATGGCCGAATTCGTCAACGGTCAGGCGGACGTGCTTTTGTCCACGACCATCATTGAAAGCGGCCTCGATATTCCAAATGCGAACACGATCATTATCGACCGCGCGGATCGATTCGGCTTGAGCGATCTTTACCAATTGCGAGGCCGTGTCGGGCGTTACAAACATCAGGCCTACGCTTATTTGCTGGTGCCGCGCCATGCCAGCTTGCTCAGCGACGCGCGCAAACGGATCAGCGCCATCAAGCAATACTCCACCCTTGGCAGCGGTTTCAAAATCGCCATGCGCGATTTGGAAATTCGCGGAGCGGGCAACCTCTTGGGGCCCCAGCAGAGTGGCCACATCACCGCCGTGGGCTTTGAACTCTACTGCCAGTTGCTCAAACAAAGCATCAGCGCTCTGAAAGGGGAGAAAGTCAACAAGCGGATCGAAGTGGAACTACGATTGGATTTTTTGACCCTCAATCCAGCGGAGGAAAGCGGCCCGGGGGCAAAAGGGTCAACGCCCGCGCCGGGGTTGGATCCGGAAAAGCGATCTCGGTTTTCCACGCTCCGCGCCGCTTCCATCCCCTTGAAGTACATTTCCGATTCGCGGCAACGCATTGAAGTTTATCGCAAGCTCGCGCAAATCACGGATTCCACCGCGGCCGAAATTTTACGAGCAGAACTGCGCGACCGCTTCGGCCCATTGCCCCCTCCCGTGGAGCTGTTCCTGGAGGTGTCGATGCTCAAAGTGCTCGCCAGCGCGCTCGCCATCACGGCCATCGAGACGAGGGAAGACAAACTCATCCTCACGCGGAACAATGATTACGTGATGGTGGATGGCAAGTTTCCGCGTCTTACAAAAAAAAGCGCCCAAGCCAGGCTGACAGAAATAAAACGCCTGATCCGAACACTCTGATAGAACTGCCGATCACATGTGGGCGATGATGTTATCGCCGAATTCGGAGCATTTGATCTCCGTGGCGCCGTCCATAAGGCGGGCGAAGTCGTAGGTGACACGTTTGGATCCAATTGCCCCTGTTAATCCTTTGGTAATCAAGTCGGCCGCTTCCGTCCAGCCCAGATAGCGGAACATCATCTCGCCGCTGAGGACGACGCTGCCCGGGTTGACTTTGTCCAAGCCTGCATACTTGGGGGCGGTTCCGTGGGTAGCCTCGAAGATGGCATGGCCCGAAACATAATTGATGTTGCCGCCGGGAGCGATGCCGAGTCCGCCTACCTGCGCCGCTAAGGCATCGGAGAGGTAATCCCCATTCAAATTCAGAGTGGCAATAATATCGAAATCCTCGGCGCGGGTGAGCACCTGCTGCAGGGTAATGTCGGCAATCGCATCTTTGATCAGGAGCGCGCCGCCTTTGAGAGCAGTCTTCTGCTCGTTGTTGGCGGCATCCTCGCCCTTTTCCGCTTTCGTCCGCTCGTAGCGGGCCCACGTATAGACCTTGTCGCCAAAGAGCTCCTCGGCCGCGGCGTAGCCCCAGTCGCGGAAAGCGCCCTCCGTATATTTCATGATATTGCCTTTGTGAACGATCGTCACATTTCGCCTGCGAAACTTTAGCGCATATTCGATGGCCGCCTTCATCAGGCGCACCGTCCCGAGACAGGACACCGGTTTAATGCCCAGGCCGACCTGGACCGGCTTTTGGGACCAATTCGGGTCGAGCGCGGCTGTTTTCAAATAACCCGCCATGGCTTCCTTCGTGCCGAAGCGAATCTTGGCAAAATCTTTTGGAAATGTTTGAGCTAAAAAATCAAGAACCTTCTGGGCTTCCGGGGAACCGCCCGGAAATTCGATGCCAGCATAGATGTCCTCGGTGTTCTCGCGGAAGATAACCATGTCCACCAGCTCGGGCCGTTTGACCGGCGATGGCACTCCGGCAAAATATTGGACGGGACGCAAGCAGACGTAAAGATCGAGCATTTGACGCAACGCCACATTGAGGGAGCGGATGCCTCCCCCCACCGGAGTGGTGAGCGGGCCTTTGATGCCGACCAGAAATTCCCTAAATGCTTCGACCGTATCGTCGGGAAGCCATGAGTTGAACTTCTTTTTCGCCAGTTCGCCGGCGAACACTTCAAACCAGACGGCCTTGCGCTGCCCGTGGTAGGCCTTATGGACGGCCGCATCAAACACGCGCTGGCTGGCCGCCCAGATGTCGGGGCCCGTCCCGTCGCCGCGGATGAAAGGGAGAATGGGATTGTGTGGAACAGTGAGTTCCCGGTTTGAGATCGAGATTTTTGCGCCCGCAGGCGGGGTAATGTCTTTGTAGGGCATGGCTCAGTATTATTACGTTTTCAGGCGGAGATGATATAAAGGTTTTGAAGCCGCCAGGCAAGCTGATAAGCGAAGGAAATCGCGTCTCTGGATGTGATCCGGCGGATTGGCAGCGCGAGAACTCCCCGCTTGACGGATATATCCGTCAATGTAGCTTATAGGCTTGATTGTTGATTTTAAATGTGGGGAGACGGAGAAAATCTGGCAATGCAAATTCTCTAGAAAACTACCACGCGATATTCAGCAAAAAGCTCTTTATAAATTGCAGCTCCTGGATGCGGCGGTTCGCCTCGAAAACCTCCGCGTTCCACCAGGGAACAGGTTGGAAGCTTTAAAGGGCAGCCGAGCAGGCCAGAACAGCATTCGGATAAATCGGCAGTGGCGAATTTGTTTCAAATGGATGGGCACAAACGCGCACGGCGTTGCAATCGTAAATTATCATTAAAATATGAAAAAACTAACACCTAGACATCCTGGAAAGATCCTGCTGGAAGAATTCTTGAGGCCGATGAAGTTGACGGCTTACCGGGTGGCTAAAGATTCTGGCATTCCTCAATCCAGCATGGCAGCCATCGTGGGCGGAAAACGCTCCATTTCGGCAGAAACGGCGATCCGGTTGGGCATCTACTTTGGCTTGGATGCCCAATTCTGGCTTAATCTTCAAACGCGTTACGATCTGATGATGTTGGCTGACAAACGGAGCCAAATCGCAAAGGGCGTTCATCCGCTCGCCAAGGCAGCGTAACGGACTGAAACTTTCACCATTCACCCCACCTGCCTGTCCGTTATGCCAAGGCGGCGACCAGGGGCTGCCGTTCAGCGGGAACGATTGCAAACTCGGCCTTCACTTTGGCCACGGTGTGGGCGACGGTCAGCCCATATTTTTCCCGGAGGTGCTCGACACTCGAAGCATGCTCGATGAACTGATCGGGCCAGCCGACGCGCACCACCGGGGTGGTAATGCGCTTCTCACCCAAAAACTCCAGCACCGCGCTGCCATAACCGCCCTGCAATACATGATCTTCCAGAGTGACTAACACGTCAGCCGCCCGGGCGAAGAATTCGGTCGTCCCGGCGTCGAGTGGTTTGACAAACCGGGCGTTGATCAAGGCGCAATCAAAACCCTCCGCGGTCAGTTGCTCAATGGTCTTGCGCGCGAGCCGCTGCATGTTGCCCAGAGCGAAGAAAGCGATCTTCCGCCCCCGGCCCTGGCTCAGGTGCTGAATTACCTCCGCTTTCCCAATTTCCAGCAGCTTGGGCTGCTCTTTGATCGGCACCCCTTCGGCGGCTCCGCGAGGGTAGCGGATAAAAGTGGCGTGCTTCTCGTGGGTGGCGGTGAACATCATATCGACCAATTCATCTTCGTCCTTCGGCGCCATGACGATGATGTTGGGCACACAGCGGAGGAAGCTGATGTCGAACAGGCCGTGATGGGTCGGCCCATCGTTGGCTGAAAGGCCGGCTCGATCCATGCAGAAGATCACGGGCAAATCCTGGATAGCCACATCATGGATGATGCAGTCATAGGCCCGTTGCAGAAAGGTCGAGTAAATGGCGCAGACGGGGTGAAAGCCCATCGTGGCCATGCCGGCGGCGAATAGCACGGCATGTTCCTCGGCGATGCCTACGTCGTAGTAGCGGTGCGGCATCGCTTTTTCTAGAAGTTTCAGGCTGGTGCCGCTGGGCATGGCCGCCGTAATCCCCACCACGGAATTGTCCTTTTGGCAAAGCTTTACCATGGTTTGCCCAAAAACATCCTGCCAGTTCGGCGGCGAGCCGGGCTTGGAAGCAGGGCCGGCGCCGGTGGTAATATCATAGGGGCCAGTGCCATGAAATTTTTCGGGTTGTTGGATGGCCACATCGTATCCCTTGCCCTTCTTGGTAAGCACATGCAGCACGATGGGGCGATCATAATTCTTGGCGAACTCCAAACAGTTTAAAAGCATTGGCAAATCATGCCCATCAATCGGGCCAAGATAGCGCAACCCCATTTCCTCAAAAATCAAGCTGCTGCCAAACCCTCCCCGCCCATCGGTGTCCACGGTCTCCACATTCTGTTCCAAGGCGACCTCAGCGACGGCCCCTTTAAAGCCCTCCTCAGCCTTGTGGGCGAGCATGAGGGCGATTTCTCCCTTGGGGATGCGGCGGATGAACCGGATGAAATCTCTTTGCAGCCGGTTGTAACTCGGATTGGTGATCAGCTTGTTCAGGTAGGCAGCAATAGCGCCGACGTTCTTGGCGATGCTCCATTCGTTGTCGTTCAGAATGCCGATAAATCGTTTGGTGGTATGGGAGATGTTGTTCATGGCCTCGAAAGATATCCCATTGGTCAGCGCGGCATCGCCAAAGATGGCTACCACATGCTCGTTGCTGCCGCGTTGGTCGC
The DNA here is from genome assembly GCA_038228235.1 of Verrucomicrobiota bacterium. Lineage (GTDB taxonomy): Bacteria > Verrucomicrobiota > Verrucomicrobiia > Limisphaerales > JBBRPK01 > JBBRPK01. The sequence goes on from JBBRPK010000069.1 coordinate 17,855, forward strand.
GGGCGGCCGCAATGCCCAACGCTGCCGAAAGAGCCGTGCCCGCGTGAGCCGCGCCGTAACAATCATGTTCGCTTTCGGATCGGAGGGAGAAGCCGCACAGCCCGTCCGTGGTGCGAATGGTGTTAAAACGGCTTTTCCGGCCGGTCAACAATTTGTGAACATAGCTCTGATGGCTGACATCCCAGACGAATTTGTCCTGCGGGGTGGAGAAGACATGGTGCAAGGCGAGAGTCAATTCCACCACCCCCAAATTCGGTCCGAGATGGCCGCCCGTTTTGGAAAGGACGGTGATGAGTTCATGGCGGATCTCCTCCGCCAGGGCGTGCAATTGTTCGACTGTTAGTTTCTTGACATGGGTGGGATCGTCCACCATATCGAGGTATCGGCTCATAGAGTTATTCTTCCGTCGCGGCTGTCCCCGAGGCCCAGGGCTTGAGCACCAGCTCTCCCGCCGCGTTCTTTTCCAGTTGTTGAATCTTGAGCTCTGCCTCTTCCAATTTCGTTTGACAGATCTTGACCAGCCGGGTGCCTTCTTCAAAACGAGTCAGGAGCGCCTCCAGTGGCAAATCCCCCCCCTCCATTGCTTCCACGACGCCTTCCAATTTCTTCAAGGCCTCTTCAAAGGGCGGCGAAACTTTGCTCGCAGGCGGACTATCGTTTTTTGAGTTACTCGGCACTAAATGAAAGCTTAAAATAAATCGGGCTGGGCGTCCAGCGTCGAGTTGGCCAAAGCAGCAGTTCTCATTATGGCAATCTAGGACGACATGGTCGGAAGGACGAGTTCCACGAGTCCCTGATCTCTTAAGAAAATGGGGACTCGTGGAACTCGTCCTTCCGAAAATTGTGCCGATTCCCTGCCATAATGAGAATCGCTGTGGCCAAAGAGACTACCCCTGGCGCATCGAAAGAACCCGTTGGGATGGAACATAGCTGGCCACAAACTGACGGCGAAACTCCGCGAAGGTTCCCGCGGCCAGATGCGCGCGAATGTCCTCCATCACTTTCAAAAACATGTGCGAATTGTGTACGCTCAACATGCGCAAACCGAGGATCTCGCCGACGTTCAACAAATGGCGCAGATACGCGCGTGAAAAATTTCGGCAGGCGAAACATTGGCACCCTTCTTCAATCGGGCGCCAGTCGGCCTTGTTGAAACCGGCTTTAATGCTGACGGTGCCTTTGGTTGTAAAGGCGGTGCCATTGCGCGCCACACGGGTCGGCAGCACGCAATCGAACATATCAACTCCACGGGCCACGAGTTCCACCAGTTGAGCCGGAGTGCCCAGGCCCATCGCATAACGCGGTTGGCTCTCCGGCAGGAAGGGAACGGTATGCTCGACCGCTTTCATCATCTCCGATTCCGGCTCGCCCACGCTGACGCCGCCGATGGCGTAGCCGTCGAATTGCAACGCCACCATGGCCCGGGCGCATTCCTCCCGCAGTTCAGGGTGGCTGCCGCCCTGCACAATCCCGAATACCGCCTGGCCTTTGGCGCGCGGCTGCTCGCGGCATTCACTGGCCCAGCGCATGGTGCGTTCGATGGCTTCCCGCACTTCGCCCGCAGTGCTGGTGTGCGGCGGGCAATCGTCGAAAACCATGGCAATATCTGACCCCAGCACGCGCTGAATCTCCATCGCCTCCTTAGGTCCCAGGAAGAGCAGGCTGCCATCCAGATGAGAACGAAACTCGACCCCGTGTTCTTGGATTTTCCGGATTTTTGCCAAACTGAACACTTGAAAGCCGCCGCTGTCGGTGAGAATGGGCAGCGTCCAATTCATAAACCGATGCAGGCCTCCCGCCTCGCGAATAATGTCCAAGCCGGGCCGAATGTTTAAATGATAGGTGTTACCAAGGATGATGCGGGTGCCCATTTCTTGAAGTTCACGCGGATCGAGTGCCTTCACGCTGGCCTGCGTGCCCACCGGCATGAAGACAGGAGTATCAATCACCCCGCGAACGGTCGTGAGCCGCCCCAGCCTGGCTTTGGAACTGGCATCGGTTTTGAGCAACTCGAACATGAGCCGCAGATTGAGGCATGAAGCCAGCGAAATGGAAAGGCGCGATGTGGAGCGAAATCTCCGCTTAAATCAAGGCCCCGGCCTCTGCATCGTGATGGGAACGTGATCTGTTTTGGTTCAGCCAGCTTTTCGTGCGAAAGGCCTCACCCCGTTAGGCCTCATCTTCGCCTTCCAGCCAGAGATCAATGGGCTTGGATACCGCTGCGTAGAAGGGCAAGGCCACCTTCCGTCCCATCCGAGCGGAGTGGTAGGCGGCGTACATCAATTCCAAGACGGCGCGGCCATCTTCGCCCGTGACTAACGGCGGCTTGTCTTCGCGCACACATTCGATGAAATGCTTAAGTTCCTGCGGGTACCCCTGGTTAAACGCCTCCTCAAAGATGGTGAAAGTCCAGCCCTTGGTGGAGCCGGCTTTTTCCATGGCATAGCCATAGCCTTTTTCGCTATAGGTCAATGCCGAGTTGCCCATGAGCAAATCAGCATAAATAACACCGCCCGCTCCGTGAACCTCCACCCGGTCATCCATGCCGCCCTGCTTAGCCCAACTGTTTTCGACCACACCGATGATGCCCCCGTCGAACTCCACGATGCACAGCGAATTCTCTTCGACGCGAGTTCGGCCTCTGTGGAGCAAGCCGGTCTGCATGTGCGCATAAACACTGAGCGCCTTGGGCGTTCCTCCGAGCATCCAGCGGAACCAGGCCAGCCCGTGGCAACCCATATCCATGAGTGCGCCCCCACCAGACTGTTCCAGATTATAAAACCAGTCGCTATGCGGTCCGGAATGTTTTTCGCACTGGCGCAAATGGAAAATTTCTCCGATTGCCCCCTCGCGCACGAGCTTTCTCACTCGTTCGTACTTCGGCGCAAAGCAGAGTTCCTCGGCATACATCAATTTTCGATTGGCCCCCTTGCACGCCGCGATCATCTGGTCCGCTTCCTCCAACGTCAGGCAAAGAGGTTTCTCAATGATGACGTGCTTGCCTGCTTTGGCGGCTGTCGTCACAGCGTGGGCATGAAGGAAATTGGGCAGGCAAATATCCACCACGTCGCATCCTGATTGCGTGATGGCTGGTTCCAACTCGGAGAAACCACGCGGGATGCCGTGCTTCTTCGCAAAGGCTTCCGCTCGGTCCGGGCTGCGAGCATAGACCGCCACCACTTCCGCTTCGGGGACGAAGCGGTGATAGGACTCGAGATGAATATCGGCGATAAAGCCCGCCCCGAGCAAAGCTACTTTTGTCTTGGCTGCCATAGTTTAATCTCCGTTTCCTTGGATGTGCCAGAGGCTCGGCTGCCTTCGAGAATATTTTGCTTCCCGGAACGAGCGGCTTGGATCATCTGGTCGCAGTCTGTCGCTTTGGTCATTTGCTGCCAAATTGCCAAAGCCTGCCCTCCCGGCGCAAGCGCAGAGTAAGTCCTAAAACAAGTTCAAATTGACCATTCCCCGGGTAATCGCAAATTTCACCAGTTCAGTGGCCTTGTGGATGCGCAGCTTGTTCATCATTCGTTGACGATGCTTTTCCACCGTCCGAATTCGGATCTGCATTCGGTCGGCGATTTCTTTATTGGCCAGCCCTTCCACTATCCCGGTTAACACCTGATTTTCCCTGGGCGAGAGTTTCTTGGGAGGCGCATCCTCCAGTTTGCCGCCACTCAGGACATAATCGTTGAAAAAGGATTGGGCCACGTCCGGCATGAACACGGTCTCGCCACGATGGATTCGCTCGATAGCTGAAACCAATTCCAAGGGAGAGGTGTCTTTGGCCAGATAACCGCGGGCTCCTGACTGGATCATTTCGCGGACGAATTCCTGCTTTTGATGAAGGGTTAGGAACAACACCCTGGATTGGGGGCAAACCTCGCGCAGCGAGGAGGTGGCCTGCAGTCCATCGATTCCTGGCATCGAGAGATCCATTACGACGACGTCGGGCAAGAATTCCCGGGCCTGGGCAATGGCCTCGCCTCCAGAGGAGGCCTCGCCTACCACTTGGAATTGCTCATATTTGAGAAGACAAGACCGCACCCCTGCCCGAACAAATGGATGGTCATCCGCCAGCAGCACTTTGATCTTTGAGATGTTCTCTATTTGCAGGGCGCGCGACGGCTGTGAGGCGAGTTTCATACCTCCATAATCGACCGAACAAGCCCCTCGCTGAATAGGGGTTTTACGACTCAATTAACCGGGGAATCCCTTTTAGAATTTGGATTTTGGCCACTGAACCTCCGTCGGCCTCCACAAATAGCCAGGAGCGGAGGGAGGGGGTGCAAAGCTAGAAGGACTGGAATTGGCGTCCGGAGCGCCCGGATAATTCACGGAACTATTTGCTGGAGACACGGTTTGTCTAAAGGCAGGCGCATCAGCCACAAAACTCTTTGTCCCCGAATCGCCGAGAGTGGAAGGCGTCACGGGATTGAGTGGTTGCCGCGTAAAATCAGAACGGAAGTTAATTGAATCGGAAGAGGATCGCTGGGAGCCGCCCAAAATCTGTTTAAACCTTTCGACGCTCGCCTCCTGCTCGCGGCTGCTCTGAGGGGCGCCGCCATTGAAAAGTGCGCCCAGGGAAACACTGGCTTTACCTAGACTCCGGTCACGATCCAAGAAATTTTTCAAACCAAATTCACCGCCGGTGTGGCCGCCCGGCTCCTTTTCTCCGGTGCCAAACAAAATCGCCGAGCTTCCTGGGGCGCGTTTTCCGTCCAAGTCCTCATCCAGATTACCGCGAGCAGGCGAAGGTTGCCCCGGGTCTCCCTTGCCGTGCTGACTCGGGCCGCGGAGGTGGCCGGGGATCTTGGAGGATTTGGTGTCCCTGAAGGTATAATCATGAGCATCCTTGCCCTTGTCCAGATCATCGATCTTCTCCTCCCGGATGCCCAGATAATTCTGCTCATCGTCCTTGTCCTGTAGTTCGCCCTTTTCCAGCATTATCCAGTTCTTTTTTTCGTCCTCGGCATTTTGCTGCCGCTTGTCTTTTTTGGCGTTATGCAACCGTGGCAGGATGGGAGGCGTCATGTTGCCGAAATCGAACGGAGCGGTGGTAAGTTTTTCCAATCGGAACGGGTTTGGGAGCGGGGTTTTCTCCCCGGCCGGGCTGAGCTTGGTCTTTTCGTTCCCAAACACAATTGGCTCACCCGCCAAAACACGACTGCCGGAGCCCGTCAACGCAGCCAAAGCCAGCAAAAGACTTGTTGTTTGTGCGCAATGTGTCGCCAGCCATTTCATGTTCAACCTATCTTATAGCGTACTTTTGCTCGCCGTCAAAACTAAAAGCCCGTCTCCACCCACCTTCGGCTTGGGAAGCGAGCAGATATAGGAGCGATTTGGCCCCCATAACGTTCAAATTACTCCACACTTGCGATGGTTTCGGATTGGCATACCCTGCTTTGATGTTCGAACCGAGTGAGTTGTTTGACCTGACAGAGACGGAGCACGCGGCCATTTTTGGAGGCTGTGTCTACGCCTGGGATGCCCTGAAAAACATCAAAGCCTACCTAATGGACCATCTCCGACCCGGTTTGCGCAATCGATGCGAAGGACGGGCCTTCATCGGCGAGCAGGTTTCCATCGGAGAGGGCACGATGGTTGAAGATGGGGTCATGATCAAAGGCCCGGCCATTATCGGGAAAAACTGCCAGATTCGCCACAATGCCTACATTCGTGAAGATGTCATTATTGGTGACAACTGTGTGATCGGGAATTCCTGCGAGTTCAAATCCAGCCTGCTTTTCAACGGGGCGAAGGTGCCGCATTTTAGCTATGTGGGAGATTCTATTTGTGGCTTTGAGGCGCACCTTGGCGCCGGGGTCAAGATTTCCAACGTCAAGCTCATGCCCGGAAACGTGACCGTGGAGATAGATGGGGAGGCTTTTGACACCGGTTTACGGAAGTTCGGCGCGCTGTTAGGCGACCACACTGACATTGGCTGCAATTCAGTGCTCAATCCCGGCAGCATCATCGGTCGCGGCTCAGTGGTTTATCCCAATACGACTTGGCGGGGTTTTTTGCCTCCAAACATGATTGTGAAGAATAGGGCGGCCCAAGAGCTGGCGGCGCGGAGGCGAAAAACAACCCATGATTAGCCTCAACGACACGCCGGCTTCCGGTCCCGGGCTCATTAGGCAAGTCGAAACCCTTTTCTCGCCCACGGGCATCCTGTCCAAGGCGAAAAACTTCGAGTACCGCCCCCAGCAGCAGGAAATGGCGGTGGCGGTGGCGCGCGCCTTGGAAAATGGAGAGCATCTGGCGGTCGAAGCAGGCACGGGCGTGGGCAAAAGCCTGGCCTATTTGGTGCCGGCCATTCTGTTTGCGGTGGCCAATAAGAAAAAAGCCATCGTCTCGACTCACACCATCAATTTGCAGGAGCAGCTCATGGAGAAGGACCTGCCCATGCTGGAAACAGTGCTGCAACCAGCTAAGTTCAGTTTTACCATGCTCAAAGGCCGGGCCAATTACGTCTGTTTGCGCCGTCTTCATAAGGCCATGCAACAGGCCGGTAGTCTCTTCACCTCGCCTGAAGTGGAGGAACTCAAGCGCATCTATGAGTGGTCAAAGTCCACGCGGAATGGCAGCTTGTCCGACTTCGAGATCGAGCCGGATTCAAAGGTTTGGTCACAGGTGTGTTCTGAGCGCGGTCTCTGCTCCCCAAAAATTTGCGGCTACCAATCCGAGTTCGCCAAAGAAAACAGCGTTTGCTTTTTCCAACGGGCCCGCACCCGAATCTTGTCGTCTGACGTTTTGGTGTTAAACCACACGCTTTTCTTCACGATGCTCGGGACCATCGAGGAGGAAATCAAAGGAGGCATCCTTTTCAAAAACGATTTCGTGATCTTCGACGAAGCGCACACGGTCGAGAGCGTCGCCTCACGCCACATCGGCCTGAGCATTTCCAACGGCCAGGTGCGCTATACTCTGCAACGGCTCTGGAATCCGCGCACCGAGAAAGGATTGCTGGCGGCGCTCCGCCGAGGTCCGGCGGCCAAGCTCGTGGCCGAATTGCTGGAAGAGTCCGAAAAGTTTTTCCAGAAAGTCGAGTGCGCTTGCGAAGAAATACGCCGGCAGCAAACCGCTGAGCGCGGTTCCAGGACCCAGCCAGGTTCTCCCGCGAACGTCAGCCGCCAATGGACGGAGTTGCGCATTCGCCGCCCCGATTTGGTTCAGGACAACCTTACTTTGCCCATCCAGCGTCTGCGCGAAGCGGTGAGCGAGCTGATCAAGATGAGCGCAGATAAGGACATAGGGCAGGAATTGGTGGAATGCAATCGCCGATTGGGCGAGTTGCGCGAGGAAGTGGCAGCCTTCCTCAGCCAAAGTGCGGCCCACCATGTTTATTGGGTCGAGCGCGCGGGCAAAGCTCAAAAAAACTTCGCGCTCAACGCCGCCCCCATAGACGTGGCTGATTTTTTGCGGCGCCGGCTCTTTGGCAGTGACACCTCCGTGCTCATGACCAGTGCGACCTTGGCGGTTTCGTCCGGCGGACTTTCCAACAATCAGTCTCCCGACTCCGGTCCGGCCGGAGCGCGCGGAGCCAAAGATAGTCATAAAGAGAAAAGCGTTAGTTCACCGTTAGCATATTTTGCCCGGCGCGTTGGCGCAGAAGAGGCCACGCTGCTCCAGGTCGGCTCTCCGTTCGACTACGCGCGGCAGATGAAAGCCTTTGTCGTTAACAAGATGCCTGACCCCCGTGAAGCCGGTTACAGCGACGCCCTCATCCACTGGATCGAGCATTTCGTCAACCTGACCCAGGGCAAGGCCTTTGTGCTCTTCACCAACTTCAGACTGATGCTGGAGGTGAGCGGGCGGATGGGGCCGTTTTTCGACAAACAGGGCATTGCCTGTTTCGTGCAAGGGACTGGCACGCCCCGTTCCTTGATGCTGGACAAGTTTAAGGCCGATGTGAACTCAGTGCTTTTCGGAACGGACAGCTTCTGGCAAGGGGTGGATGTGCCCGGGGAGGCCCTGTCGAACGTGATGATAACCCGTCTCCCCTTCGCCGTGCCGGACCATCCCCTGACCGAAGCGCGCATCGAAGCTATCGAGGCCCGTGGGGGAAATTCTTTTGGCGAATTCTCCTTGCCCGAGGCCATCCTGAAGTTCCGCCAGGGAGTCGGCCGCCTGATTCGCACCAGGAACGATCGCGGCATCGTGGTAGTGTTAGACAATCGCATCCTCACCAAACGCTACGGCCAGGACTTCCTCGCAGCAATGCCCCAATGTCCCCTGGAAGTGGTGTGAGAGTGGGTGTGGGATGCGAGATTCGGGATGGAGGATTGGGAGCGGGATTTGGCTCTTGCACCGCCTTCTGTCCCCTTTGCATCTCCTTACTCCCGTCCCGCCGCCGCCATGAAGGGTTTCAATTCCGTCATCAACTGTTTGAAGTTATCCAGCGAGACTTGCTGGGCGCCGTCACTCCAGGCTTCTGCGGGATTGGGATGAACCTCGATAAGCAAGGCATCAGCGCCCATGGCTATGGCCCCTTTACACATGGCAGCGACCAAGTCGGCGCGGCCTACGCCCTGGCTGGGATCGATCACAATGGGGCAGTGTGATTCCTTTTTGATGATCGGAATGGCGGAGAGGTCGAGCGTATTGCGCGTGTAGGTTTCAAAAGTGCGGATGCCCCGTTCGCAGAACATCAGGTTGGGATTCTGGTTGGCCAAAATGTATTCCCCGGCCAGCAGCCATTCCTCAACTTTCATGCAGAGGCCGCGTTTGAGCAGGACAGGTTTGCCGGTTTTGGCGGCAGCAATAAGCAATTGGAAGTTCTGGGCGTTCCGGGCCCCTATTTGGAGAATGTCCGCATATTCCGCGACCATTTCAGCGTGAATTTCGGAGAGTAATTCAGTGATGATGGCCAGGCCGGTTTGGCGCCGCGCTTTGGCCAGCAGCTTCAACCCTTTCTCACCCAGCCCTTGGAACTCGTAAGGAGACGTCCGAGGCTTAAATGCGCCCCCCCGCAAAACGGTGGCGCCGGCCGCCTTGACAGCTTCGGCCGTCCGGAGCAGTTGGCTTTCGTTTTCCACCGAACAAGGTCCCGCCATAATGTGGACTTTTTTTCCCCCGATAAGGTGGCCTCGCACATTGACGGTGGAATTCGCGAGATGCGCCTCCCGGCTGACAAATTTATAGCGCTTCTGCACGGGCATGACGCTTTCGACCTGGGGCCAGGTCACCAGCGTTTCCAAGCTTTGGTGCGTCCTCTCGTCACCAATGGCGCCGATGACGGTGCGCTCCACCCCCCTTATGATATGCGGTTTGTAGCCCAGCTTTTTAATTTCTCGCAGGACCGCTGATTCTTCCTTTTTTGTAATTTTTGGTCTGAGGACGATGATCATGGTTAGAAGCGGGAACGAATGCTAAAGCTCATTAGCCGAGGTTAACAAAGCGCCTCAAACCGTCAACCGGAATGTCCCCGAATGGCTTAGAGCCTGTTTTAAAATTGCGTGGGATCCTGCGGCGAGGGATTTTGGCTGTGGCCAAGGCGGCGAGGCCGGAGCATCCCCGCAGCGGGCTGTGAGGGCCGAGTCAACGCAGGCCGCACACAAAAGACCCCCCGCCCGCTGGGTTTTCGTACGCCGACTGGCTTCGTTGCTCCTCGGTCGCAGATCGCTGGCGGATATGCTCCCCTCGTCGCGCCTCGCCATCCGGCCTTTTCCCCGAAAACAGGACGCCACGGAACTTTAAAACAGGCTCTTAGAGCGTGTCTTAAACATCGCCCGGTGAGGGGACCGGGCCTGCAAAGGAGCCGATTTCCAGCCGTTTCGTGTAGGCCGCGTGCCCTCACGCGGCGCGTTTATGGGTGTTTAAAACACGCTCTTAATAAACCCGTTTCACGCTCCTGAAGGTCGAGATGAGGGTCTCTGCGAAAAAAGAAAAATCCTGGAAGGCTCGGATAGCCTCGGTTTAC
>JBBRPK010000070.1:0-27745 GCA_038228235.1 Verrucomicrobiota bacterium
AGCAGCGCAAAGACGCAAAGACCTCTCATCAAGTTGCACCGCAAGAACTTTATATTTTGCACGCATCGCGGCGGCCGTTAATTCCATGCTCGAACTCTACAGCAACCGTAGGGTTGTGCAAGTTATTATGCATAGCCTCCTTAGGGCCTCGCCCGCGGACGAAACCACCGCTGAAGCGCACGCTGGGACCGCTGGTCATGGAGACACCCGACGCCAATCTAGTCGCCGGAATGAAGTGGCAGTTGGGTTTTTACACCAAGCGTTTCAGCATCCGGCGCAAAAAATGTTTTTTGGGTCACGCGCATGTTCTTTTAGTCTCCGCTAATTCCGTTGCCTCATGGGCAAATTCTTTACCCCAACTCCGGCCCAGCCTCCGCTCAAAGCTCTTTCTTTGAGTTCTTTGTGAGCTCAGGCGATGTTGGGCATTCCGCTCGCCCGCCGAATCCGATGTAAACAAACTGCAGGGATAGTTCAGAAGCTTCGCTCGGCTCTATGTTGCGGGAATGAATCGTTGAAAGAGCAAAGCCAGAAAAAACAATAAAAGAAAGGCAAGCGTGATTGGGGGAGCGCCACCGCCCACTGCCAAAAGGTCAACTAACACAATACCCGCCAGAAGTCCTGAAACCGCCCGTCCGATGTTGGGCTGGGCCACCCAAAAAACATGCCGCAACGATACTAACATCCAGATGACAGAAAGAGCGATCAACAAAATACTCCGCATGTGAAATCCGTTTACCACTAACGCCAGAAACACTGGGGCGGCCAGGAAGAAGCAAGGCCAGTAGCGCAACGCCCCATGGGTGCTTTCCCGGCGGGCCAGGTAGCTGAGGCCCACGATGTAGCTGGCTAAAACTAAAGCGCTCCAAACGCTCACCCCCACCTCGCCATTCAAGGGAGCAGAAGCTGCCGCTAAAATCAGAAAGAAACGGCAAGCCGCCATTAATACTGGAGAGAAGGCAAAAATTTTGTGGAGGGCGTCGTAAATCAAGATACAAATGGCCAGCAAAACCGCGAGGATTGCAGTTGTTTCCCCTAAAAGACTCAAGCCGATCAGGCCAAGAAACAGCCAGCTCAATCCCCATCTCCACACTGACGCCGGATGGATGTTTCCGGCCGGGATCGGCCTCTCAGGGCGATGTTGGAGATCGAATTGAGCATCGAAAGCGTCGTTCAGATACATGCCGCCGAGATAGAGGAAAGTAGCGCCGGCGCAGAGGAGCGCTAAACGGCCCAGCCCAGTCCCGCCGCCCAAAAGCCAGCCAGCCAGGCAATTTGACCAAACCGTGGGCAGATTGGAGGCGCGACCCAGGATCAACAGGGTGCGCAGAGGGTGTGAGAAGCTGTTGCGTCTTAAGCTCATTCGGCGGGGCAGGAGAGCAGGAAGACAGCCTGCACGGAAAGGAAAAAATGCTTCAGAGCGTGAAGCGTTCGTGACACCGAACGGCGAAAGGCCCTTTGTCACCGCCCTCTCGCAGAGGATCGGGGGAGGAGGGCGATGGGGCCGCTCGGCTTTGGAATCAGGCTAGGTTGAAGGCGCAGTCCCGCAGCCGCGACAACGTCCACTCATATTCCGCGACCAACTGCTCGACCACGCTCCGGTTTTTCATCTGTGGCGGCATCACCTCCCAAGTGTAGGTCTCCATTTCCAAATGGGAACAGAGCAGCGGATCAGTTTTTAGAACTTGCAGCAGGCCGAGAAGATGGTCGGCGGTATTATCAAAAAGGGGCGTCGGAGAGCTATGGAGCGGGATGTGAAAATGAATGCGCCATTCGGGAAAGCTCCGAGCTTCCAGATTTGAGTTTCGAGTCAAGGCGACATCGAGATCCCGGTAACGCTCCAAGCCGCCGTCAGGGCGGCGCTCGATCACCTGGTGGAAATAAATGTCATCGGCAAAGGCGGCCAGGGCTGCGCGCACCTCTGGGGCAGGCCGCACCTTCAGGGCGGAACTGAGATGAATTTTGCTGATCTTGATCTTGTGCTGGCGAAAGCGCTCGACCACTTGCAGAGGCTCTTCGAATTCAACTGCCAGATGGCAGGTGTCATAATTGACCCCAAGGTGCTCTTCCAGGCGTGGATCCTTAGGACGTTGCGCGCGCATCTTGTCAAAAAACAAAACGGTTTCCGCGCTGGTTTCGAGGTAACAGAGCGGTTCGGGCTCCAGGCCGAGATGCAGTTTTCTCCCAGCTCGCTGACTCACTCGCGCGATATGGTCCACACATTCCCAGAGATTGTTTCGCATCGCTTTAGCCTGCTCCTCCGTTGTGATGAATTCCTTGAAGGAACAAGGCACCGTGCTGACGCTGCCCTCTATTCCCGGGGGCACAAGCTGCGCCAGCAAATCGAAGAGCCGATTCGTAAACTCGAGGCGTTCGCGCGAAGTCCAATCCGGCGCATAAACCTGCTCCTTGACCCGCGCGCCATGAAAACGGCCATAAGGAAAACCGTTAATTGTAAATACATAGCACTGATTTTTTTCCAGCCATCTCTGGAAGGACAGGAGTGTGGAGGGCTCGCTCAATTCCCGTGAAGCCTGATCACTCAGCCGAAGGCCAATCGCATAAGGCCTGCCTGGGCAAACGCGGTCGCGAACCAAGAGGGTATAGCGTTGAAGAGAATCAAAGGTCTGGGCCCAATCTTCACCACGATGAATGTTCGTGCAGTAGGCGAGATGAAGGCCGTGAGTAAGTTTCACAGAGAAAATTCATCCGAATGCATCACCCATCTTAGGCTGTGCGGGGACGGTTGCAAGTCACGATTGGGGCCAGCTACAAAAGCAGTTCAACAATTTGCCGGAGACCCAAAGCTTCGCCTAAGGAATCAAAATTCCGATTTTGCTCAATAAAATTGAGGAATTTATTTCTGGTGCCAAAATACAAAAGCTATAGAACGCCAAAAGTGGCATCGCCGTATTGGGCTTGTGTGTTCCGAATCGAATTATTTCTTAGGCGAGGAACAGGGGGAGAGGAAAGCCCTTGTCACAGGCTGCCGATTAATCCATCCTCCGCTCACTGCCCCCAGTCATTTTTCTCTCGCAGACCTTCGGGTTTGGTCATATTCTGCGGTCCATGATCCGCCAACCACACCGGCTTCACCGTAGCTTGCTCGGAATTTTTCTGGCGCTGTATTGCTGGAATGCAGGGCCCGCAACCGCCGCTGAGACTCGACCTGATGGCAACCGCCTCACTTACCTTGATGAGAATGATCCATTCTATGTTCATCTAAAGTTCCCTAAGCTCACCACGCCGCAATGGGTTGGTGAGGCCGGGGTGGAAGCCGTCGTCATCCTGGCGATTGATGATCTTCGGGAGACTTCAAAATACGAAACCGTCCTCCGCCCAATTTTGGAGCGGTTGAAACAAATCGATGGCCGAGCCCCAGTCAGCATTTTTTGTAACACGAACGATACGGCGCATGCGCAGTTCCAAGGCTGGCTTAATGAAGGTCTCTCTCTGGAAGTTCATACCATGACGCATCCTTGTCCCTGCCTGGCCGGGAATAGCTTTGCCGCCGCCGCGAACAATTATCACGGCTGCGTTGATCTGCTGAACACGGTGCCCGGCAATAAGCCGGTGGCGTTCCGGATGCCGTGCTGCGATTCGATGAATAGCCCAAGCCCTCGGTTTTATGCGGAAATTTTCAATCAACTCTCGGGTGCCGGGCGTTTCCTCACCATCGACTCCTCGGTCATGAACATCACCACGACTCATGACAAATCCCTCCCGCGCGAACTGGCGTTCGATGCCGATGGCCGGGACAGGTTCCGAAAGTATTTTCCGAGCGAGACCAACCAAATCACCCGCTTGGCCATGAACTCCTTCGTTACAACGATTGAGGATTACCCATATCCCTATGTCATCGGCAGGTTGTGCTGGGAATTCCCCCCCATGGCGCCAAGCGACTGGGAGGCTAACAATACCCACGGGCCGAACAATCCTGCCACGCTCGCTGATTGGAAAGCCGCCCTTGACGCGACTGTGCTCAAGCAAGGAACGTTCACTTTCATCTTTCATCCCCATGGCTGGATTCGGCCTGGACAGATGGTTGAGTTCATCGATTACGTGGTGGCAAAGCACGGAAAGAAAGTGAAGTTCCTGAATTTCCGCGAAGCCCAGGAGCGAATTGATAGAAACCTGCTCGCCGGACAACCATTGCGCGGCGTCGATGGCCAGGACAATGGAGTGCGTCTGCTCGACCTGAACAACGACGGTTACCTTGATGTAGTGGTGGGCAACGAACGCGTTCAGAAGACTCGCCTTTGGGATGCAAAGCAAAGCAGGTGGATCGAGAGCGCCTTTCCAACGAAGGTTGCCGGCATTCAGTTCGGAGTGGTTGATCCGGATGGGCATGCCATGGCGATCCAAGTGGGGCAGGTTTCCGGCCTTTTAACCTCTGGCGCCTGGCGCTTTCAGGGTGAAAGCTGGGCAGAACATAAATCGCTATTGAATGGCCTCAAGCTGGACGGCCATCCCGTTCTGACCCTTCGGGAGGGAATGGACGGAGGAGTGCGCCTGCGCGATGTGGACAACGATGGCCGGTGCGAACTCATCGTGGGTAATGAAGCGCAAAACGGTGTCTTCAGTTGGTCCGAAACCGCGCAGTCGTGGAAAAAACTTCCTTATTCGCTGCCGCTTGGCGCCTCAATCGTCGATGCGCAAGGGCATGATAACGGCCTTCGCTTTGTGGATGTCAACGAAGACGGCTACCAGGATGTCCTCTTTTCAAATGAGAAATTCTTTTCTCTGCACCAATTTGTCCCCAAACCAAATGAGCGGTTGAGCTGGGAAATAGGTTGGAATGATGGAATAGTGGCCGGCAAACGCGATGGATCCAGTCCCATTCCGATGATCGTTCGCGGCAGCACTAACAGGAACAATGGCGCTTGGTTCCACTCGCGCCAAATGTGGGTCCAAAATGAGGACACCGCCTCGCTGCCCAACTTCGTTGATCGCCGTTCCTTCAAGCGATTGCTGACCGCGGATCAGCCCCCGGCGAAATCGCCGGAAGAGTCACTGGCCTGCATCCAGGTGCGCCCCGGATTTAAAGTGGAGCTGGTTGCAAACGAGCCGTTGGTGCTGGACCCAATTGCCTTCGAGTGGGGCGCGGATGGCAAGCTCTGGGTCGTGGAAATGGGCGATTATCCGCGCGGTCTGGATGGCAAAGGCAAACGGGGCGGCATTGTGCGTTTCCTCGAAGACACCGATGGCGATGGGCGTTATGACAAATCAACCGTCTTCCTCGAAGGGCTAAATTTTCCCACGGGCATAATGCCCTGGCGAAAAGGAATTATCGTCAGCACCGCCCCGGAAATATTCTACGCCGAGGACACCGACGGCGACGGCAAAGCGGACGTGCGCAAAACCCTCTTCACCGGATTCAATGAGGGCAACCAACAACATCGCGTCAACGGCTTCGATTACGGGCTGGATAACTGGCTCTACGGAGCTAACGGTGACAGTGGCGGCGCGATTAGAGCAGCGGGAGCGTTAGGGAAAAACTCGGGCCTGCCCAGAGTCGGACAGGCATCTCTCCCCGTCTCCCTGCGCGGCCACGATTTCCGTTGCCAGCCCGACGAAGGACTGTTCGATCCGGTAGCCGGCCAAACCCAATATGGCCGCCATCGAGACGACTGGGGCAATTGGTTTGGCAATGATAATCCAACCTGGCTCTGGCATTTTTTCCTGCCGGAGCCGTATCTAGCGCGCAATCCCCACCTCGCTGTAAAAACAACCAGGCAAATGCTGGCAAATTATCCAGACTCAACTCGCTGCTTTCCCATCAGCCGCACCGTGCAACGTTTCAACGATCCCGCCCAGGCCAATCATGTCACATCCGGCAATAGCGCCATGCCCTATCGGGACGAACTTTTCGGGCCGGCCTTCGCGACCAGCATCTTCATTAGCGAACCGGTCCATAATTTGGTGCATCGAGAGATGTTAAAGCCGGAGGGCATCACCTTCACCAGCCATCGCCCTCCCGACGAGCAGGAGACGGAATTCCTGCGTTCGACCGACAATTGGTTTCGGCCCACGATGTTGAAAACGGGGCCGGATGGAGCGCTCTACATCGCCGACATGTATCGACTCGTGATCGAACATCCGGAATGGATCCCCGCTGCGATCCAGGAGCGCCTGGATTTGCGCGCGGGGGCGGACAAGGGACGGCTCTACCGCGTTTATCCCGAAGGCGTCAAGCTGCGCCAGATTCCGCGGCTCGACCACCTGGACACCGCGGGGCTGGTCGCTGCGCTCGACAGCCCCAATGGTTGGCAGCGAGACACCGCGCAGCGGTTGTTGGTTGCTTCTACTGATTTCTCAGCAGTGACACCTTTAGTTGAGTTGCTTTCCAGCTCCCACCCCAAAACCCGGCTGCAAGCTCTTTGCACGCTGGAAGGTCGAGGCGCCATGACCCCGCCGGTGCTACTGAAAGGGCTGAGCGATCCCGATCCCGCCGTCCGCGAGCAGGCTCTTCGCATAAGCGAACCGCTTTTGCGATGTCTTGCCGAGGGCGGCCACTACGTCGTTAGCCGAGGGGACAATCCCTCTAGCATCGCTAAAAGGACTGGCGTCACTGTGAAGGCCCTGCGATTGGCCAATAATCTGAGCCTTGATCGGATCAAAATTGGGCAGGCCCTTCATCTCCCGCCTGACGTGAATGCCGTCCTCACCATGCTGCTCGAATTGGTTGACGATCCTGCCGTGCGAGTGCGCTTCCAACTCGCTTTCACGCTGGGCGAATGGAACGATTCACGCGCCGGGCCGGCGTTAGCGCAACTTGCGATGCGAGACCTCAAAAACGAAGCATTACAAATCGCCGTTTTGAGTTCCGCCACCAATCATGCCGGCCGGATGCTGGACGCAATTTTGGCCAACGATGCCATTGAAATGCCTGCCGAGCTGATCGAAAAACTCTTGGGGCTGGTCGTTGCGTTGGGCGATGATGGCGCTGCCGGAAGGGTTTTAAGCAAGGTGACAAACCCCGGAGGGGCCAAGTATCTCACCTGGCAATTTTCGGCCCTGGCCGGGTTGCTCGATGCCTTGGATCGCCAGAAACTCTCGTTCCAGAAATTTCAGGAAACACGCAAGGCGGATCTAAAGGATGCCAACCTGGAAGGGCTGTTCGCGGGTGCCCGCTCCATCGTCGCCAACCCGAAGGCCCTCCAGGCAGAGCGCCTCATTGCCGTGCGGCTGTTAGGCCGCGGGCTCACTGAGCAGGACGCCGATCTCAATCTTTTGGGCGAATTGCTCCGCCCGGAAGTTCCTCACGCGCTCCAAGAGGCTGCCTTGGCCGGGTTGCAGCTCCGCCCCGGCAGCCGCGTTGCCGAGGTCGTCCTGGCGCGCTGGAAAGGTTATGGCCCCGCCTTGCGCACTGAGGCCCTCAATCTGCTCTTCAGCCGCCCGGAATGGTTGCAGGCTCTGCTAACAGCCATTGAAACCGGAACCATCGCCACCGCCGGGATCGGCACGGTTCACCAGCAGAAGTTGGTCACTCATGCGGATGCTTCCGTTCGTCAGAAGGCCATTAAACTATTTGCCAATACTCGCCAGGATCGGCAGAGCGTCCTCACGGAATATCGATCCGTGGAGAAGCTTAAAGGCGACCCCGCCAAAGGTGCCGCGCTTTTTCGTCTCAATTGTTCTCCCTGCCACCTCTTCAAAGGGGAGGGCCACGAGATTGGGGTGGATTTAAATACGATGGCGGACAAGCCCGTTCCAACGCTCCTCGTGGCCATTCTGGATCCAAACCAGGCGGTCGAGGCGCGCTACGTAAACTATACCGCCATCACCAGGAACGATCGCGAAATCAGTGGAATCATCACCGCTGAAACCGCCACGAGCATTACCTTGCGCAGCCCCGGCGGCAAAGAAGAAGTCATCTTGCGGAGCGACTTGAAAGATTTAACCAGCTCAGGTCTCTCGCTAATGCCCGAGGGCTTCGAGAAGGCTATGAACCCGCAGGACCTTGCCGATTTAATCGGCTACATTTTGGCGCGTTGAACCGTTGAACTGATCCAGCCCAACTCACGATTTGAGCCCATTCGTCGTGCCAATGGTTTGGGTCGTGATGGCGTGGATGGCATCCAATCTTTCGCCCAACAAAGTCCGAAGGGCCTGGGGATCAGCCACCTTGCTAACATCTGGAGGAGTGGAGAGAACCTTGATCCCCTGAACCACTTTTTCGTACAAATCCAGCAAGGCTTTATCTTTGGCAGCTCTTTGATCTATGGCCTCGCGGATAATATTCGCGATGGTTTCCGGACTAACGGTGCATCCTTTGAAATCATCTCCATAGAGGGTGCGCAAAACCTCCTCGGCTACCAGCATGGCTAGTCGTTCAAGTTGAGCGTTTGCACTCATTTCGCTGTAGAGTGCGCTAACCGGTGCTGTTTGCCCACAGGAAAGAGTCAGCTTTCCCACGGCCCACGGCCGGTCTTTGAAATGGACGTCGTCACGATTAAGTCGTGCCAGCTAACGCCGGCTGGTATTCAGCGGCGGTTTTAATTAGTTTGGCTCTCATTGGATGGTCTCCGCATTGATGGTATTTGTTCCGCCGCGATTAAAGAGCCTTTGCAGGTGGCTGTAAAGGCGCTACAAAATCTCGGCCAATTCTTTGAGAATTTTCGCGCGCTTTCCACCTGACATTTCGGGATGCCGGACACACTGTATCCGTATGTATGAGCCACGCCTTCATCTAACAAAAAGGGAGGCACGCTGCGCCCCGAAGGCAACCGCCTGACGCTATGGGGATTTATGGCGCGCAACTAAGGCGGCTTATCATCGAGCAGTCCAAACGGGCCCATGTCGGTCACATCGGTTCGGCCCTCTCGGTGGCCGACATCGTTGCCCTGCTCTATGGCAATGTCCTGCGTATTTCCTCTCCCGAGGACCCGGAGCGCGACCGCTTCATCCTCTCGAATGGCCACGCCGCCTTGTCGATCTATGCTGCTCTGTTCCTGAAAGGCTGGCTGAGCAAGGAGCAACTGGACAGCTTTTGCGCAGATGGCTCCGCGCTCGGTGTGCATCCCGACCGCGAATTACGCGGGGTGGATTTTTCCACCGGCTCCCTGGGTCAGGGGTTGCCCATCGCGGCAGGCTCAGCTTTGGCGGCGCGCTTACAATCGTCCTCGCGACGAGCCTTCGTCCTCGTCAGCGATGCGGAGTGCAATGAAGGTTCGTTGTGGGAGGGGGTCATGTTCGCGGCGCATCACAGATTGTCCAATTTGATCGCTATCGTGGATCTCAACGGCCAGCAGGCCCTGGGCTACACCAATCACGTTCTATCGCTGGAACCAATGAGCGCGCGGTGGCGGGCCTTTGGATGGGACGTTCACGAGGTGAATGGGCACGATATGGTGGCCATGCAAAAAACCGTCGCCGAGCTCGATACCGTTTCGGGTCCTCCGCACGTGCTAATTGCTCGGACTATATTTGGCAAAGGGGTTTCTTATATGGAGGGCCAAATCAAGTGGCACTATTGGCCCATGTCGGAAGAGGAATACAGTCAGGCCCTGCGCGAAATTGAAGCGACAGCATGAGAGCCGCGTTTACCACCACCCTCCTGGAGTTGGCTGCCCGCGACTCGCGCATCCTGTTGCTCACGGCGGATCTGGGTTACATGGCCCTGGAACGGTTCGCAGAAAAGTTTCCGCACCGCTTTTTCAATGTCGGCGTCGCTGAACAAAACATGATTGGGCTGGCCACCGGGTTGGCCGAAGCCGGTTTTATCCCTTTTGTTTATTCAATCGTCACTTTTGCGGTGTTGCGGCCTTACGAATTCATTCGCAATGGCCCAATTCAACATCGTTTGCCTGTGCGCATCGTCGGCATCGGTGGCGGCGTGGAGTACGGGTCCAATGGTTTGAGTCATTATGGTTTGGAAGATGTGGCCGTCATGCGCGCCCAACCAGGCATCACTGTAATCGCGCCTGCCGACCACCAACAAGCGAGATCAGCCATTCTCGCCAGTTGGGATCTTCCCGGCCCGATTTATTATAGACTGGGCAAAGATGAGAAAACCGTCGTGCCGGGTCTGGATGGACATTTTGAATTGGGCAAACTTCAACGCCTAGGTGAAGGCTCTGATCTGCTGTTCGTGGCTATGGGCACCGTCGCCAATGCGGCTCTCGCCGCGATACGGGAGCTCGCTATGCAGGGTTTGGCGTGCAGCCTCGTGATTGTCGCCCATGTGCATCCTGCCCCCGCCCGGGAACTGGGCGATCTCCTGGCGACCTTCCCCATCGTCTTGAGCGTAGAAGCACATTACCGCGTCGGGGGCCTCGGCTCGCTGGTGGCAGAAATTGTCGCGGAGAGGGGTTTGCCTTGCCGCCTGGTGCGTTGCGGCGTTGATTCGATGCCGACGGGAGTCGTCGGCAATCAGGCCTACCTGCATGAACGGTTCGGGTTGTCGTCAGAAAAACTGGCCGCAACTGCGCTGAAAGCTTTAAAACAAACCATCTCATGAACGGACAACCAACGAAAAAACTGAGCGCTGTCATTGCCTGTTACCGGGATGCGCAAGCTGTGCCCATTATGCACGAGCGGCTGACGGCGGTTTTCAATAAGATTGGCGTTAATTACGAAATCATTTTTGTCAACGATCATAGCCCGGACAATGCCCGGGAGGTCTTGGCGGCTCTGGCGGGGCGCGATCCAAAGGTCGTGGTCGTTAATCATTCCAGGAATTTTGGTTCGCAGAACGCTTTCACCAGTGGCATGCGCATTGCCACCGGAGACGCCATCGTGTTGTTGGACGGCGACCTTCAAGACCCGCCCGAACTAATTGAAGCCATGCATCAAAAATGGAAGGAGGGTTACGATGTGGTCTATGGTCAGCGCGTTCAGCGTGACGCGACCCGCTTTTTGCAGGTTGCCTACAAAGCCTTTTATCGCGTTTTCCGAGCCGCATCCTATGTGCCCATGCCGCTGGATGCCGGAGATTTCTCGTTGATGGATCGCCGGGTTATTCAGGCGCTCAATGCTCTGCCGGAGAATAATCGCTTTTTGCGCGGTTTGCGCGCGTGGGTGGGGTACAAACAAACGGGGGTGCCCTACGTCCGTCCGGAGCGGATGTTTGGGCACACCACCAATTCGCTGCTCAAGAATCTGGGCTGGGCACGGAAAGCAATTTTCTCTTTTTCTTACCTCCCGCTGGATTTAATCGTTTGGCTGGCTTTGGCGACGGTGGCCATTTCGCTAGGGGGGGTTGCACTCCAGATTACCTTGCGACTTCTGTTGCCCAACGCGGCGCCTCCAGGGGTGACGACGCTCATCTGCCTGTTTCTTTTCCTCGGCGGCATCCAATTGTTGTGTCTAGGCATTATCGGATCTTACCTGGCCCATATCTATGATGAGGTGAAGCGGCGTCCCCCTTATATCGTGGAGAGCATTATAAATCCCCCTCCAGCAGCGAGGGTTGAAAAGGCCCCACCGCAAGGACCGGACAGCCCCACCGAAGCAGGGAGGTAATCCGCTTCGTGTTCGGAGACAAAGACTTTTTTGGACTAACTATGATTACCAGGCACTGTTTAAAAAAGGGATCTCGAAGAAGAACCCGAATTAGCCACCCACTCACGAACCACGCGAAGCGTTTGGAGCGCGTGAGCTTGTTCACGCTTTTCCCACTCCTGCGCGTCCGCGCCTAACGGCCATGAAAGCCGGGCCAATTGGCGGAGAAAACTTGCTCTGTGCCACGCGTTGCGCCATCTGCGAGAGGGAAGGCAACGCCGTAGAACTTTATCCGGCGAATTTTGATCTCGAATCACTCAACCCGAGCGTCTTTTCAGCGCGGCGTTTGCCGGACCGAATTCACTATCGGCTGGTCAAATGCCGCGTCTGCGGATTAGTGCGTTCCGATCCGATTGCCTCATTGGGACTTTTGCAGCAACTTTACGCGCAGAGCTCCTTCACTTATTCCGACGAACTGGCCGATCTCCGATTCACCTACGGGCGATATTTGGAGAGGCTCGACCGCTACGGAGCGCGCAAGGACGCGCTGCTCGAGATTGGGTGCGGGAATGGTTTCTTTCTGGAAGAAGCGCTGCGCCAGGGATATCAAACCGTGCGGGGAGTCGAGCCAAGTCAGGAGGCCGTAGCAAAGGCCAGTCCGCAAGTGCGGGACCAAATCATTTGTGGCCTTATGAA
Source organism: Verrucomicrobiota bacterium (assembly GCA_038228235.1). Lineage (GTDB taxonomy): Bacteria > Verrucomicrobiota > Verrucomicrobiia > Limisphaerales > JBBRPK01 > JBBRPK01. Next base: position 12,139 of record JBBRPK010000070.1, read on the forward strand.
ACCAGGTTTGTTCACCTCGGAACGGTTTGACGTCATCTGTCTTTTCCAGATTTTCGATCACATTCCGGACCCTGGGGCTTTCTTGGACGAATGTTTTCGCGTGCTGAGGCCCGGTGGCGTGATTCTCTCGATCAATCACAACGTCGAAGCGGTTTCAGCGCGCCTGCTTGGGAAGCGCAGTCCCATTGTGGACGTTGAGCATACCTATTTATACAGTCCGGCCACTATGTCGCGGATTTTTGTCGCGCATGGATTTCAAATCCGCCATACGGGGTTAGTGCTAAACCGATACACGCTTTTCTATCTTTGCCGGCTCCTGCCGTTGGCCTCCTCGCTGAAACGCAACGCGCTGGCTTGGCTGCAGCGGCATGCGCTTGGACGATGGCGAATGTCCGTCCCGCTGGGCAATCTGCATCTGCTCGCGCAGAAGCCTGCTGCGCCGGAGAAAAGGAGGACGATTTTATGACGCCTAAAACCAACGTGGATGTTTTTGATCGCGATGCCTCCGCTGGAGGTGGCTATGCGTACACTGCCACAGAGCGCCTGAGTTGCCGTTTCGCTACCCAGCGCTCACTGGAGGCCATTTTGGAGGCCGGTCAATTTGCTGGCCGTTCAATCGTGGATATGGGCTGCGGGGATGGCCACTATACGATCCGCCTCTGGGACAGGGGCCGTCCGCGTGCATTGACGGGGGTAGATGCTGCCCCTGCCGCCATCCAGATTGCTGTGCTCCGGAAGCAGGCGCGGCCTATTCGCTTCGAAGTGGGCGATGCGCACAAGCTCCCATTCCCGGACAACAGTTTCGATTTGGCCCTCGTGCAAAGCATCCTGCACCACGACAACGATCCCGCGGACATCCTTCGGGAGGCCTTCCGTCTTGCGCCTGCCATCCTAATTCATGAACCCAACGGCAACAATTTCGGTTTGAAAATCATCGAAAAAGTTTCACGTTACCACCGCGAACACGATGAAAAATCCTATAGTTCTCGCCAGATTGTGCGCTGGCTCAGACAGGCAGGCGGGGACATCGAATGGCGGCGTTTTGCCGGTTTTGTGCCGATGTTCTGTCCCGATTGGCTGGCCAGGACAATGAAGTTGGCGGAACCTGTCATTGAAGGGGTTCCAGGGCTGCGCGCCTTGGGGTGCGCGGTTTTTGTGGTCGTGGCCACCAGAAAATGAAGCGCGCGATTGTCACTGGGGGAACAGGGTTTGTCGGGGCGAACCTGGCGCGGCGCCTGTTGCGAGACGGGCACGAGGTGCACTTGCTGGTTCGACCCGGCTATAAGCCCTGGCGCAACGAAGCCATTCAGGCCGACGTGCGACTGCATGAACTTAACCTGGAAAACGCGAGCGAGGTGTCGCGTATCGTCGGCCAAATTCGTCCGGAGTGGATTTTTCACCTAGCGGTGCATGGAGCGTATTCCTCGCAAGTCGATTTGCAGCAAATGCTCGCGACTAATGTACACGGGACCATCAATTTGCTGGGAGCGTGCCTGGAGGCCGGGTTCGAAGCCTTTGTTAACACAGGCTCCTCGTCCGAGTATGGATTCAAGGATCACCCTCCGAAAGAAACCGAACTCCTGGAGCCCAACAGCAACTACGCCGTGACCAAAGCCTCAGCCACTTTGTTCTGCCGTCACACGGCGCAGCGCGAGCGAGTGTGTTTGACGACGCTGCGCCTTTACTCCGTTTATGGTCCTTACGAGGAGCCGGCGCGTTTGATGCCTAACCTTATCATAAGGGGGTTGCGGGGTGAATGGCCGCCATTAGCCAACCCTGAAACAGCCCGCGACTACGTATTCGTGGATGATGTGGTAGATGCTTACCTGTTGGCCATTCGCCATCAGCCTCAAGAGCCGGGGGCCATTTACAACGTCGGCACCGGTGTTCAAACCACCCTGCGCGAAGTTGCCGAGGTTGCGAGGGTGGCCATGTCAATCCCTGGGGAGCCGAACTGGGGATCGATGCCGCCTCGGACATGGGACACCAATTGCTGGGTGGCGGATAGCCGGCTGATCAGTGAGATGCTGGGCTGGCGCCCTCGTTACTCCTTCGAGGAAGGGTTTCAGCAAATGCTGGCGTGGTTCCGTGAGCACCCGAAGCTCTGGGTTATTTACGAGAAGGTTCAGTAGCGGGGGAGTTTCGCGGTTCTCGGTAGGGACGTCCGGCCCGGAACGAGTTGATCCACTCGTCGCACAACCCCACTATTTGGGTCCGACCAAGGGAGCGGGCCAGTGATTGCGCTCGTTGGGCCGCACTGATTGCCTCCGGAAATCTTCCCGCTTCTGCATAGGAAGCGGCCAGAGTTCCTAGCGATTCCGGCAGACGATAATCAGTTAACTCGCAGGCGCGCTGCGCCAATTTCACTGCTTCAACGCCATTGCGCCACCGCGGCTCCGGAGCGGTGGCCAGAATCCATGCCAGCTTGTCGAAAACCTGGAAAGAGTTCGGCGCTAACTGACACGCAAGTCGGAGGTGACGAAACGCCTCTTCGGATTCTGGGGAAGCATTGGTTGGTTCGGTTTTTGGAGCCGGCTCCCTCGAAAAATCGGCTTGGCGCAATAAAGCAATTCCCAGAAGCATGTGCAGCTCAGAATCGGCAGGGGCCAGCTCCAAGCCCTCGCGACAGCCGGCCACCGCCTGATCCGATTTTCCCAATTTGATCAGTTGTGAGGCCAGGCGTCGATGGTGCAACTCTTCCGGGGCCGCGGCAATAGCCCGGCGAGTATGCTCAACCGCTTCCACCAATCGTCCTTCTTTCTCCAATGCCAAGGCCAACTCCATCTGGCCCCTATCCGATTCCGGATGCTCCTCGGCCAACTCCTTATGCAAACGTTCCGCTGCTGTCGGTTGCCCGATCTGATTCAACGAATCCGCCAGCAAGGACTTGGCGAGAAGATTAACCGGGTCGGCGGCCAGCGCAGCCGACAGAGGTTTCACAGCCTTGTCGGGCTTGGCATCCACGGCCAGATCCACGCCCAGTAAAAGCTGCGTTTGAGTTGACTGCCCAGAAATCCAGTAACTGCTAATACTGGCCAAGCCCCAGATTCCAAGCGCAAAACTCAGGCTCAACCCCAGCAATTTTGTTCTTCGGGCAAAGAAGTCCCATCCCAGCGCGCCAAAAGTGCAAACTGGCAGGAGAATGAGCAACCCATAGAAAGCCTTGACCAAAGCGTAGGTGGGGAACTTCAGGGCCATATGAAAAAGAGCTGCAACGAATGACCATGCCAGGCCGTTCAACAGCAGGCCTTCAGTGGTCGGGTTGAGAACAAAGCGACGCAAGAAAATAACTGCGCCAACTCCAATGAGCACTGTGGGCAGCAACGCCAACAGATAACCTGCCGTCATCAGCTCATAATTCCAAGGTGAACGCAGGATCAAAGCCGACACCCCGCCGCAGTATCCATCCCCCCACAACGTGGAGTAGATGGCATCCATGAAACTGGCCTGCCCGCTGAAAAGCGGCTTGCTTAAAGATTCTCCAAAGCGCAGAAAGTATCCGCTCGTCCGAAATCCGGGATCTTGCCATCCAAATTGGCCGGACCCTGGCTCCCAGTTGCCCACTAACGGTTTGCCAAAGTGGGCCCAGACCCGCGCGTAGTGCCATCCGCACACCATTAAACAAGTAAGGATTGTTAGTCCCGCAGTCCTCAACCACGCTCTTACATCACGCGGAGTCGTCTGAAAGCGCCGGAGGGCAATCGCGCCCATCACGAAAGGGACCACCAGCACGGCCGTAAACTTGGTTAGCAGCGCCAGGCCCAATACCGCCCCGACTCCGGCGAACCGCGCAGAAGAGGGCTGCTCGTCCTGCAGGGCGCGCAGACAAACATAGAGCGTCGCCGTGACCAGCGCGCCCAACAGCACTTCATTGGTGACGTAATGGGACAGATAGAGCTGCGCCGGGAGGAAACCTGCTAACAGTAATCCAACCACCTGGCGGCCGCTTTGCCTCGGAAAAATCAGGCGTAATGAACCAAAAACCAAGAGCAGATGCACCAGCCCAATCAACAGGGCTAGATAGCGCAAAACAACGATCCCGGCGAAGTCTGTGGTCTTCAGGCTGCAAATTCCCAGGACACTAGCCGCCACAAGATAGTAAAGCGGGGGATTGTACATGGTGATGCCTTCGTCCGCGAGGGGCAACCTTCCACGTTCCTGGATATAATTGATATAATCCATATGGCTCTGGGCATCAAATCCAACGGTCCGCGGAAGCAGATCCGCATTGTGAATGAAAAGCAGCATCCACATTAAGATGACGCCCGCCAGGCAGGCGGCAGCAGGGTCGGCGAACACACCAAACGTCTGCTCGGAGGCCTTCGCCCGTTTAAGCCACCACGCACCGCCAGCCAGCAGGCCGGCAGATAGAAACGCAAACAAAAGCAATCGGGGCCAGCATGCAGCCAGTGAGGACCCGAGGCTTTCGCCGCCCTCGAGGGGACTGCCTTTCATTATGCTGGCTGGGGTACGTGCCACGCGCGCTCTGCGCCATACCGCTCCTGCGTAAGACGCGTCCCAGGAATTATCCGAGAAAATGGAAAACCCATTACCCTCCAGGGATAGCCAAAGCGCGGGCGGTCCGGCTTCGTTATAGACGGTGACTTCCAGCCTGTTCTCACCGGAGTGGAGGAGCTTGGAAACATCCACCGTCAGAAGTTCCTTCCAGCGCTCGCGCGATTCCTTGGGCAAGGATACTTGCGCCCCATTCACCTCCAGGGTGCAGCGCGTGAATGCGCGCCACGAGAGCTTGGCGTTGCCGGGTTGTTCCTTGAGAAAGAACTCGTGACGAAATCTCGTATCGAGTTCGATCCGAGGCCTTTCCTTTGGGGAGAAAAATGAGGGGTAAACGATCCATTGCGCCGGTCGATGGTTGGGCAGGAATTGGATCGCATTGCTGTGCCGGGCCTTCCATGAGAGCCACAGGGCAAACCCGGTGATTCCACAGACGATTAGCAGCACAAAACTGAGCCGTCCGCGTTTCATTCAGTTGCTGCTTCTGCTCACAGAAACACATTGTTTAGAGGAGGAAAGGAATCCCTGCGAGTCTTAATTTGCGACCGGGCCTCCGGCACAGGGCTAGTGCGGAGCGCCATGATTATAGCAAGCAAACCACCCACTCTCCCCCGCAAGCTCCGGAGGAGCGTCATGGAACTGCGAACCACCAATGATTGGGCTAGAACATTGGAATCACCGCTGGAAAGCATTCACACTTTCTGCGCCTTCGAAGGTGCAAAAGTGCTTGATGTACAAGGGTGCAACAAGAGGAAGGTGCAAAAAAAGGTGCAGAAATGTTTCGCGGAAATTCAACCACTGTTGGGCACGGATAAACACTGATGGAAGGGAGAGGCGGACCCCATTGTTTGGACCACGCATCAAAGACCTGCGGCAGCCCGCCCCAGCCAACGTAACGAACCAGCACTCGCTTTTCGCCATCGCTTGCAGATCGGTGCTCGGCTTCAAGACGCTGGAGTAGCGCCTTCAGCTTTTGCCGAGGGAAGTTCGTCGTCGAAATATCTCGTCAATTTCTCGGTGTTCCATTCGGCTTCGGTCGCGGTTGGATCCGGTTTTCCGAATTCGATGGCTGTGACTCTGGCAAGCAGGAGTTCGCAATGTTCCCATTTTTTCGGCTCGTTCAATCTCTTTCGCTCCTGGTCTATGTAAAACACGCCTTTTTGCAGGAACAGGCGTATGTAGTGGTAGAAATGGTGATGGACGACCTCGTCACTGAACAGGTTGCCATCGAGGTAAAACCCGAGATCGTCCAAGAAGTCGAGGACGTACTCAATCTCGTTTGCATTCGCGACTTTTGACCAGTCGTTTACTTTTAGGAATTCCTTACTGAGGGTGGCCGCTTTGGCCACTTTGCCCGACTCGCACAGATCATCGAACGTGTCCTGCCATTTCAGGATCATCGTGGGATCGTACGAAAGTCGCTCGTACTCGACGTTTGCCTGATGGCGGATGCTCAGCGTGGCGGCCAAAAGAATGACCGCCAACAGGAGGACCAGGCCCGAGATAGTGGCGATTTGAAGCCAACCAATGGTCGGCGCGTTTTGCGCTGCTCCGGCGCCATACCGTGGAAACAGATAATTGATGGCTGTAAAGATGCCAGTGGTCAGAACACCTGCGAACGTCAGGACGCTGATTACCATCGGCCAGTTCGTGGCGCGGTGGTGCCTTTGCTTTCTCCCGACCTTTTGTCGCTCTTCGACTTTGCCCATGAGGGAATGATGGCCTGCCTCGGCCTCACTTCAAGCAAAGAGTGCTGGGTTAGCAAACGCGGTTTTCCGGTGTCTTGGCCCCGCCTCGGGCTACTGTTGCCTGTTGCTTGCTGGCCGTTACTGTGCCAATAAGCATGGGACGAAGGCGTCAGTTCCACTTGGTTTTGGTCTTTGCTCCGGACGGTGGCGGGACCGGATGGGGAACAACTTCGCGGCGGGCAACCTCCTGAAGCCGCTTTTTTTCGATGGACAAGGCACCGAGGACCTCGTCGAACGTCGGGTCGGCGTGGAGCAGGACAGAATAGAGGAGGTGGACGGGATACACCACGCAATCGCAAATCGCGGCGAGGTGCTCCGCATCTGCGAAGACTTGTTTCGCGGCCTTGCTTCGGCGTAAGGGCTCGGACCCAGTAGCCGAAAAACGACCCCCGCCGCTCTTGCTGCGTAGGAGCCTGCGAAAGCTCTTTGGGTCGAGGCCTGCTGCGCGGAAGACATTCTTAAGCCTTCTGCACTCGCGGAGCGATTCTTCGAGGCGCTCGTCGCGATCTGGAAGCTCCTTGGACACGAGAGCGGGTAAGTCTAGGTGAACAATTTTGCAGAGGGCAAGGAGCAAATGGGAGGGATCAATCGTGGATGCGTTTAGCTGGCGTGCTTCGAAGTCGGCCACTCGCCAGACCAAGATTAGGCTGTCGGAATGCGGGGTTTTCAATGTTGGGAAAGCATTTGCTTTGGTTGCTGTCTCATTGGGGCTTACTCGTAGGAAATCCAAAGGATTACGGTCCGATCATTCGTATTCGGGCTGAGGAATGGGAGTTCGTCCCGCGATCCAGCGAGGGCACTTACTGCGTTTGATGGAACAATTCCAAGGCTGTGGATATGGTTGCTAACGCGTTTAGCCCGTTTGAGTCCTAGCTCGGAATCGGAAAGTTGCTCTAGCCAAGGCCAGGTTGGAGGCTCCTGGTGGGCAAAGCCGATTATCTCCAGTCGTACCTTCTGTTGGGTTTGCACGAGCGCCTTTACGGTTGCTGTGACCAGAGCTTTGGAGCCTGGTTTGAAGTGATCATCTCGGTCGAAAACTCCTGAATCAAACACGTAAAGAGATCGGTAGTTCTGCGAAACAACGGTGACGCCAGGGATTTTAGGCACGCCAGGCACCGAGCGACGGGACGAGATGGGCTGATTGCTCGGTGGTGGCTCAACCTTTTGGTGAGCCTCTGCCAGTTTCTGGAGCTCTGAACGCGTTGTTTGCAATAGGTGCTGAATTTCGCTTTGCTGTGCTGCTGCGGACTGGGAAGACTGAAAGAGATTTGCGAGCCAACCTTCTATCCTGATCTGATTCTCTAAGAGGCTCGCTTGGTTGGTTTGAAGCGCTCTGATTTCAACGGCAACAGACTCCGATTGATGTTCCTGACCTTGGCGGAGTTGATCGAAGCTCCCCTGCAAGCGATCCACAACGAGGGAGAGGTCCTGGGGCGTGGGCGAGCTTCTGGGAGACGAAACTGGCGTGTGTTCAGATTTGGGAGGCGGTACCGCCTCCATGCTACGGCCAAGGTCCGGTTGGGGGCCACGGGCCGGCTCCGGTTGTGGCGTGACGGCGATGGGGGTTGCCGCAGGCTGGACGGAGGTCGTCTCCTGCCGCGTAAACCGAGGTGAGAATTTCAGCCAGATCAGACCGGTCAACGCCAGCGCACCTACAACTGCTGCCCAGATGATAACGGAAGGAGCAATCTGGGCTGGTGGTTCGACCAATTCGAGTCGAGTAAGGCGAACGAGGCATTCCTTGTAGTCGGCGTTTTTGGGATCGAACTGCAGCGCTTTTTCCCAAAGTCGCCGCGCCGCCGACAAGTGCCGCTGCTGGGCTTCGATCCGAGCTAAAAGGTCAAGCTCGCGCGGCGCTTCTCTAGAACGGCCATTTAGTGACAAAAGGGCTTCCGCTGCGACGTATCTCCCAGAGCGGGCCAGTTCGGCGGCGCGAGCAAAACGAATATGGTCGAGGCACTGGTCGAGCACCGCCCCAATCGATTGCAGAGCTGGTTTCAGTTCGGGGTTCATGGCCTGAAATGTCTAGCGTATTACTCCGGACTGATAGCCGCGTTTGGCTGCTTTGACCACCTCGTCCGGCAGGAGATGCCAAAGCTGGCGTACAACGTTTTGAAGACCCGTCGTATTGTTTCGAGACAAACAATCACGGCCCTGATCCAAAAGCTGGTCTGCCCGAGATTTGTCACTCATCTTGTCTTGCTTCTTCTCCATCTCTTGAAACTGGTAGACCCACCATCCGGCTTGAGCCATGACTATCTCATAGTAAAGATGGGACACCTGTTCGATTCTTTTGCGAAGTCGTTCTGCTTTGCGGTCCTTGACGGTATCGTCGATCTGGACGGTTAATTCCTTGGCTCTTTGGATTTGCTGCTGAGTCCCCTGGTTCTCCACGATGCGATTGAGGTATTTCAGCCAATCGTTTGCCTCAGCAACCAACGTTGGCCAATCGAGAGCATCGGCAGCTTCATCTAACTTGGGCTTCAATTCCAAGAGTCGTTTTTCGCACTTGGCGGCCGCGTCGACATCACCTTTGGCAATGGCCAGAAGGTCGATGACCTCCTGGAGGAGAAGTGAATCCTCGACCTGATCGAGTAAGGCTTGGGCGCTCTCGGCTCCTGACGCGGGGGCTTTGGCCTTTGCCTCTCGGAAGCGAGTCATCTCCGCGTCGAAGTCGTTTTTCAGGAACTGCGGATCGGAACTTTTCTTCCTTAGTTCAATTTTTTTTGAAAACTCTTCATCGAGAACGGGGACATAGGCGGTTACCGTGATGATTCTGGATTCATCCATTCGGAGAGTTACCTCGACCTCGGTCCCTGCCGGCAAATCGCGACGTATGTTTCCTGCTTCGATATGCAGGTCGTCAATGTGGCGGTTTCTGTCCGCCAGGTCATTTTCGCCCTCGACGATTGGAATTTTTATGAGTTCTCCGGTCTGTCCCTGTCTGATTGGATGAATGATGCGGTAATCACGAGTAGCCTTTAAAGGCAACCCGCGCCCTTTCTCAAAGAGCTTGTCGTATTCGTTGTTCGACAGGGCGATGCCCATGGAATTAGGAATTGGCTGTTCGTCAACCACAGCGCCAATAGTGTAAGTCAGGTTATCAGGAGTGATCTTTTGTTTTCGTCCGGTTGGATCGTACAGATCGATCAAGTAGAAGTGTCGTTCGCCTCTCTCTGCATGGATGTTGGCCATGAACACGCCGTCTGCACGCAGTGGAATTTTGCCGCTTCGCCACTGGGTTTTAGAGTTGACCAGTTCAACCGTAAAGCCAGTAAGGTCTTGGGCTGTGGCGGCGCTAACTGTTCCGCCAACAATGGGGGAACTGTCCAGCCCGACCGGCTTGTGTTTGAGGTCCACCGTAAATTCTCCGACGACGGGAGGAGCTTTAGGCCCGGAATTCATTTTTTGGGTTCCCGCGAAGACGGCCGCGCCCTTCGCAACGACGGTAAGCGGATCAACGCTGTGGTCGAGGTGGATGCCAAGATTGGCTTTGAGCATTTCCCGAAAGTAGGGAGCCTTGGTCGGACCGCCAACCAGTATGATCCGTTCGACGGACTCTCTGGGCAGGTTCTTCTCTTTCAAGACCCGTTTCGCGATTTCGACAGACCTGGTTATGATCGGCTCGGCCACGCGGATGAGATCTGATCGAGAAAGCTCGTATTCGAACTCCATCACATCGCCGTTTTCGTTGTCGAACCTGCAATCCAACGAAACAGTTTTGTTAATTGAAAGCTCGATTTTTGCCATCTCCGCTGCGCGTTTCAGGAGGGCAAAGGCCCGACGCCATTTGCCGCCTTGGCCGGAGTGTGCCCGTGTGAAATCGGACAAGCCATATTCTTGGAGAAGTCGGGGGACGAGTAGCTTTTCGATGATTGCCCAGTCGATCTCGGAACCGCCCAGGAAGTTGTCTCCGCCGTGATTGACTACATGGATGCTTCCTTCCTCTGCCCTGATGATCGCGGCATCAAAGGTGCCACCACCAAAGTCGTAAACGAGCCAATATGCTTTCTGTCCGTCTGCTTGAAATCCGTAGGCCAGCGCCGCAGCGACAGGCTCTTGCAAAAGGGGGCTGTTCTTGAAGCCGGCTAACTGAGCCGCTTTGCGGGTGGCATCGCACTGGTGCAACTCAAAGGCGGCCGGCACAGTTATCACGGCGGCTTCTAGCACTTCTCCAGTTTTCTGCTGCACGTCGCTTTTCAGGGATTTTAGAATCTCTGCTGAAAGCTCCTCCGGTTTGCGCTCAAGTCCACTGCTTTTAAATTTGTAAACAAAATCCGTGCCCATGCGACGCTTGAACTCGAGATAGACGTCATCTTGCTCGTCCACAATGCGATTCTTTGCGCTTTCCCCAACGCGAACGTTTGCCTTTTTGCCTATGTAAACGGCGGACGGTGTGATGTCTGCGTCTTTTTCGTTGTTTTTGATAATTTCCGGCGACACGTCTTTGAGGACAGCAACTGCGCTGTTTGTCGTTCCGAGGTCGATTCCGAAGTCAATGGTCGTTCTGTTCATATTTTTCAGGCAGTGTGTTGATGATCAGGGGAGGCGGGAACTGCAATCTCAATCTCACCGTGCTGGATGATTTGGTCGTTGTAGTATATGGTGGGCAAAAGGGTCTCCAAAACATATTTTCTGGTGGAGCCAGGCCTAGGTTGGCAGGTAATGACTTTCATAGGCTGGCCGTCATCATACGCATCACGCGTATGGTCCTTGATCTTGAAGCCAATTTCTTCGAGGTGCCTGTAGATCCGTTCGATGTCTTTGTGAACGCGCGTCATCCCTTCATGCGGCTCACCAGTTGTGGGATCGACGATCTTCGTTTTCGCCCTCCACGCACTTGTGGCAATCGCAAGTAAGCCCTTCACGAAGCTGGCGGGGACGACCTCAACAGGTCTGCTGGCTATGCCAGCAGAGGGTGTGGCCTGCTGGTTCGCCAAAGCTTCCCTCATGTTGGTCATGAGTTTGTCAATCGTTGCGAGGTCGGTTCCTTGAGTCGGTTGAATGGGGAACTCGTCTTGTAAAAGTTTTTGTTTTCTGAGATTTAGTTTCCGCTTCATGGGATGATAGTTAAGTGGTTAAATATGTGGGATTAAGTGCGGGGTGGCAGCCTTTACCGGATCGAGCAAACTATTATTCGTGTGAAACGTCCAAGGAGTGTTCTCTGCGAACGACCTTTTGCAGTCGTAGCTTTCCTTCTTTTCGATCAGCGGGGTGGCACTGCCAAAGGGGGTGATCTGAATCTTGGTTGACATATTGTTGGGGTGTTGCTGACTATCGCCGTAGTTTTGCGTTGTAATCGGCCACCTTTTGGTTGAAAGCGGAAGTCGCAGCTTTTGCCTGCCGAACGAGAGCATTGTAGCGCTCAACCTTTCCGTTGAATTGATTTACTGCGTACTGGCTCGTGGCATCGACATAAAGTCGTTCGGACTCGATTTCTCGACCAAGTTGGCCCACTTGGTTTTCCAGTGCTTCGACCGCTAACCTTTCAGAGTCAATCTCGGAGCGCTGGACGTCGTATAATGGGCGAGGTGCTGAGACGGGCACCGATGGGGCCGGAGTGTCGGAAGCCGTGGTCGAGGTGCTGCGTGTGGAGCTTATTGCGATTATCAGCCAGAGGATTAGGCCAACGGAAATGACGAGATGCCCCTTGTCGAATGTTCGGAGCGGAGCTTTCCCGAAAAAGCGATATCCGTTCCCAGTGGACGTTACTCGATACCGGCCGATCGGGAAAATGGGAATCGCGAAGAAGACGAAATAGTACGTGGCCAGGTAGGAACCGGTTGTCGGATCTTCGTCCGTACAGCCGTAGAGCGCAAAACCGACGCCGTTCATTGTGCTCAGGGATGGAGCCGAAGAGATGGGGATAAGATCGCGGTAGAGCGCAGCGTTTTTCGTAACCGTCTGGAGGTTTATGGTGACTCGGGCTTTGACATCGGAGCCAACCGCGATCCGGAGGCTTTCCTCAAGAATAGCTATACACGGCTTCCACTTCTCGGTCTTGTTACCGAAGACGACGGCGCAATGCATGAGCGCCAGCGCGACTTCATCCTTTGCGCGGTCAGTGGTATCTTGTGGAGTCGCGCTGCTGGAAAGCTGCGACAGGATCTGCGAGGTGGTGGAAAGTATCCGCTGGGCTTCCTTGTCTCCCGACGCTGGGTCGGCTTCAACGGCCTTCGCGGCCGCTTCGCAGATGGTTCGGATTGGAGCGAGTTCTGCGAAGGCCAGATTGTTTTTCCCGATTTGGATGTTTTTTTCGATCCTCTGGCGCACCTCGACGGCGTCTGCTAGAGCCAGGGTCATCTGCAACAGATCAACGAAAGCGCGATTATCCTCGGTTTTCTTTTGATAAGAGACCAGGCAGTCAATACAGGCGGCTGCTGTTTCGTCCAGCACCTCTTTTGCGTCACTTTCGACTTCGCCGAAAAATAGGTCGAAGATGGCAACAAGAGGGGTAGCGTGAGTCAGCAGGTCCTGGACGGCAGGGGCGCCATCGGACGGACTGGCTTCTGTGCGCTCGCGAGCTATTCGGATGTGCTCCTTCAGCCTAGTCTTGGTCGGATTCAGAACACTCTCGGCCGTTTTTCCGGATGTGACCAGGCCGTGACTGGCATGTTGCGCGAGCTCGACGTGAAAACGGGCGTCTTCAAGTTTTCGGGCTTCGGCGTAGGCAAGAGCTAGTTCCAAGCTGATTTTGCTCAGCGCAGCGGGGAATGAAACCCGCATTCGGCGAGCGAAGCCAGTGCTCAACCGTGCGTCATCGATTTGACGGATGCGGTTGGCGACCTTGTCCCACAGGCGGTCGTCAGTGAGCAATTCCTTCCAGCGTTTAAGTGCGCCTTGCCAGTATTCCTTGGTTTTCGTGCGGCGCTCCTCGTCGGCGCCGGCGTGAATAGCGTGCAAATCCCATTCAACGGCACAAAGATGATAAAGAACAGCCAAGTTGTGCTTTGCGACGACATCGTTGGTCGGTTCATCTTCACGCGTGGACCAAAGTTCTACGGCTTCGTCGAAACCGCCCCGCAGCATGGCTTGTGCCCCTGCCTCGTCTGAATCTCGCTGTCCGAACTCCGACGGCCAGAACCAGAAAAACTCATCAACGAGACGCTTCTCCGGATCCTTGAGTTTCTGAAGTGCGTCCCGTATTTGATCCATTGTCGGCGGCGGTTTGAGGGCAAAGACTCCAGCGTGAACGGTGGCACCTTGCCCCAGTTCCTCCATCAGTTTCAACCTGTCTGCGTGCTTCGCAACTTGGCGGGTGGTCGCATCGACGGGCAGGCCAGTGATGCGAAAAGCGTTCTGCTGGAACAAGTTTTTGGTAGCCTCATCGAGCAGGGATTTGCAGCTTACGGAAGGATGCCTGGTGGCTTGTTCGCTCTTCGTTTCTGTGGTTCCAACTCGGTCCGAATCGAACGGTGTAGCAGTGCATGACGGAGCAGGCTTAAGACACTCCAACACTTTGGATCTCAACTCTTGCGCCTGAAAGGGCTTGTTGAGCAGCGTGATAGTCAGGCCATGCAACGACAGGAGTCTTTTTTGCAGATCCGGAACCTCCGCAACGAAAGCGGATGATATCACCAGTGGGAACTTGACGCGTCTGCGAGCGAAGTGCTCAAGCATTTCTTCGCCACTAAGACCTGGGTGGGAGTAGTCCGTGATGAGGAGATCCGGTGGTTCGCGGGAGATTGCCCTGCATACTTGGTCCCCGTCTGTGCATTCGGCAACGACGTAGTCCTTGAAATAAAACTCGAGCATCAGTTTCATCGCGGCTCTCACCGCTGATTCGTCATCCAGGAGAACGATCCTGGCTGCCCGTGAGCCACGCAGGAGGGAGATCCGTTCTTGCGAGGTTTTCTTAGGGTGCTCTTCGGACTTGGTTGACATCGGTGCCTCCGGTCACATGCTGATTCCATGCCGCCAAAGTTTAACCTGTTGGGCGTATTTGTTTCTGAGCTCTGGAGATTTGTTGAACGCTTCCTCCATTAGGTCGGCGGCCTCACCAAGTCGGCCGGCACGTCTTGCTTCGAGTGCCTTGTCAACAAGCGCACGTGCGTGCGTGGAGTCCATCGGCGAGGGGTTGCCGAGGACTGTCTTTGTCGGCTCGCTCGACAAGGCCTTACGTGGGGCGGTGCTAGCTTTGTCCTGGATTGGGGCAGCATCGAGCGCGTGGAGGAGGTCCCGTGCGTTGGGGAGGCGCTTTGCGGGGGACTTTTCCAGGGCGCTCATGACAACTTTTTCCAAACCTTTGCTGATATCCGGATTGACCTCGCTGGGCGGAACGATGGGCTTATCGAACAGGTGCTTCGTGTTCCAGGTTGTGTCCTTGGGCATTCCGACAGGCAACCGGTCGGTGAGAAGGAGATAGAGCGTTGCACCGATTGCCCACACGTCCGCGGCAGGGGAATCGCCCCTGCGTTGCGCGAAGGCTTCGGGCGGCTTGAACGCGAGTGTACCGGCGGCTGTGGCGAGAAGCGTGAGGGGGTTGACTTTCTTGGCTAGGCCGAAATCGCTGACGCGCGCCCGCAATCCTTCGGCCTCGTAGCCGACTAGGATATTTTGTGGCTTAATGTCACGATGAATGATGGGAGGGCTCTCTTTGTGAGCCTGGGTGATACCTCGGCAAACCTGTTTTATCAAATCCAAAGTTGTTTGGACGGGGACGAATCGGCTGCCGTGGGAGCGCCAGAATTTGTCAAGGCTGCCTCCCGAGACGTGCTCCATCGTGAAGTACCCGCACGCGCCGCTTGGAGTTTCCAATACGTTTGCATCGAAGACACGGACAATGTTCGGGTGACCGATGCGTGAGAGAAGAATGGCCTCGCCCAGCATCTCGTGAATCTCGTCCAGGCTCATGCCGACGCGCTTGAAAACCTTCATTGCCTGGCGGCCAAGAAAGCGGTGCTTCACGCGATAGACCTCGGCAAAGGCTCCCTGGCCCAAGAAGCGTTCAACTTCGCAGGTATCACGAATGACTTGGCCTTCTTCAAGTAACGCCATTGCTGCTGATTCTCACCTGCGATGTTACTTCAGTCGGGTGCGTTGACAATGCCAAAGCCTACCCAGCGACGGGAGCGTTCTTCGGCTCTTCTCCGTGACTGGGCTGAGCAGCGCAAACAACAGGCAAGAGGCTGAAACCAACTCGGATTATTAGGCATTTCCGAGCCAACGGGGTTTAGAGCGTGTTTTGAAAATGATTTCACGGAGTGTTAGCCAGGCGCCGAACCATGAGACGAATCATGCAAATCCGAATCATGGCCTCACTATGATCCAGTCGAACCTCATAGTCACGGCAAAGCCGTCGCGACTTACAGAGCCAACCGAAGGTTCTCTCCACAATCCACCGC
>JBBRPK010000071.1:0-26672 GCA_038228235.1 Verrucomicrobiota bacterium
GTTAGAGCCTGTTTTAAAATTGCGTGGGGTCCTGCGGCGAGGGATTTTGGCTGTGGCCAAGGCGGCGAGGCCGGAGCATCCCCGCAGCGGGCTGTGACGGCCGAGTCAACGCAGGCCGCAGACAAAAGACCCGCCGCCCGGGGGGTTTTCGGGGAAAAGGCCGACTGGCTTCGTTGCTCCTCTGTCGCAGATCGCTGGCGGATATGCTCCCCTCGTCGCGCCTCGGCCTTTTCCGCGAAAACAGGACCCCACGGAATTTTAAAACAGGCTCTTAGGGACATGGCGTTCTACAAATCGTTGCCCGAGGATCGAGTCAACCGGATTCTGGCCGAAGTCTTCCCTGGATGAATCCCGAGCTATCTGCAGAGTCGGGCCGGTGTGCCTCTCTCTTGGTGTGTCTTCTCCTGCCGGTGAGGCCTGGAGAGAGGACACTCCTGCCATGAAAGCTTGCGAAGAAGTAGCCGAGGGCAACGCCCTCATATGTCTTTAGCGCGGAAAAGCGGCGACAAGTCGCCGCACTCCATACGCTTCGCGCGGTAGTTAGGCGCTCTCGCCCTGAAAGATTTCCACCAAATGAAATTTCGCGCCTTGAAACCCTGAGCTGGAGCAGCCGATGTCAATCGGCTCCGTTTTTTTTCGGAGAATAGTGAGCCGGCTCACGTCGGCTGCTGCGAGGTTCTCCCAAACGAGTGGGTGATTTTTCATAGAAAAATTGATTTGAGCCTTTATTGGCGGGTATTTTATTGCGGCCAGTTGCTCATCTCCCTCGAAATGGAGATGCGCCGCGTCGCCTGTCCCCACTGCTGAGGAGTGAAGCGCGAACGCTTGGAGTGGCTGGCCGACAATCCGTTTTACACCAAGCGGTTTGCCTTTTGCGTGGGCCGACGATGCCGGGACTCAAGTCGGTCGCCCAAGAATTGAGGTTGAATTGGAAGACGGTCAAGGAGATGGACAAGCAGTATCTGCGCGAGCAGGTGCGCCGGGTGGGATGTCCGGCAGTTCCACTTGGCATTCGACTTGTTCTGCGCCACCATCGGCCTATGAAAAGACCCGCGGCGGAGAGAGTCGGCGCGCAACCCGAGTCAGATCGCACCCGATCGGGAAGCTCGCAAAATGGCCGGATTCATCCGGTGGTGATTTATCCTTTCCGACAACCGGCCGATGGCCAGGACTTGGTTGAGCTTTATCAATTGATCGCGCGGTTGGATGAGGAGAAGGAAAAATATGCGCGCCCCATCACCGTCATGGATCGAAAAACTTATCATAGCATGGAACGGAACAAGCCTTTCCTGGATTTCCGAATGAATACCGTGGCTCGCTACTCGGACATTCTGGATGCCTGGTGCGTGGATACCTGCCAAATGTGGTACTCGGGCCTCGGCGCGGCTTTTGAACAGGGCAGGGGGGATGACGTTTACTGGCTGATACCAGGGGATTTTAATTACGGCACCGCCATCGGAAAGGAAGTCCTGGGCCGGTTGCACGATTTGCCGGAGATTTGCCTGGAACTGCAACAGGACTTGTGCATCGGGGAGATTGAAACCGACCACAATAACTCTAAACAACTGATCGACACCTATGGAACGTTCGGCCTGCTTTACAATTGGTTTCCGGCTGAAGCCCGGGAAATCCGCCAGTACACCGAGCGACCCCGCTCGGAATTCTTCGCCGTTCGCCACAGCTTCTTGCAGGAGGCTCTGCGCCAACGCTGGTATGCTTATGAGCAGACGGTGGTGATGTTGTTGCAGGCCGTCTTCAGCAAAAAGGACATCAGCCGGTTTTTTGTTGGGAATATCTCTGATCTGCGGGAGGGCCGGGAATCTCTTACGTCGGCCATGCAACAGGTGGAGCGCACGGAACGCGTGCTCAAAACTCTGTGGCGCGAGCGCAATGAGCCGAAGGCCGGTTGGACGGAGCGCTATCGGGCGCTTGAAAGCCAGTCGGAGCAAGTTCGCCGGACCGCGCTCATGATTTTAGAAACCCTTTTGCATTAATGAGTTCCTTTGCTCCAAAGAAACCGTTGCGGGCGCTGAACTTCATTTGCAGCGCTCCTCACGCCAAGTCGGTAAATCTGGTGGGCGACTTCAATGAATGGAATCCGACGTCTCATCCCATGAAAAAAATGCCCGATGGCGCATGGCTGCTCTCGGTGGACTTGAACCATGGACACCACCGCTATGCCTTTCTTGTGGATGGCCATTTGACCTTGGATCCTCGCGCCCAGGGGATCACTCGCAACGATGATGGCGAACGGGTCTCCCTGGTGCCTGTGAGCTGAATGTCGTGCGCCCTTCGCGGGCTTGTTTGCTCCCCCACCAGCGCAGAGCCAAGAATCTCCTTGGCAAAAACAACGGCCAAGGCGAAGTTTATCCGGTTCGAGCACACTCTTTTACAAACACCATGCAACTCTTGCCAACTGTTTTGCTTAGGCCCGGGGAAGCCGATCGGGTTTTGGCCGGACACCCTTGGATTTATCAAAGCTCCATTTTGCGGCTGACGGCCCCCCCCACCGATGGGGACGTCGTGCAGGTGAAGGATCACAGGCAACGCTTTCTGGGCATCGGCCTTTACAATTCAAAGTCCAAAATTGGCGTTCGCCTGATTGACACGGATCGTGTCCAGGTAGATGAGCCCTTTTTCGAGCAAAAGATTCGCGCCGCTCTGGCCGTGCGCCAAAAATACCTGCCCCGCGCGACCTCTTTCCGCGTAGTCAGTTCAGAGGGCGATTTTCTCAGCGGTCTTATCGTGGACAAGTATGAGGACGTTTTGGTCATGCAAACGTCTGCCCTGGGAATGGATAAGCGCAAGGGTGAGATAGTTTCGGTGTTGCAGAAAATTTTTTCGCCCCGCGCCGTCCTGGAGCGGAGCGACACGGGCGCGCGAAAATTCGAGGGCTTGGCCGAGGCGCATGGTTTGCTGGCCGGCGTCCTGGATGGAGAAATCGAGGTGAATCTTAACGGGCTTATTTTCCGGACCAACCTTTTGGCTGGGCACAAAACTGGCCTCTACCTGGATCAGCAGGTCAATTGTCAACGCGTTGGCGACATGATCGCGCAATCGCCGGGGGCCCAGGTGCTCGATTGTTTCAGTTTTTTGGGCGGCTTTGCGCTTCATGCCGCCCGCGCCGGGGCCGCCCATGTGCATGCTTTGGAACAAAGCCCCGAACTCGTAGCGGCCGCCTCCCGCAACGCCGCCGCCAATGGACTGGCCGAGAGGTGTTCGTTCGAGGCGGTAAATGTCTTTGACTGGCTCAAGACGCGAACGATGTCCCAGCCGCACGAGAAAATTGTTCCGCAATTTGACTATATTATTCTCGATCCCCCATCCTTTACCCGCACGCGCGCTTCGGTGCCCGACGCGCTTCGCGGGTATAAGGAAATCCATCTGCGCGCGCTCAAATTGCTCAAAATTGGGGGCACCCTGGCCACATTTTGCTGCTCCCATCATGTCGATGCGGTCACCTTTCAGGAGGTAATTCTGGCAGCCGCAGTGGATGCTCATCGCACTTTGCGCCGGGTGGCCCTTTACACGCAGGCGCCGGATCATCCGATTATCCCCGGCATCCCTGAGACTGAATATTTGAAGGGATTTGCCTTCGAGGTAGTGCGGTAGGGAGATCGGACTGGTAATGGGCCGCGGAAGTGTCCCGGATTGCGTCCCAATTCTGGAAAAGAGTGTCTTTTTTGCATCGTGAGGGGAACGGTAAAAAGGACGGGAACGGGATTTTTTTGCTTAGCTTGGCGAGCCGCAAGGCAAATGAGGACCTTCGTTTAATAGTCCTCTGCCCCGTTGCTTCCTGGAGCCAAGGCGACTGGCTTTTAGGCATGGAACTGCATAAATTACCCTGTGTACTCTGGAAGTCAGGGGGGCCAGGCTGCCTTTTACCCATAGAGGTTCCGGTTGGAAGCCAAGACTGTGGAATGACTTCCAGAAGCTACGGCAGACCGCGTTGGCACTTCTCCTGCTCAACACCGTCTTCGATATGGGTTTGCCATTTATCAGTAGTCAGTCGAAGCGGCGCGATCAAATCGTTGCCATTGATTTGGGCGGACGCACGACCAAGGCGGTCCATCTGCTGAGGCGCGGCGAGACATTTAGTTTGCTCAATTACACGGTACTGGACGCTCCGATTTACGAGACAGCCATGACCCCGGATCTCCTGGCCGAACACCTGAAGAACGTGAATCGCGCTTTGGGCAATAGCCGAACCAAACAGGTGACGCTGTCCATCGGGGTCAATGATTCTCTCTTTCGACAGGTCGAGGTCCCCTTGATGCCAGTGGCCGACATCCGTCAGATGCTGAAGTTTAATTCCAAAATATATCTCCAGCAGGACCTTCCAGATTACGTCTTCGATTGCCTCTACATTGCTCCCACCTTGGGCAGCAAGGCCGGCGAAACGACAAAAATACCTACGGGCCCCCAGAAACATAAGGCCATGGTTGGCGGGGCCAAAAGACAGTTGATCGAGGACCTGCAGACCGCCACCAAAACCGCAGGACTGATTCCGGATCAGGTCGTCCCTGGGTTAGCCGGGCCTGTGAATGCCTTCGAAATGGCAGAGCCGGAGAGCTTTGCTAAGGAAGTGGTCGCCCTGGTCGATATTGGTTTTAAAAATTCGACCATCACAATTTTAAATTGCGGAGAAATGATGTTGACTCGGGTAGTAGGGATTGGTGGCGATCGCCTTACCAGTGGGCTCTCAGAAGCCATGGGGATTAGCTATCTGGAAGCAGAAGGCATCAAAGTGGGAATGCCTTCCGAAGTCCGGGACAATCTGGAGCCGCTTATCAATCCGCTCGGCCGCGAATTGCGGGCCTCGATCGATTTCTTCGAGCACCAGCATGACCAAACCGCCACCCAGGTCTTCGTCTCCGGTGGCTCCGCCCGAAGCGAACTAATCCTCCAGGCGCTGCAAACTGAACTGATGTTGCCGTGCAAGAGCTGGAACTCTGCGCGATTCCTTCAAATGTCCCTCCCTCCTGAAAAGCTGGGTGAGGTGGAACAAGTTGCCCCCCAGTTAACGGTCGCCATCGGGGCGGCAATCGCTGCCTTTTGAACTATGCCCATCCGAATCAACTTACTAGCTGAAGCGCAAGCGACCGAAGAGTTGCGGCGCAAAGACCCGGTTAAACGAGCCATCATCGCCGGCGCTGCCGTGGTCCTGACCGTGGTATGCTGGAGCAGCACTCTTCAGGTTAAGATCATTGCTTCCAAAGGGGAACTCAAGGGTCTTGAAAGCAAATGGGGCTTGATCGAAACCAATTACCAGGCGGCCGTTGAAAGTAAAAGAAGATCCATCGAGGTCGATGGCAAACTTTTGGCGCTCCAACAGCTTAAGACCAATCGCTTTCTCTGGGGCAATGCCTTGAATGCCTTCCAGCAAACTTTGTCGGCCGTGGATGATATCCAGGTCGTTCGTTTTAAAACCGAACAATCCTACGTTCAGACCGAGGAAGTCAAAAATCGTGCGGCCGATGGCAAACCCAGTACGGGCAAAGCCGCTTTTGCCGCAGAAAAAATAAACCTGCTCATCGAAGGAGTGGATGCCGGCGCGCCGCCCGGCGGTCAAGTAAGCCGATTCAAGGAAGCCCTGGCCAGCGTCCCCTACTTCCAGAGCAACTTGCAGAAAACTAACGGCGTTCTGCTCACCAGCCTCTCAGCCCCGCAGGTTGGTCCATTGGGCCGCAATCCTTACGTGCTGTTTACCATCCAATGTTACTTCCCGGAAAAAGTGCGCTAAATGAAAAACCTGCCAAAAGAAAAACGAGATCGTCTGATCGTGGTGGCCGTGGGCACGGTCCTTTGCGTGATCGCTCTTTGGTATGCGCTCATCAAGACCCAGCACCGCGTCCTGGAAAGGGTGGCCAAGCAGACCTTCGAGCAGCAAAATAAAGTGGAAAATGCCCAACGCCTGGTCAATTCCGTGTCCGAAATTCAGAAAAAACTCGACGTCTCCGGCCAGGAACTCAAAACGATCGAGGATAACATGGCCTCCGGGGACATGTATTCCTGGATCATCCTCACCATCAATACTTTCCGGGCGGACCGCAAGGTGGAGATCCCTCAATTCAGCCGCGAGGTGCCGATCGATATCGGCATTCTTCCCAGGTTTCCCTACCGAGCCGCTCAGTTCAACATTCGGGGCACCGCTTATTTCCACGATTTGGGAAAATTCATTGCCGATTTTGAAAACGCTTTCCCCTACATGCGGCTTCAAAACCTGGAAATGGAACCAGCCGCTAACAGCAGCGCCACCAGCACTGGGGATGCTGAGAAGCTGGCTTTCAAAATGGAAGTTGTGACTCTTGTTAATCCCACGGCCCATTGATCATCGAGATTTATCCCATGCCACGCCACTCAAAAATCCCTGGACACGGTGCTCATCTGGACCGCAAGCGCTTTTTGCCTGCGCTGGTCTTGATCTCATCAATTGTAGGCGCTGGCGCTGAGCAACCCGTGGTGATGCCCCAACTCGATGGAGTCGCCTCGACCAAGTCCATTTTTATCGATGACGCAAAGTTCGGAAAAGATCCCTTCTTCCCACATTCCATAAGGCATGTGCCGAAAGTTATCACCCCAATTAATTTGCCAGCCGACGCCAACCCCTTCACCCCCTTTGCCAGCCACCTTGTCCTCAACGGAATCTCCAGTCTGCCTGGACGGCGTCTAGCCCTGCTCAATAACAAGACTTTGCAGGTGGGCGAAGAGACGTCTATTAAAGTCAACAATCAGGCTTTCAAAGTGCGCTGCCTTGAAATCCGCGAAAAATCGATCATCCTCGGCCTGGAAGGCACCACTGAGACGAAGGAAATTCACTTGCGTTCGGGAATGTAAAGATTTCCAAATGATGCCAGCCCCTAATTCAAACCCCCACCGTGAACCGCTCCGCTTTATGAAAATAAAACAAACCGCATTGATCCTCGGTCTTGCGACCTTCGGCCTGGTCAGCTTTGCCCAGGATAACAAACCTGACCCGGCTCCTGCTGCTCCGCCGCCCGCGGGCGCTGAGCCAGCGAAAGTTGAGCCTTCGGACCCAGCTAAGCTTGAACCAGCCAAAACGGACCCGGTCGAGCCACCCAAAGCTGACCCTGCGAAGACTGATCCTTCCCCGTCTGACCCCGCCAAAGTCGATCCGGCCAAAGCGGAACCTGCCAAGGCGGAACCGGCGGGACCCGCCAAGACCGAGCCTGCGGAACCAGTTAAGGCGGAGTCGGGATTATTCCAACCACTCCCCGTGCGCGCGCAAGTTCCAGCCGCAGCCACGCCCGCGGTGGCGGCCCCACCGGTGGCTCTTGAGACCGTGCCACTCATCGTCATCGACGATGTGCCGTTAACCGATGCCATCCGCAATCTGGCCCGCCAATCCAACTTGAACTTTCAATTCGATCCGCGGATCATGTCGGCTGGGCCGACCAACCAGCCTAACGTCAGCATCCGTTTTGAGAACGTTACCTCCCAGGAAGCCCTCCAGGCCGTATTGGATAATTATAACCTCGTCCTGGTTAGCGACTCAAAATCCAAAATCGCTCGTATCACGATAAAAGATCCCAAGGCCGAGGACCCGCTTTTTTCCCGAACCATCCAGCTTCGGTACAGTGAGCCGACTAATCTGATCACTTTGGTCAAATCGACCCTCTCGACGCGCAGCAGCGTGCTGGCGGATCAACGCACGAGCCAGTTGCTCGTAACCACGACTGAGAAGGAAATGGACGCGGTGAACAATCTCGTCAATAAACTGGATTCGCCCACCAAACAGGTGCTCATCGAAGCCCGCCTCCTTGAAACCGCTCAAAACCCGAGCTCGGTTAAAGGGATCGATTGGAGCGGCACCTTGGCTGCCCAAAACATCCAGTATGGAAATAACACCCCCGACGTGCAGGGTTTTAAACCCGGCACTCCTGCCGTCCCAGGCAATCCCGGACCCCCTGCGGTCCCCGGAGTGCCCGCCACACCGGAAACGCCAGCGATCTTCGGCCGTAACTTTAGCGGCACGCCGAGGGTTGCCTGGAATACTGCCAGTGGTTTCTACCCGGGCGTCGGCTTTTTGAACGCTGATGGCCTGAGCGTAGTCCTCTCCTTTTTGAACAAGGATGCAGACACTGAGGTCGTGGCCACCCCCCGCGCCGTCACCTTGGACAACCAAACAGCCCGGCTGGAAGTCACACGCGCCTTTCCCATCTTCCTTATTACACCCGGCTCAGCCAATTCACCCGCCGGCGCGCAAATTACCTATACTAACCTTGGCACGATTTTGTCAGTTACCCCGCGTATCGCGGCGGACAAGAACATTTCGTTGAAGGTGATTCCAGAGGTTTCCAACATTGATTCGGTGGATAAACAGACGCTCAACGGCACCGTTAACACGGCCAACATTTATGCCATTCGCCGCATTGAGACCAGGGTCATGATCCCCAGCGGCAACACGCTGGTGATGGGTGGAATGATCAGCGACACCAAGAAAAAGGAATTCATCAAGGTGCCCATACTCGGGGACCTTCCCCTCGTCGGCTTGGCCTTCCGCCATGAAACCAAGAGCCGGAACAAATCCAACCTGCTCATTTTCATTACGCCGACCATTGTTGAGGACGAAGCCTTTCACCTTACCTCCAGTGGCGCCGAATTTTTGAATACGCGCATTGCCGAGAAACCCGAGGTCGAGGCAAGCGCCTGGGATAGTGGAAAACCGCACGATTGGAGCAAGCCTGTCTATTGATTCGGTCTTAAATTAGCCTCTCTCTCCATTAGAGCCGCCCCTCCAGGGCGGCTCTTTTGTTTTCCCAGGCGCCTTCACCCTGTTCGGTCCAATCTTTGTTGATGCAGGCTACTCTTAACTTTGATAAATTCCTCTCCATGAGTAAATCAATGTCCACTTTCTCATTCCCTACCGCGACCTTGTTCGGCCCCGGCGCTATCGCCGAGTTGCCAGCTCGTCTCAAGCAAATGGGCTGTCGCCGCCCGTTGGTGGTCACTGATTCCGGACTTGTGCAAACGCGCGCTTTCGAGATTCTCGCCCAGACCCTGGACAAAACGCAGCTTGGCAAGACCTGGGAAATGTTTCACGGAGTCCACTCAAATCCCCTCGAACAGGACATGGTCGATGCGGCCAAGGTCTTTCGGGAAGCCGGTTGCGACTCAGTGGTCGCCTTTGGAGGTGGCAGCGCGCTCGATGTGGGCAAGGCCTGCCGTTTGCTCGTAAAGCGACCCGAACTCAAACTGAGCAAATTCAATTTTAATGACGATTGGAGCGCCCTGGCCCGTTGTGTTTGCATCCCGACCACTGCCGGCACAGGAAGTGAGGTCGGGCGCAGTTCCGTCATCACCCTCGCAGGCACCCAATGCCGCTCGGTGATTTTCCTCCCCCGGCTTTTGGCCAAGCTCGTCATCCTGGATCCTGAACTCACGGTGGATCTTCCTCCCAAACTCACCGCTGCCACCGGGATGGACGCGCTCACGCACTGCATTGAGTCCTTCACCTCGCCCATTTTTCAACCTTTTTGTGATGGGATTGCTTTGGAAGGAATCCACTTGATCGTGGAGGCCCTGCCGCGGGCCTTCGCGAACGGAAAAGATGTCGAAGCCCGCGGAAAAATGCTGGTCGCGGCGGCCATGGGCGGGGTCGCTTTTCAAAAGGATCTAGGCGCAACGCACTCTCTGGCTCATCCTCTCTCGGCGCTGTGCGCTATGCACCATGGGACCGCTAATGCCATCTGCCTGCCTCACGTCATGCAGTTCAACGCGCAACGCAAGCCGGGCCTCTATCGGCGCATCGGCCTGGCTTGTGGGTTGGACGTGCTGCGGCTGAAACCTGAGGAGGCTGACCGCAAGACGATTGAATTTATGAAAAAGTTTTTGGTCGAGCTCGGTTTGAGCGAAGGGCTGCGGTCTTACGGGGTAAAAGAATCGCTCCTGGATTCCCTCTCGCTCCAAGCCTTCGCTGATTCCTGCCACGCGACCAATCCGGTGCCGGTTACCAGGGATGATCTAAAAGCCCTGTATCAGGCGGCGCTTTAACGAGAACCGCGAGAACAACTTCGGAGCTGTCCGTGCAACCGTCGGAGTTTTGACTTGTCCCCGCGGGCAAGTGCGTTGGACTGGACCGTTGGAGCCCATCCGCCTCCCCCGGCCAAGCTAGCGCGGCTTCGTCCTCGTTGGGGCCGCCTTTCTAATGGCGCCACAAATATAAAATCATTAAACGAAAGGATGCGTAAATATGTTAGTCGAAGACCCAAATTCCAAAACTCTCTGGAAATGATCGTTCCCAGGCTATCTTTTCGCCTTAGAGCCTGTTTTAAAATTGCGTGGGATCCTGCGGCGAGGCCGGAGCATCCCCGCAGCGGGCTGTGACGGCCGAGTCAACGCCGGCCGCAGACAAAAGACCCGCCGCCCGGAGGGTTTTCGGGGAAAAGGCCGACTGGCTTCGTTGCTCCTCGGTCGCAGATCGCTGGCGGATATGCTCCCCTCGTCACGCCTCGCCATCCGGCCTTTTCCCCGAAAACAGGACCCCACGGAATTTTAAAACAGCCTCTAAGAGATCAGGGCCTCGTGGAACTCGTCCTTCCGACCATGGCGTCCTACGAACCGAGAATTGCGCCAGGCTTCGGAGCATGGGCTACTCGGGCGGATATTTCCGCCAGGGCGCTTTCAATTTGTTGGAAAACGGCCTCCGGCGAAATCGATCTCATGCAGGCCAGCAGATGTTCGGTCGTCCCCTGAATGTCTCGTCCATCGTATCGGTAATAATCGAGATTCTTCCCGCCTACCATCGGATTTTTGACGAGCCGAAATGGTCTTTGATAAGGTTCGATGGTTTTGTTGAAGGTGGGCGATTCGATCACGATTTGTTGCGGCACTTTCACGGCCGCCGCCAGATGCATGAAGGCGTTGTCCACACTAAGGAACAAGCCGCACTTCCTGAGCAGGGCAGCGGCTTCTTTAATGGTACGGCTCGGAACTGGAAGGATTCTGGAACTCTGCAGCGCCCGAAGAATTGTTTCGTTGTCGGCCTTTTCTTCAGGTCCTCCGAAAAGCAGCAAGGTAACGCTCGGATATGCGGCCAGGATAGTTTGCGTCAGTTGAATGTAATGATCGATGGGCCACCGCTTCAGAACCAGGTTTTTGGTTTTTCCGGAACCAACCTGAATGGCGAGGAGCTTCTTCCCTTCCAGGTGATTTTTCTGGCAGAAATCCTCGGCCCATTGAGTTTCCGCGCTTGAAAAAAAGATCTCGATCTCGAGGGGTTTGCCGGGCGGAGGGGTGTCGAGCAATTTGAGAAGATTCAAATTGTTCTCCACGCAATGTATTTCATAATCCTGTTCTAGGCTCAGGTTCACGAGCCAATCATCCAGACGGGAATGATTCTCGTAGCGGTGGCTGAGGCGCTTGGGAGCGTTTATAAGTTTGGCGATAATGCGATAATGGATTTTGCCCTGCGGGTAGGAATTAATCGAGATGTCATAGCGCCTTTGGCGCAATTGCCAAAGAAACATGAGATTGGCCAGCATGTTTTGTGTGAAAAAATTCTGCTGGTAAACCATGTTAACATGGGGATTGCCCTCAAGCAGGTCTTTTGACCCGGTCCACATCACAAAGACATCGATTATCGCCGCCGGAAATTGCGCGCGCAAAGCATGAATCAGAGGATTAGCCAGCAGGCAATCACCAATGCCTGCGAAAGAAATAATCAATATTTTCACTTATCAGTTTATCCGCTCAAACCATCCTAAACTCAATCGTAAAGATGAAAAAGGGCGTAGCACAACTAAAGAAAAAGGAGCAGATTGACTTTGCGCCTCCTGCCCGGCAAGGTTCCGCTAAAGTGTAAGAGCCATTCCCGTCGATCTCACTACCATGAAAAAGCGCCAGCGACCTTTCGTCCCTCATTCTCGTCCGCCCCTGGAGAGAATGTTGCAGATCCATCAGGCGATTCATTCCGGCAAATATCCTAATGCTTCCACCTTGGCGGGCGACCTGGAAGTCAGCAGCAAATCGATCCATCGGGACCTCGAGTTCATGCGCGAGCGGCTGGGGTTGCCTCTCGAATATGATGGGCGGCGCTACGGTTTCTATTATACCCAAACGGTCAGTTCTTTTCCCACGCTCCAAATCACCGAAGGGGAGCTGTTCGCGCTGCTCGTGGCGGAGAAAGCTTTGCAACAATATCGTGGCACGAGTTTTGAGAAACCGCTCTTGAGCGCGTTTAAAAAAATGGCGTCTTCATTGCCGGACACCATCTCCTTGAATCTGGCGGATTGGGAGCAAACCATTTCTTTCCGCACCAGCGCCGAGCCCCTTCTGAATTTGGAAATTTTTGACGCTTTGGCCAAGGCCGTTGCGCAAAGAAAACAAATCAGCCTGGCCTATCGGAAACCGAACCAGGCCAGACCGGAGGAGCGCGTGGTGGATCCCTATCATCTGGCCAACATCAATGGGGAATGGTTTCTTTTTGCCTATGATCATTTGCGAAGAGACATGCGCACCTTTGTTCCCGCGAGAATAAAAGCGGTGCAACGAACCGGCAAAACATTTGTCCGGCCCCAAACATTTTCCCTCGAGAAAACGCTCCGGGACAGTTTCGGAGTCCACTCCGGACAAGGAGCCTTCAAGGTGGCCATTCGTTTCAATGCTTCGGCCGCGCCTTATATCCGTGAAAAACGCTGGCACCCTTCCCAAGAGGTGCGCGAGCTCAACAACGGAAGCGTCGAACTGCGCCTGCACCTGTCCAGCCTCGGAGAAATCGAACGCTGGGTTCTGGGTTGGGGAGGCAATGCCGTGGTGCTGCGGCCAACCGAGCTTATCGCCTCAGTGCGGGCGGCGGCGCAAAACATTTTGCAAAAGTCCATCTAATTCCAATTCGCGTTCAAGATGAGCCTCATTCCCCTGTTCAATTCGTGGTGGTGAGTCTGGACTGAGTCTTGGCCTGGGCCGGCGGCAGCGGAGGGAATTTGGCCGCTCCGGGCAAAGGCGGCGGAGGGGCGGAAATTCTCGAGACCAGGGATTGCCAGGCCAGGCGATCTTTGACGCTCATGCTTTGCCATCGCTCGGCATTGCTCAAAAACTGCTGCCGTTCCTGCGAGGTCAGTTCCGCAAATCTTTGAAACCCGTTGACGCAACGGTCTCGTTGCGCGCGGGGCAAGCGTTCAAAGATTTGGAGGGTCTTTCGCATCCGCTGGCGATCGGAGTCGCTGAACTGGTTGAGGACTTTTGATTTTTCATTCTCCGAGAGCTCAAACAGACGTTTGAAGTGCTCCAGAATTTCCTGGCGTTTTTGTTCCGGCAACTGGTTCCATCCCTGGACGCCATTTTCTATTTTCTGCTGGAGCGCGCCCGGCACTGGCAGACTCTGGCCTGGGCGGGCCATTTCCGGCCGGAATATGTAACTGAGCACCCATTCGTTCGTGAGAAATTCCCTCTGCACCTCTGGAGGCAATTGATCCCAAAATTGCAAACGTTCCTCCACCAGTTTACGTTCCGGATCCGGCACGGCCGCCAGACGCTCAACCCGGTTCGAAATGGCCTCCCCCATCAACGGACGCAAATACAATCGTAATTGGAGCGTGCACAGTCGCGCCTCCCGTTCCGGGGGCGCAAGCGATTCGTATTCCCGGAGTTTCCTCCGCAAAATCTCGCGCTGTTCGGGGGAACGGGCCGCCAGGATCGCTTCTCGCTCCGCAGTATTGTTAGTCAAAAGCTCCCGGAAGTTTACCGGGGCCGGAGGCAGGGGTGGCGGCGCGGGAACACTCGGCGTTTCTTTCCGGGCGGCAGGAGGAATTTCCTGCCCGCATAGCGAGGCGCTGTAAAGCATGGCGCCCAGCGCCGCTGAAAGAAGGATCCGCCAATGCATCGATGCCTTTGTCATCGCAGCGCCGCCAGCAAGTCGTCATCAGTCGAAAACGAGACGGACTGCAACTTTTGAATGGCCTCAAAATCTTCAAAGACTTCCGGGCCGGAGACTGAGCCAGGCAAATTGGCGACTTGAAAGAATTCCTTCACATCGCGGGCGACCTGCCGGCGGGTGTGCTGTTGATATCGAGAAAAACCGCCCAATCCCAGGGCCAGCGCCAGCGCCGCCATCGCCATCCGCGGGACAAAACGCTTCAGCCATCCACTCCCCCCAGCCGCCGACGGGATCACGCGTTCCTGATGAAGTCGAGGGGAATCGATGGCGCGCAATACCAAAGAAGTGAAATTGGAAGAGAGAGTGGCATCGGGCAACCCCTGGAGCTGTCGTGTCAAGGCAAGATCATCCTCCCAAGCAGCCTGCGCTTCGGGATGGGCAGCCAGATAATCCTGTACACGCCGCTCCTCCGCGGAGGTTAACTGGCGCCGCCAGCTTGCCTCTCGCAGTTCGTTGTATTCTGAATTGTTCATACAATGCCTATGTTTTAAATAACCAGCTTCACCCCAAAGTTGCTTTTATTCTTCACCTTCCCGCCACGCCCCTGTGCGCAGATAAGGCTTAAGGACCCCCTTCAGCGTCTCCCTCCCCCGGTGAATCAGGGATTTGGTCGCCGATAATGAGCAGTCCAGCACTTGGGCGATTTCTTCGTAAGAAAGTTCCTCCTGGCGGCACAAAAGCAGCGCCGTGCGCTGCTTCTCTGGCAACTCAGCCAAGGCCAGTTGCACTTTTTCCTCCAATTCGCTCTGCAGGAGGGCATTTGGCGGTGAAGAGCTCTTCACGTCTTGCACCTGGCGCAGGGGTTGGTCTTCATTCTCAGGTGAAACTTCATCCAATGATTCGGCAGGATGGCGCGAGCGTCGGCGGATTTCGTTCAGGCAAAGGTTGCGGGCGATGGTGAAAATCCAGGTCGAGAATTTGGCGGTAACTTCATAGCGGTGCGCCGATTTGAAGACTTGCAGAAAAACATGCTGGGCCAGATCTTCTGCTTCGGTCGCGTCCGACAGGGTTCGATATGCCAGATTCATCACCGGTTGCTTGTATTTCTCCACCAATGCAGTAAAAGCGTCGCGATCACCTTGTTTGACACGCAACATCAAGGCGGCATCGGGATCAGGTCGATCTGACATAGAGGCTGACACTATATTCAAAACCGCTCCAACAACAAGGTTGCGCCAAAATGGACTGGAAACACTAAATATTATTTGCCACGACCGGACTGGAATCCGATATAAATCGCGCATGCATCAGAACGATCCCCTCGCCGCGAAAGCCCGAATCCTTCGAACCTCTACCCTCATCGGCTCGTCGGGACTCCCCGCGTTCAGCTCTGGAAAGCGGCGGCCGCGCGCGGTCCTGGCAGACGCTAAAGGCCCCTGTTCTCGCCCACGCCTCCGCTCTCGCGTCCTCGTCGCAATGGTTTTGGGCTTCGTCTGGCATGTTCAGGTCAGAGCCGCAGAACCTCGGACTCCAGCCAACGAGGGCGTGCGCAAGGCCCAGGACATCGTCATCTACGAGGACGCCAGGTTCTATGCGGCGTTTCCCTCCATTGTCCGCCGGCCAAATGGCGAATTGTTGGTCGCCTTTCGGCGCGCGCCTGATCGGCGGATGTTGGGTGAACCGGGAGTGACTCACACTGACCCTAACAGCTACCTCGTTCTCATCCGTTCCCCTGATGGCGGGAAAACATGGGGCAAGGAACCGCAATTGATCTTTGCGCATCCCTTCGGCGGTTCGCAAGACCCGTGCCTGGTTCAATTGCAAGATGGCTCCATTCTCTGCGCGAGTTATGCGTGGGCGCCATTGCACAGGGAGACTTTTTCAAAATTGAAGCAACCAGTGGCGCGAGCTGGCGATTTTGCGTTCCTCGGCGGATACTTGCTGCGCTCGAAAGACGATGGCCAAACGTGGCAAGGCCCCATCGTTCCATCGCCCTGCCAGGGCGAAGCGAACCTCGACCCTTTCGGTCATCCTTTGCCAGCCTACAATCGGGGGGCGATGTGCGAAGGGAAAGATGGGCGGCTCTATTGGGTGGTCGCTGCCGGCACCACGAATTCGCCAACCAGATCGGGTGCCCACCTGATGATCTCGGCTGACAAAGGCAATAATTGGAACTATTCCTGCCCGGTAGCGCAAGATGCCAGGATCGAATTCAACGAAACGTCACTTTACGAAACGCCTAAGGGCGATCTTGTCGCCTTTGTGCGAACAGAGAATTTCAATGACCATAGCGTGATTGCGCGATCCACCGACAAGGGCCGCAGTTTTGGATGGCAGGACGCTGGTTTTCAAGGCCATCCGCACCATGCCATCCGGCTGCCCGACAAACGTGTCCTCCTGGTCTATGGCTATCGTCATCAGCCTTTTGGGGTGCGAGCGCGGGTGCTTAATCCTGAATGCGCCGACTTTGCCACCGCAACGGAAATCGTGTTGCGCGAGGAGGGTGGCAACGGCGACCTGGGTTACCCCTGGGCGGTGATGGTGTCGCAATCGCGCGCCTTGGTGGTCTATTATTTCAATCGCGCCGACGGAACCCGGCACATCGCCGGAACTTTCCTTGAAATCCCTAGGAACCCGCCCCGATCTTAGCCGCGGGATGCCCCCTTGGAACACTCACCCCATCGTAGTCGGGACCACAAGATTACGCCGAACCGAAGAATCGCCCCTTTGTATTTTCGGTCACTCATCAGGGTGTGTTAACCTGTCCCTCGCGTTCTAACAAAGACACCGAAGAAGAGCTTTTATCCGTGCGCCTCTACTTCGATTCTACTGCGGCACGACGTTTCTGGCCAAGCTGATTCTCCAACCACGGCCCGACTTTTCGTGCCCAGAGCAGTCCGTGTTCACGTAGGCCTTCGCCGCTGAAATGAATTCCCTTGCCGCCGTCCTCACGGAGCTCCCCCCTCAATTCATCGCTGTCGGGACCTTCGAGGGCGATCCCTTTTTGCCACAATGCCTGTTGCGCGGCGCGAATGTCCCGCGAGCCTTCATCGTCGGGCTTGTGATAGCTCACTTGTGCGACGAACCACGGCACTTGCCATCCCACTTCACACCGCGAGTCGCGGATGAGTTGTTCCAGAAATATCTGATAAAGCTCGCCCGGCAACGTCCGGCTTGGGTCCTGCTGGTTCGCATCCGATTCCCCTTG
This sequence comes from Verrucomicrobiota bacterium, assembly GCA_038228235.1. GTDB lineage: Bacteria > Verrucomicrobiota > Verrucomicrobiia > Limisphaerales > JBBRPK01 > JBBRPK01. The sequence continues at coordinate 17,046 of JBBRPK010000071.1, forward strand.
ATGCCATAACACGGCTCGGAAGCCTTTTAGCCCGGGCTGTTTCATTCGTGTCACAAGATTTTCGAACACTGTGCCTTTGCTCTCCCATTCAGCACCTGGCAATTGAATCACGTTGCCGGTCAAGGTCGGCGGGTTGGCGAAGCGCGCGCCACGCGGCAACCATTCGCGGACGCTCGTCGCCCCGATGCCGGTAGCGATGATGCCGACAGGCACTCTGAACTGCGCCACGATCGCATCACCGAAAGGAGGAATAAAACTGCCGCCGCTTCCACTCGCCCCGGGCTGCGGATCATTTCCAAGCCTCCACTTGCCGTTCTCGCAAGCGGCCACCAACTGACTTTTGGTCTGCTGCCGCTCTTCGCCGTGATTTGCGGCATTCGATTGGCCGGCAATCACAAACACTTCGCCCACACCCACGTGTTCGACTACGCCCTCGGCCTCGACCGTGTCGCCGTGCCTCACACGAAGTTCTAATCGATACCATCCCCCCGCCGGCGCTTTCATTTGGGAACGAAATTCACTCTGGTCCGCTTTGATTGTGCACAGACACCGCCAGCGCGCGGCCCCGCGCGCGCCAATGAGCCTTGCCTCCAAAGTTGAGGCACGCGCATCGGTCCCGGGCAAAGAACCGCCGACCATGATGGTGCCATCTTTGCGGGTTGCACGCTGGTGGACTTGGTAATCAGCCGGCGAGTTCAGGCGCAGCAATCCGGCAGCACTCGTTCCTGCTGCTCGGATTCTTCCCCAAGGAAACAGCAGCACAGCGGCCAGGGTCAAGCAGGTGCCAGCCATCCGGCGCAACGAATTCATGGGGGAGAAGTTATGGGTCTTCGGGGTTGAAGTCACCCCTTCTCCATGGAGCTATCCCGCGATTCAATTGCCCCGGTTCAAGAAGGCCGGTGCGCATAGGTGAACCTCACGACTGTTAGGACAAGCGCGAAACAGAAAGCACAAATTGCATGGAGCCGGGGGTTGATCCACGTTCGGCCTTGGCCCACGAAAAATCGCGCCAAAACGAATGCGGACCAAGCCGAGATAAATGGCGCGAGAAGCAAATACGCGATCCGCGCGGCAGCCGATTTTAGGAAAGTGTCAGGACGCAAAGCCAGAGAAATAGCTCCAACGGCTCCTCCGAATATCAGGCTCACGAAGATCCATTGAAAAGTATTGGGTGATTGTTCACGTTTGAATTCTCTCGAGCCCACGAACAGATCCCACGGCAACTCAGCGAGCACCTGAAGCACCACCTCGAAGATGAACTGAAAGACGATGATGAGAATATCTTCCATAGGGATCGGGTCCCGACTATGTTGTGTCTCTCGACACTGGAACAGACCGGAAGAGAGCCGCTTTAGGGCTGAACACACGTTGGCAGGCGCTAGTTCAATTTACCTTCCTGACATCGAGCATTTCCTCCTGGTGCTCCATCGTCTTGTTGACCAGAAATTCACGGGCGTCCACGTGCCACTTCAACTTTTTCGTGAACCAGAACCCATCAGGAGTCCGCTCCCGATCGAAGTGATAGGAGAGTCCCTTTACCGCCCCAAGCAGGCCCCCCAGGATGCTAACTCCTTCCGTTAGCCGAATGTCCGTTTTGGCGAGGACGAAGTCATCTTCGTCGACCCACAGGCGGCCAGCAGCTTTGTTGATGAAATGGTCCTTGAAACTGTGGATGGGGAAATTTTTTCCGGCGGGCTTGAAATCCAAAACCAGGGCCTGCCGGCCATTGAGAACCTCGCGCCCAAGCATGGTGAATTGGAATCGAGCCAGCAATTCCTCGTTGATCGCAAAATCTTTTTTGGACAGCGACTTGGTCGAAGTGGCTGGAGGATTGGGCGTGGACGGAACGGATTTGATCACAATGGGGGCGGCGACACCGATTTTGGGAATATGCTGGCTAATTTTCTCCTCGCGCTTTTTTGCGCTGTCCGGCCCGTTCCATTCCTCATTCACTCGAATGCGCCTGAAGGTATAGTGCTGTTGAAACCCACGGTCGTTTTGCTCCTCGAGTTTCGCTCGTTCCACGGTGCGCTCCATGATGGTCTTTAATGAAGGCAGCGGGAAAGAGGTTGGGAAGGGTAGTATGGCAGGCGAAACCGTCTGCTCCGAAGCAAGTATAGCGGGTGTCGTTGCCAGCAGTGGGGCAATTACGAGAATTTGCGCAATAGATTTCAACATTCAATTTAGAAGGCAACGCTCCCTACTTGGTTTCAAGCCAAAGCGGTGTGAGCGGCGCCATAAGCCCCGGCAAACTCACCAAGCTGCGCGGGCAAGATTTTTGTGCGATTTCCGGCGGGTCGCCATTCCATCTCGTCCACATACTGTTGCAACGGTTTGAAAAGCGCCTCGCCCGCCCGGGCGATGCCACCCCCGATGATGATTGCTTCCGGGTCCAGAATGTTGATGAAGGAGATGATGGCGCAGGCCAGCTCGCGCAGCGATTTCAACCAAATCTCCCTCGCCCCACAGTCGCCGGCACCATAAGCCTCGATCAGATCATGCGTGGATTCAAACCGCCCCTGAGTGCGAGTGCGGATCGTGCAATTACCGATGGCATCTTCCAGGCTGCCGGGGGTGCCAGTGACATCAGCCGTGCCGTGTGGATTCAAGCAAATGTGGCCGAGATGCCCGGCCCGGCCGAGATGGCCGCGCAGCACCCTGCCATCCACCATGGCCGCTCCGCCTACACCGGTCCCCAGCGTGAGCATGAGAACATTCTGAAAACCCCGGGCTGCCCCAATCCAATTCTCACCAAGCAAGGCGGCGTGAGCGTCGTTGAGCACTCGGACCGGGCGGCCCAGGAACTCACTCCAGTCGAGTCCCTCCAGCCCCGGCAGCCGGCCAGGCATGTGAAAAATGGAGCGGCAATCCGGAGCGGCCAGCCCGGGCGCGGAAACTCCGACAGCGGGGACAGGCCAAGGCACCGCTGCCTTCCGAGGACTGGCCTGATTTTGAATTTCGTTTACAAGGCTTCGGACTTTATCAGCCCAGTGCATTCTTTCACCGGCCACAAAACCGAGGTTTGTTTGGGCAATGGCATACCCATCTGAGGCCACGCCCACCGCTTTAATATTGGTGGCGCCGAGATCAATTCCGATCGCAGTCATAAACTTTATATCGGATGAAGCTTGATGCATTGATTATCGGGTTGCGAGAACAGATCGCCCATGGATTCTCCGTATCCTGTCTTAATTTGAGCATAGGGTCTAAAGCTTAACAAGCCAAAAATGAGTTGTTCATAAACCTCTAAAGGGTTCGTGGACAATAGTTCTGACTTTTACCCGTATTGGCCCTCCGTCACTGACCAACCGCCGTCCACGGCCAGCACTTGCCCTGTAACAAACTTAGAATCCTCAGAGAGAAAGTAAACGGCCGCGTCATCAAGATCCGACGCTCTTCTGATCCGCCCCCCATCCAGCGGCTGTTTGGTGGCAATAAAATCCAGAATCGCCTGCTCGTTCTGAGCGCGCTCCGACATCGGGGTCGCGACCAGGGAAGGCGCGAGCACGTTAAAACGAATATTGCTGCTGGCATAAAAGGACGCTGCTGATTTGGTCAGCCCAATGATGGCTGCCTTCGTCGTCGCGTAAGCGTGTGTGCTGAAAAACTTGGGCGAGGGCGAAAACCCCAGCACCGAACCCATGTTCAATACACTGCCGCCAGTCCCCTGCCTCATGAATTGCTGGACGGCGGCGCGATTGGAATAAAACTGGGAGGTTACGTTCAGGTTCAACGTGAATTCCCAACCCGCATCGGAAATTTCATGCAGCGGCCCGTCACCCATCTTCCGCCCGCTTCCCCCCGCGACATGATACAGGCCATGGAAGCCGCCGAAAGTTCTGATCGCCGCCTCAATCGCAATTGGGGCAGTCCGGGGATTGCAAGCGTCTCCGGCCAATGCTTTGGCCGAAACACCGAGAGCAGTTTGTGCCTGGGCCGCGCTTTCAGGATTTCGTCCCGCGACCACAACCTTGGCGCCCGCCTGGACAAAAGCTTTGGCGGCGGAAAGCCCCAGGCCCGTCGTGCCTCCCACCACCACGATTACTTTGCTGGCAAGTTTGGGACTCATTGAAGAAGTTAGCTCAGAATCCCCTTCACCACTTCGCCATGAACATCGGTCAAGCGGTAATCGCGGCCCTGGAATTTGTAGGTCAGCTTCTCGTGGTTAAGGCCGAGCAGATGGAGGACAGTGGCCTGGAGGTCGTGGACATGGACTGGATTCTCCACCACATTGTAGCCAAACTCGTCCGTGGCGCCGAACACAGTTCCCGGCTTCACGCCCGCCCCAGCCATCCACATGGTGAAGCAACGCGGGTGATGATCACGGCCATAATCGGTGGCGGTGAGTTTACCTTGAGAGTAATTGGTCCGACCGAATTCACCGCCCCAAACAACCAGCGTGTCTTCGAGCAAGCCGCGCTGTTTGAGATCTGTGATGAGGGCGAAGCAGGCCTGGTCCACATCCTTGCTCTGACGACGAATGCCGGCTGGCAAACCGCCATGGTGATCCCAGCCGGGATGGTAGAGTTGAATAAAGCGGACGTTGCGCTCGCTAAGCCGACGGGCGAGCAGGCAATTCGCCGCAAAGGTGCCGGGCTGCTTCGCTTCCGGGCCATAGAGATCAAAAATGCTCTGCGGTTCCCGCGAGATGTCCATCACGTCCGGAACGCTCGTCTGCATGCGGTAAGCCATTTCGTATTGGGCAACCCGCGCATTGATTTCAGGATCTCCAAGATCCTCGAATTGGATGGCGTGCAACTCCGCCAGGCGATCCAGCATTTTGCGGCGGCTTGAGGCCGAAATTCCGTCAGGATTTTTCAGAAAGAGCACTGGGTCTTTGCCGCTGCGAAACTGCACGCCCTGGTGAAGGCTGGGCAAAAAGCCGTTGCCCCAAAGCCGGGCGTAGAGCGGCTGGTCGATGCGATCCTTTGAGATGAGCACCACGAAAGCGGGAAGATTCTCGTTTGCGCTGCCCAAGCCGTAACTGAGCCATGCCCCCATGCTGTGGCGTCCGGCAAGCTGAGAGCCGGTCTGGAAAAACGTAATGGCGGGATCGTGGTTAATCGCCTCGGTATGCATCGATCGGATAAAGCATACTTCATCGACCATCTTTGCCGTGTTTGGCATTAACTCGCTGACCCATGCTCCGGACTGACCGTGCCGGGCGAATTTAAAGAGCGACCCGGCCAGGGGCAAGGTTGCCTGGTTGGCCGACATGCCAGTCAGCCGTTGCCCCATCCGGACACTCTCCGGCAGATCCTGCCCATTCATTTCATTGAGCAGCGGTTTATAATCGAACAGATCATGTTGCGAAGGGCCGCCACTCATAAAAAGATAAATGACGCGCCGGGCCTTGGGGGGGAAATGCGGCGCGTCCAGAATTCCTTGGAACGGACTGGCGGGCGCCGCGTTGGAATTGGGGTTGAACAAGCCGAACAGAGCAGCGCCGCCAAGGCCGAACGCGAAGCGGCCAAAGAAATCCCGGCGATTCATTTGAAAGTTAACGTGTGCGCAGTTCATGTGTGCGTAACCTTTAACGCCGCATTATGCTTTCATCGTGATTCAGCAGCGCCTTGGCCACCACGGCGCTGGCGGCCAGGTCCACCGGATTCAACGACGCCTCATTTTTTACCTCTCCCACTGCCAGCAACTTTTGCGCAGCTTCGGCATCGGCTGCAAACATCTGGCGCTGCTCAAGAAAAAGCTTCTCCAACACCACGACTTCTTTCTCGGACGCAGCGCGCCCAGTCACGAGCCGAAACACCCAGGCGACTTGTCTGCCAAGGGAGGCTCCGCCCTCGGTCAACATGCGCTGCCCGACGAGGCGCGCAGCTTCCACCATTTGGGTATCGTTGAGCAAAGCCAGGGCTTGTAACGGGGTGCTCGTGGACTGACGGCGCACCACGCAGACATTGCGCTCAGCGGCATCAAAGGTGACCATCGCCGGAGGGGGCACCGTTCGTTTCCAAAATGTATAAAGGCTGCGGCGGTGGAGGTCATCCCCTTTGCCTTGGCCGTAACTGGGGTTGCCCATGGCAATTTCCCACAGGCCAGATGGTTGATAGGGCCTTACGCTGGGGCCTCCAACGGCGCCGGCGAGCAATCCGCTGGCCGCCAGGGCCTGATCGCGCAGCATCTCGGCGGTGAGCCGGCGCGCGGGTCCTCGCGCGAGGAGTTGGTTGGGGGGGTCCCGCGCCAGCATCTCCGGGTCGGCCTTCGAGGACTGTCGATAGGTCGAAGACAACGCAATCAGCTTTAAAAGCCGCTTCATGTCCCACCCGCTGTCCACAAATTCACGCGCCAGCCAATCCAGCAACTCGGGATGAGCCGGTGGCGCTCCCTGGCTGCCAAAATTGTCGCTTGTCTCGACGATGCCCCTCCCGAACATCTGCTGCCACGCCCGGTTAACGGTGACCCGCCCCAAAAGCGGATGGTTCGCATCCAACACCCAGCGCGCCAGACCAAGGCGATTGCGTGGCGCATCGACCGGAAAGGGTGGGAGCGCGCCAGGGGTGTTAGCAAACACCTGCTCGCCCGGCGCATCGTAGGCCCCGCGCTTCAGCATATAGGCTGGCCTGGGCTGTGCCGTTTCCTCCATGACCATCGCTTCAGGAATCGGTTCGACAACGTTTCGTTCCTCACTTCTAAGCTGGTGCAGTTCGCCGGCCCAGGCTCTCGCAGGCGGGTAAACGTTGGAAAGGAAGTAGTCCAGGAGATCATCGCTTTCGTCAGCCGAGACAGCGTTAAAGGCGTCGGTCAAGCCGGCATGACCCGCCAGATGAGCGATTTCGAGTCTGGTGAGGGAGCGGTTAAAGATCCGCAGTTCATCGACCAGTCCTTCTTTGAACCCGCTGTCACGAAACCGGTGACCAATAGCCAGGTCCGGTTCGTCTCCGCCATAGCTAAAATCTTTATGCAAGCCATCGCGCACCACCTCGATGTTGGCGAGCGTCCCATCAAGATAGATTTTCAGGCCTGCGGCCTGGCTGGAGCCGTCATAAGTGAAAGCCACATGAACCCATTCATTAGTGGGCGGCGCAATCAGGGTACGCACTTTGATGGAATTACCCGGCCACATATGGTGCAGACCCACTTCAACCTTGCTATCTTCGAGCACCAATTCGTAACCGCGGCTGCCGGCATCCATCCACGCGCGGCTATGGTGGAGCACGACCATGCGAGGGGCGCGCGTGGGCGTTTGCAGCCAAAGGCCAAATGAGAACGGGTCCGAGCGGGTGAAATGGCCCACTCCAGGAAAGGTGAAACCATTCTCTCCATCCAGCAATGCAGCCTGGCCAAATTTGCCTGGAACAAGTTTGAAGTTCTCCTTCACCTGGGCAGGCTTTGAAGCGTCAGCCAGATTCGCAACTTTATTGGAGACAACCTCGTCGAATGAGAAAGCTCCCACCAGCCCCGGCAGAGTCGGAGAATTCGTTGCCGCTTTCCGCCAATCCGCAAAGGCCGGTTTGGCTTGCTGGCGCAAGGCTGGAAACTCTTTCTCCTTTTCAGCTATCTTCCGACGCAACTCCCTCAAGTTTGCATCCTGGGCTGCGGTGGAGAGCAGGAGGGTAGGCACCGGCATGACTTCGCCGAAAAAGACCGTTTGGCCGGACTCATCGATATTCTGGAAAAAGGAAAACAAGGAATAAAAATCCCGCATGGTGATGGGATCAAATTTGTGATCGTGACAGCGTGAACATTCCATAGTGAGACCCAAAAAGGCGGTGCCGAAGGTGGTTACCCGGTCCACCACGCCAGCCACTCGGAACTCTTCCTCCACAATGCCGCCCTCCTCATTTTGCAGATGAAGACGGTTGAAGGCGGTGGCCAGACGCTGCTCCTTCGTGGCGTTGGGCAGAAGATCTCCGGCCAGTTGCCAGGTCACAAACTTGTCGAATGACAGGTTTTCATTGAAGGCCTTGATCACCCAATCGCGGTAGGGCCACATGGGGCGGAAACGATCCATCTGGTAGCCGTGCGTATCGGCGTAACGGGCGAGGTCGAGCCAATCCGTCGCCATCCGCTCCCCATAGCGCGTAGAACCCAGCAGGCGCTCGACAATTTTTTCATAAGCCTTGGGCGACTGATCCTCGACGAACGCCTCGAGTTCGGCGGGCGTCGGCGGCAAACCGGTCAGGTCGAAGGTCACCCGGCGCAGGAGCCGTCCTTTGTCCGCGTCGGGGGCGGGCTTGATTCCATCTTTCTCCAGACTTGCCAGAACGAAGCGATCAATGGCGTTTCGAGGCCAGCGCATGTCATTCACTTTAGGTGGTGTCGGACGGGTTGGCGGGACCAGCGACCAGTGAACACCCCACTTCGCTCCTTGATCCACCCATCGCTTCAGAAGAGCAATCTGCTCGGCGCTCAGCTTGCGGTTCGATTCCGGTGGCGGCATCACCTCGTCGGCATCGGTGCTGGTGATTCGCCGGACGAGTTCACTCTGGGCACTTTGGCCAGGGATGATGACGATCTTTTCATCCTTGACGCGGAAGGCGCCTTCTTTGGTGTCCAACCGCAGTTTGGCCTTGCGAGCCTTCTCGTCCGGGCCATGACACTTATAACAGTTATCAGATAGAATAGGCCGGATATCGCGCGTGAAATCGATCGCCCCCCCTGCCCTGCCGCACCCGATGCCTCCCGCAACAACGGAAGTCCTGGGACTCCGCAAAAAAGGAACAGCAGTATTCTGACAAATTTTAGCATGTGTGGGCGCCTATTGCATCCCGCGTCGCGAATTCAGGATTAAAGCATACCCCTGGCAGAGGAATACTCACGCAAATTTTCTCATGCTGCTCGTTTCGAAATATGCTTCCCTAACCTTCCATAACCTTCCGCAACTGTCCGTATCGGAAGGACGATCCGCCGAGACCAAAAACCTGAGATTGAAACAAACCAGCGAAGCGAAGTTCAGATAGGCAGGAAGCGGGACGTTTCCCTTCGCCCACAGAGCGAGGCTTGCAGTTGGTTCCCCGAAGGCTTTCTTTGCCAGCTTCACAACCTGCGCGATTCCACGATGAACAATCTTCGGAAGGCATCTGACGCAAACGGTTTGGGGCGCTAAAAATTCGCCAAGAATTCACTGGCAATCACGGAAAGACTCTTTACCATGGCCCAAGCCCAAGCGAAGTATTCCTGAGTTCAGGGGCAATGCTTGGCTTTCGGCAATCGAGATGAACGGGAAAAAGTAACGAGTGAAGTTGTTGCCGGCTCGAAGCGGAGCGAAACCAGTGCAAGCTCCGCTTCCTTCATAAAAGAGATCAACCCATAGCATGGATTCCGGTGAAGACCTCTCCATTTTTGAAAAATCGGGGTGACCGCGTGAAAATCGCACAAAAACTTTCTCCCACAAACGATTTATAGGCGATTTTTATTGAGAGGGGCCGGTCGTTTGGTGATGTTTTTAACTGTTAGTTTTTGATCACATGGGGCTTTTCAGCAGAATCCATGCAATGGGTTGACCCCTTTGACGATGACGGGTGGGGGATCGGGTGCGAGCCGGTGATGGGTAACAAACTATCCGGGATGATAGGTAACACTTTCAGTATGAATTATTTGTTGGTTTTAGCAAGGGGATCATGGTTCGGAGGGGCGATGTAGGCCGAAGGCCGGAATCGCCCCTCCGAACCA
>JBBRPK010000072.1:0-26367 GCA_038228235.1 Verrucomicrobiota bacterium
TGGCGTTTGATTATGCACAAAATTTTTGCGCTGGGAATAGGGTAGGTCTGCACTACAGCCACTTTTAGGCATCCAGGAGCAAGATTCCCCCGCAATTTGATGGGTTTGGTCAGCGAAAAAACTTTTTCCGACGTCGAGTCCGCTAAGTCGGCTTAAACTATGAGTGAGCGTGCCCTCCGTCCGAAGACCTGAATAGCTCTGGTCCGCAGTTCCCACGCGTTTGTAGCCGAGGCCGACTCCCATTCGATCACTGAATTCGTAACGGATTCCCCTGCCCCTGACAAAGTGAGGGAAAAGACGGAGGAAACCCCTGTGAGAGCGTACCACCGTGACAACGCGATGGATTCAGGGGTTTTATGAGATCGGGTTTGGTCCTTGCTTCAGACTGCCGCGCGGATTAAAAGACGCCATGCCCGTACGAGATTCCAACGAGCAGGCAGCTGCCAAGGGGCAGTTTGCTTCCACGCATTGGAGTGTCGTGCTGGCCGCAGCGCGGACCGCTTCGCCGGAGGCGCAAGCGGCGCTCGAGAAGTTGTGCGTAGCGTACTGGTATCCGCTTTACGCCTACTTGCGCCGTAGCGGCCATGCTCCGCACAATGCCGAAGACCTCACTCAGGAATTCTTCGCAAGCCGCCTTGTCACGAAGCGGATCTTTCAAAACGTCCAGCCGGGCATGGGCCGATTTCGTTCCTGGCTGCTGACTAGTCTGCAAAACATGGTGAAGAATGAGTGGGAGAAACAACAGGCTGCCAAACGCGGCGGCACCCGATCCCATCTCTCCCTCGACTTCGAGTCTGCTGAGGGCCGCTACGTCGCAGAGACAGCCCACCATCTGACGCCCGAGAAGCTCTACGAACGCCGCTGGGCGCTTACACTGCTCGACCTCACCCTGGATCAACTTCAGGAAAAATATCGCCGTGACGACAAAGCATCTGTGTTCGACGGGTTGAAGATGTTTCTGCCCGGCGAACAAAGCACCCGCTCCTACGCCGAAGTCGCCGCGAGTCTGGGCAAGAGCGAGGACGCCGTCAAGATGGCCGTCAGCCGCCTGCGCCAGGAATACGGCCGAGTTCTGAGAGCGGAGATCAACCGTATGGTGGAAAACCCCGCCGAAGTTGAAGAGGAACTGCGTTGTTTGCTGGCCGCGCTCAGTGATTGAACATATTTGTTGTTACTCTGCGCCGGTTTTCCTGTTGAATTCAGAGAAGTGGACGACTTAATCGCCATGTCAACCCCCCGACTTTGTTCGGAATGCGGTTCGGCTCTTCCCGAATCGTCGCGCGATGGGCTTTGCCCGCGATGTCTGATTGGCTTGGCTCTGGATGCGGAGCAGAAAACCAAGGTTGTGTCACCTCCGCAGAATCACATCTCCGACCTAATCGGCCGCGTGTTTGGCAACTACCAGTTGATCGAGCAGATCGGCCAGGGCGGAATGGGCGTGGTTTACAAGGCGCGCCAGGGAAACCTTAACCGCATGGTCGCGCTCAAACTCATGCTTTCCGGCCCGCAGGCCACGGCAGCCGAAGTCGAACGCTTCCTCAGAGAGGCCACCGCTGCCGCTACCCTCCAGCATCCCAACGTGGTCGCCATCCACGAAGTAGGCCAGCATGAAGGCCAGCATTACTTTTCGATGGATTACATCGAAGGCCAGAACCTCGCGCAGGTCATTCGCCGGACACCGTTGGCGGCCGAGCGCGCGGCGCGCTACGTGAAGACGACCGCGGAGGCCGTGCAGTATGCTCACCAGCGCGGGATTCTGCACCGGGACTTGAAGCCAGCCAATGTCCTCATGGATGCTCACGACCAGCCGCGCATCACCGACTTTGGGCTGGCGAAGCAGATCGAGATTGATTCCGAACTCACCCTGTCGGGCGCTGTGCTCGGCACGCCAAGTTACATGCCGCCCGAGCAAGCGGCTGGCCGGCGCAAAGAAGTCAGCCCGGCGAGCGATGTGTATTCCCTTGGGGCCATCTTGTATGACGCGCTCACGGGGCGGCCCCCGTTCCAGGCCGACACGCCGGTGGATACGATGCGCCAGGTCCTGGACGCTGAACCCGCGCCCCCGCGAATACTGAATCCGAAGGTACCGCGAGACCTGGAAACCATCTGCCTGAAGTGCCTGGCTAAGGAGCCAAACCGGCGTTTTCAGACCGCGCAGGAACTGGCGGATGACTTGGCGCGGTTTCTCAAGGGCGAGCCCATCAAGGCCCGTCCTATCGGGCGTGTTGCCCGCCTCTGGCGTTGGTGTCGGCGGAATCCTGGAATGGCCGGACTGACGGCAACCACCACAGCTTTCGCAGTTGCGCTGGGAGTTTCCGCGGTCCTGTTCCGGGCGGAGTTGATTAACAAGAATAGGAATATGGCCCCCCTGCTGGCAACGAAGATGTCCAATCATCTTTACCAAGTGAGTCAGCCCCTGCTTGAGGTTGCCCAAACCGACGAATTCCAGACGATGGTTCGGGCGGCCGATACCAATCGCCTGTTCGCCTACCTGGAGCGAGAAACGTCCCGGCTAACAGCAAACCTCGGAATCCGCGCCGAGGTCGAGAACTGGGTCGTGATGGATTTGAAGGGAGCCACTCTGGCGCGCGTTCCGCTGCCGGACCGGGAGCCGATCATGAATCGTTCGTCGCGCGACTATTTTCTGGGGGCGCGGCGCCTCACAAATGCGCCGCAAGGCACGGTCCATTTCTCCCGGCTCTACAAGAGCAAAGATGACGACAAGTTCAAGTTCGGCATCAGCGCGGTTGTCCGGGAGAACCGTTCAGCAGAAGCCAAACCAATCGGCATCGTCACCCTGATGATCAATACTGGCTCGGCGGAGAAGAATCTCGGCTTGAACTTCCCCGGCCAAAGCATCGTGCTGCTGGCCCCGCCAGATCCCGAAGACAAAGACCAGGGGCTTCGTCATGCAGACACGAACGACTACTTCGTGTTCTTTCATCCCGGCCTCGGCAACGGCGGCCAAGTCGCTGGTCCCGTAAATGTCACGCGGCTGCTGCGTCGAGGATGGTATCGCGACCCAGTCGTGGGTGGCCCGGTCCTAACCGGAGTGAGTGTGGTCTCTGGCACTCCTTATCTGTTGGTGATCCAGTCACCTGACTGGGTGGGGCTGTTGTCAGGCGTATGTCTTCTGTTGGGTGCCATCCTGAGCGCGTTATTTGGACTCCGTTGGCTCGTGCATTGGAACAAGCGGAAGCGCGAGACCGCGTCCTCTTTCTGAGTCCCGGTGCGCCCCCGAGGGTATTGGCGAGGCATACTGGATGGGATCGCTCGTCCCCACGCCGAAGCGGACGGCGGAGAAACGTGCGCGCCCCGCGGAAGCGTCGTGGCGCTCGATGCTCCGCCGGTTGGCTAACCGGGTCTGTTACCTGCCGCCGGATTCCCTGTTGCATAGGGGAAAGGCAAAGCTATGAGAACTGAACACGTCGAATCTGAAACAAGCAAGATGAGCTGCCAGCCGAAACCGCGCTGGTATCGCGTTCTCTACATCCAGGTCATCATCGCCGTCCTGCTGGGAATTGCGGTCGGCTTTCTTAACCCGGATTTTGGCAAAGCCCTCAAACCGCTCGGCGACGGTTTCATCAAGCTCATCAAGATGATCATCGCGCCGATCATCTTTTGCACGGTCGTGCATGGCATCGCGTCAATGGGGGATCTGAAAAAGTTGGGCCGCATCGGCGGAAAGGCTCTGCTCTATTTTGAAATCGTCTCCACCGTGGCGCTGATCTTAGGGCTGGTCGTGGTAAATGTTCTCAAGCCCGGAGCGGGCTTTAACATCGACCCCAAGACGCTCGACCCAAATATCAGCGCCTCCTACGTGCAAAAGGCGCAATCACACGGCGCTGTCGCCTTTTTGATGAATATCATCCCAAGCACGGTGTTCGAGCCGTTTGTCTCCGGCGATCTCCTGCAGGTCCTGATGATTGCCATCCTGGTCGCGTTTGCGATCTCCTTCATGGGCCAGCGCGGCCAGCCGGTGCTGCGCGTCATCGAATATGGTTCGAGGGTTTTCTTTGGCGTGATGGACATCGTGGTGAAGGCCGCTCCCATTGGCGCTTTTGGCGCCATGGCTTTCACCGTGGGCAGTTATGGGCTGGGCTCGCTCAACCGGCTCCTCGCCCTGATGATCTGTTTTTATCTCACCTCGGCGCTGTTCATCGTCTTCATGCTGGGATCGATTACGCGATTTTGCGGATTTTCGATTCTCCGATTTCTCGGTTACATCAAGGACGAAATTCTCCTTGTTCTTGGCACGAATTCCAGCGAGACCGCTCTGCCGGGGATGATTAAGAAAATGGAGCGCCTCGGTTGCAGCGAATCCACGGTCGGGCTCGTCATCCCCGCTGGGTACAGCTTCAACCTCGACGGCACCAACATCTACATGGCGATGGCCGCGATCTTCCTCGCGCAAGCCACGAACACACCCCTCGATTTACAGCATCAGATCACGCTCCTTTTTGTCGCCATGCTAACTTCCAAGGGTGCCAGCGGAGTCACCGGCGCGGGATTCATCTGTCTCGCGGCAACTTTGGCAGCTTGTCCCAGTGTCCCAATCGAGTCACTTGCCCTGTTGGTCGGCATTGATCGTTTCATGAGCGGCTGTCGCGCCCTCACAAACCTGATCGGTAACGGCGTCGCCACCGTCGTCATCAGCCGCTGGGAAAAAGAAGTTACGGCCGAAACATTAAATCATCACCTGCGCCCGCCGATTTCTCCTTCTCCTGGCATGTCTGCGACCGAAGTCATCCCATCAGAAGTAGAAAACTCATGAGGTTGAACTTGGAAATCTCCTTCCCCAAGGCCCAATCACCGTTCTGGAGTTTTTCCTGTTACCTCCCGAGGGATTTTCTGTTGCAAGGAGTGAAAGATCACTCTATGAAACTTGAACACATCGAACTCCTGAAACGGTTGAAAGCCTGCTCGCTGGACGCTCTGGGCGCGGCGTTTCCCTTCTCGGAACGACTGGCCCGGGACAACGGTTGGTCGTTGCCCTACGCGAGCCGTGTCATCCACGAGTACAAGCGGTTCGCCTTCCTCGCGGTGGCGTCCGGCCATGCCGTGACGCCTTCCGACGAAGTTGACCAGGCCTGGCACTTGCACATGCTCTACACAGGGTCTTACTGGAAAGACTTTTGCGGTGAGGTATTGCAAAAACCGCTCCATCATCAGCCGACCAAAGGTGGAGAGAGTGAACGCCATAAATTCCACGACTGGTACAGTCGGACGCTCGAAAGTTACCGTCTCTTCTTCAACGAGAAACCCCCGGCGGACATCTGGCCGGACTCACGCCGCCGCTTCAGTGAGGACATTCACTTCGTTCGAGTCAATGCGCAACGGAATTGGATCATTCCGAAACCAGCCTGCTTCTCCGTGTCGAAAAACTTGGGCGCTCTGCTTCGGTCCAGGATCGCGTGGCGCTGGAGCTGGGGCGTGGCGGTAACGGCTTTGGTGGTTTCCGCGGCTGGGTGTGGATCGACGATCGGCGGCTTCAAATCGCCTTTCAATCTGCGTGGTGATGATTTCATTGAGTTCTTCGTTGTCCTTTGGGCGGTCAGCGTTGGTGCGGCGGCGTGGTTGAGATCGTCATTGCATCAGCGGCTGGAGGCTCCAGATTCTCCCCTTCCTGAATTGGATGCTTACGCCGTTGCGTATCTATCGGGCGGCGGGGATCTGACGGTGAACGCGGCCATTGCCAATCTGGTAAACATTGGGGCCGTGAAAACTCAGGCGAAAGGCCCACGCATCTTGCGCGACCACCCACTGCCGAAAGATGCCCATCCGTTTGAACAGGGGATTTACGCTGGCGTAGCGACTGACACTGGCAGCACCGTTGCTGAAATCCGGGACTACGCGAACTCCCTCAGCGCGATTTTCGATGATGATTTGAGGAAGCTCGGTCTGTTGGTGCGCGGTCCCCGAGCGGTGAAGATGCTTTTCTATCCGCTCTGCATCGCTCTGGTCGTCCCGGCGATTGGGGCCGTCAAAATTGCCGTTGGGCTGTCGCGGGACAAGCCGATCCAGTTTCTCACTGTTCTATGCGCCCTGTCGCTTCTCGTAGCGCTGGCTGGTTTCGGCCGCCGCCCTCATCGCAGCCGGCTCGGGGATGAGGTGTTAGAACAATTGCAACGGAAACACACTGCGCTCGCAACCGCTCCCATAGCCATGACCTCGATGCTTCTCCCAATGGCCCTTGGGCTGTTCGGAATGGGCGTTCTCGCAAACACCTCGCTGGCAGATCTGCAGAGCACTTTGCGGCGACCTGCCGGTCCACCGAGTTGTGGTGGTGGTTGCGGGGGCGGCGGGTGCGGTGGTTGCGGCGGCTGTGGTGGGTGCGGAGGATGATGTCAGCGGGTACGCAAGAGCAGAAGGTTAGCATCACTTCGTTCGATTCCTTCGTTCCTTCGCAGGGGTCCGTGGGGTTTTGATTTGTGGCACTTGGAATTGGCTCATCATCAGCTCCTTTAGCTAGAAGCGAAGGGAGACAATTGTCATAAACTCAACGCGACCCGCTTAGGACCCTGACTGTTTCACTGTATCCTGTCGTGGTCGCTTTCCGCGAAGGGATTCGGTCTGCAAACCACAACGGGCAAAGGGGATGGACAAAGCCCCTGATAGCAAAAGGAAAGGGCGAAATTCGGGAAAAACCAGCTTGAGCCAAGAAACGTTTTTACCGCCCCGAGTCCTGCTCCGACATAAATGCGGCACAGCGGATGGGCGAGCCGATACCCATTTCTAAATCGGCATCGCATGGCTGCTGCTGGCGATGGAATGCATGGGCGCACAATGAAGCCCAATTATTCCCCAACTGAGGAGTGGTGAATTACTCTGTCGAGCGGTGATTGTGGAAGCGCCTTGTTATCGAGCGTGTTCAAGATTCTCTGGCCGGCGTTTTCGGACTTAAAAGCAATCCTCCTGCCAAGCAAGCACTATTGGGGCTGCTTGCCGGTGGGTTCATTTTAAATCCCGGCCGGAGGTGTCAGTCGGGAAATGATGACATTCAATTAAGCCTCTGCCACTCTCCTATTATTGAACAAGTCGCTGGTCTTATTTTCAGCCCTCTCTTTTTCACATACGGCGCGGAATGTTTTTTCTCCGCCGGTCTGGAGCGGGAGTTCGTTCACTATCGCATGGAGTGGCTGCGCAGAATGGTGGGCACTCTGCAAATCGCCGCGGCGTTTGGGCTGCTCGGCGGATTGAGCCAGCCCTGGCTGGGTCAGGCCGCCGCGGTCGGCCTGGCCTTGATGATGCTTGTCGCGGTGGGAGCTCGAATCAAAATCCGCGATACGCTATTGCAGACATTGCCAGCCCTTTTTTATCTGGCACTGAATGCCTATCTCGCCTTGGTGGAATTCTAAGGCGTCCGCTGCTGTGCTAGGGCAACAAAGCAATCGCGCAGCACATCGTCAGCACGGCAATCGCCGGGAAAGACCTCTTCACCGGGTCTTTGATCTTTAGGTGCATCACGAATGCGCCCACCATTAACAATCCCAGGCCAATGGCCGCAGGCCGGGCGGGGACAGATGCTTTAGGGAAAATTGCCAACAGCAAAGTCACCGCCAAGCCAATCTTGAGCACGCCAATCAGGCACATGAACCAAAAGGGAAGTCCGTAGGCTGTGAATTCCTCACGCAAGGTCTCGGCTTCTCCACCGCGATATGATGTCGACCGGCGGGAGCGGATGAGCCAGACGTTGAGAATTCCCAGACCGACGATGACCTGCAGTGCAATGCGAAGATATTCCATAGAGTTTTTTTGTGCTCGGCATTGATGTGGAGCAGATTTAATGCATTTCATTTTGCCAGGCCAGAACCAAAACTGCCAATCAATTCCAGAGCCCCGACTCGCCGACGCAAGACTGGGATCAAGTTGGTTCTGCACCTTCGCCATCAGGCTGAGGCTAGTTTGTTAATCAGCCGCGCCAGAGCCGTGAGCAGCGTCCTTGTGGAGTCAACCAGGTTTCGGGTCATGCGCTCGGGCTGAACATCACTTCGCGTTACGATTCAATGCGGACCCGCTCCAGGGGAAAGACGGTCACGTCCACACCGTGGGACATGATGATATGATCGGGCCGGCGGCTAGTGGGCGTGAAGCCGTTGAGCGTTAGGAGATGTTCGTCCCACGCCGTCACTTCGGCGCGGCGCAGCGGATAGGGTTGATGGAACACCGCACCGCGCCACACGCGACGACTCGCCGCTGCATAGAGGCGGTAGCGTTCGACGAGAAAAAATTCCAGCGATGCGGGGGACGCCGTCGGCAGTTCAGCACCGGGCGCATACTCAAACACGCAACCTGCGCCGTTCGCATCGTCACCGTGGCGCCGGGATTCGTAGCCGATCCAGCCTTGAGGCGACCGGCTCGATTTCATCGTCGCGTGCTCGTAGGGCAGGTGGAAGAACCGCCGGGCAATGGCCACTGCCAGTCGCTGATTCGCATCAAGCGAGTAGAACCAGACCCCCGGAACGCCCGCGCGATCATGAACGTAGGTGCGCAGGTTCATCTCCATGAAATTCGAAATGCCAAGTACGGCGGGCAAAAACCGTGGCCGGATGTTCTGCATGAAGAACGGGACGACGCCGAGGTACGCCTTGCCCGCAAATGTGTCCACGAACAACCCATCCGGCAGTGTCCTCTGAATCTCCGCCACGGAAAACTCCCAGTGCAGGAAGAGCAGGTCGCGCCATTGCTGAAACATGACCGGTCGTGCCGAGGGACACCGCCGCATCGCGAGACGATCCGCCTCGTCGGGTCGGCGAGGCAATGGCACGGGTGCAGTCATGGCAGGAAAGGTATAGTCGGAAAGTTGCTAAGAGCCTGTTTTAAAATTCCTTTTGGTTCTGTTTTCGCGGAAAAGGCTGGATGGCGAGGCGCAACGAGCGAGCATACCCGCCAGGGGTCTGTGACCGAGGAGCAACAAAGGTAGTGGGCGTACGAAAACCCTCCGGGCGGCGGGTCTTTTGTCTGCCGCCTGCGTTGACTCGGCCATCACAGCCCGCTGCGGGGATGCTCCGGCCTCGCCGCCTTGGCCCCAGCCAAAATCCCTCGCCGCAGGACCCCACGCAATTTTAAAACAGGCTCTAAGGGACAAATCAGCTTAGTGCTGGCTTTAAACTCCGGACTTGAATTGCAACTCACCCGACTTCCGGCAAACTTCTCTCCGATGACGCCCTCTTGTCAGCCCGAAACAGAGATTTTGGCCCCGGCCTTGTTCGTCGCGCTCACGTCGGCTCCCGCCTGGAGCAGGAATTCGAGCAAGGCGGCATCAGCCATCCACGCGGCGGCCATCAAGGGTGTGTTGCCCAACTCGTCGCGCGCGTGAAGGTCCGCGCCATACTTCACCAGTGCCTTTACCGAGGCACGATCTCCGGCGCGAATCATCGGGAAGAGATTGTTGGTGGAGGCCGACCCCGGTTCAGCCGCGAGCAGGTGGGAGCAGGCGAGCCATCCGAGGAGTGCAAATGCGATGATTGTTTTCATGGTTTTCGTAATGGGCGTTGCAGATTTGATCGTTGTCGATGGACAAGCAGTTCGTCTTGGAATGGCGCGAGTGTGGATACAGCGCGGGCTTTTTCAATCTTTTCAAGCCGCATTCAGGGCGTTGGTGGAAGTCCCTGGTGAAGGGTGGTGACACGCCCGCCGGAGATTTTGCGAATTCGGTGAGCGCCCGATTCGAGGACAAAGATGTCGCCGGTCGGACCTATTGCGATGCCAGAGGGCTCGTCGAACGTCGCGTCGAGAAGCGGCCCATCCTTGCCTCCCGCTTTGCCAGTGCCGGCCAGTGTGGTTACGACCCCGGCGGGATCGATCTGGCGGATGCGTCCGCTGAATTCCACGACGAGCACGTTGCCTTGCGCGTCGAGCGTCAACCCCGTCGCCCCGTTGAAACGAGCTTCCGCACCCGGCCCGTTGGCGAATCCTCTCGTCGCTCCGCCCGCCACCGTCGTCACCACCCCGTTTGAACGGACGCGACGAACGCGCGCGTAGCCGTCCGTCAGCAGCAACGCGCCATCCGGTCCGGCGATCATCGAGCCGCCGTGGAGATCGTCGAACTTCGCCTCCGCTCCCTGGCCATCGGCGAATCCCCAGTCGCCCCCGGCCAGCACGCGCACTCGTCCTTCGGCTGAAATTTTGAGAATCTGCGTGAAACGATCCTGCCGCGAGTTCACCGCATACACGTTCCCCTCTCGATCCACCGCGAACGGGTCGCCGCCCGAGCCAACCCGCAGCGGCCGGTCGTCATTCTCGGGCGGATAGAACCGGCTCAATTTCCCCTCCGGCGTGAAGCGCCAGATGACGTCGCCGACATCCGACGCGGTGAGCCAACCGCCGTCCGGCGCGCGTTGGAGGTGATGGAGCTGGTAGAACTTTTCGTTCTTCGCGTCGTAAACGATGGTGCGCGCCACGCCGTTGGTCTCGACCATCACGATCATCGGGCCGGCCGTGAAGAACACACGGCCCTGCGCATCCACCGCGAGGCCCGACCCGGGATGGGCTCGGGCCGAAAATCCGAACAGCAATCCGACCGTGATGATTGTAGTGGCGGCTTTAACGAGCGGATTGATGTCACAACGATTTTGGGAACCCACTCCACGTCGGTCGTGCCCTTCCGGCCTCTCGCCCGACTCGCGGGCCGTCAGCGGAGCGATTCCCAGCACATCGTGAGCAGTTGAGATCCCAAGCAGCATTGGATGAGATTTTGCGATCGCCTCAGCCCACGCGCAACCGTATTCCAAAAGAGCTCACGAGAGATTCAACAATCTGAGCCAGCGTCGCACACGGTTCACGCCATTCCGCCTCGGTCCGCAGACCACCCAGATGAGCGGGGTTGCTGTAGGCGAGGGTCGGTTTTCAACCAACGCCTAAAATGGAGAAATCTAGGTAAGTCGTTGGAGGCGAGGGTCGGAATCGAACCGGCAGGGGGACAATTCAGCGAGAGGAAAACTCTGGAAGAGAATTGGATCCTGGCCTCGGTCTGCCCAGAGCATCTGAGTTGCCCACCTCTGACTGCTCGCCCACTGCTCCGCAATTGCCCCTCCAACGCTCCGTCACTTTTGGAGCCAGTTGTCGGATTTGATCGTCTTAGGCATCGAACTGAGGCCAAATTTGCCTGATTTCATTGGTTGTTCAAGCCAATTCGGTCATTGCTCCACCATTGCTCTTCACTGCTCGTTTGCTGAGGGTTTTGCTGACAGTTGGATTCGTTTCTTTGGTTCGGGATTTGGGCGCAACTCCCGCCGAAACGGAGGCCGCGCCCGCATTTTTCATTGCGGTGCCACCAGAAGCGCGTTTTCTTCTCCGAGTGTTACCTCGCCCGTATAAAAGCACGGGGAGTCCAGGAAACGGTCAACGTCGAAGATGAGGCCGTCGCAATGGGTCTTTTCCCAGATGCGGTATTCCTCCGGGTAATAGAGCTCAAGAAGCTCGTAAGCTGCATCCTTCCGAAGATCCAGAAAGCTCATGCCGATAAAGATGTGCAAATTAAGGTCTTCGAGCATTTCACGCGTGAGCTTCAGCAAGTCTTCCCCCATGATTTGGACTTCGTAATAAATCCGAAGGCAATTGGTCTTCATATCGCCGCCCATTTCATCAAGGAGGTTATCCAGATGCACGAGCGCGTCGCCTGCTACGTCTGAGCCGAAGATTAGGGATACCTCGGGCCTGTCGCCGCGAGTTGGAAGCGCCTGGCGGGGCGTAAAGAGGCGCGCCACCGCGTGTCAAACGCGGCGGACGCATCGCCAGCCTGCGGGCGGCGCGGCATGCGGTCGGAGGCTCAGCCAGCGAAGCAGGTTGCGGGCATGAAACCGACTGCGGAAGAATTGGCGGCCTGCTATGAAAGCCTGTCGGTGGGCGGCTATCAGGAATTCAAGCGCCAGAAGGAAGAATCCCGGATGCACGATCTGGAGCGCATCGCCCGCGGCGAAGCCACGCCCGAGGAAATGAAAACGTTTCGCATCCTCAAGTTGGAGCACGCTCTTTCAAAGTTGTAGCAAGTAAAGATGCTTATCTTGTGTAACCGCGCATTTTTCCGCGACGTGCTGGCTGATTGTGAAGCCGGAAAAGTGGCGGAACGCACTCTCATCAAAGCTGTCGAAGCCCTCTTCGTCTTCGTCAGGAGTGACATAGCCACCTCAGCCGCCCGGACATACGGCCTCGATTGGCGGCGGGCCTTTCCGATGCATGAACTCCTGAATTCACCGCTTCCACGCGTTCAGAATTTCGTTCGACATCGCCTGCTGCCCGCATTCAATCGCCAATAGCGGGCAGTTCCATCCCGGGCCTCGCCCCCCAGCATTAAGAGGACCTACGGGAGCGCGGACAGCTTTGTCCGCAACTGCTGCCTTGGTTTCCGAATCACCCGGACAAGGCGAGAATCAGTTTAAACAATCGGCCAGACATTTTTTTCGATTAACGGCTCCGGAAAGAAACCGGATACGGTTGCCGCCATGTTCGCAAACTAACAAACAGACAGCCAACAACCATCAACCAGAGGAAAAACCAATGAAAACATCACATCCATGCGGAGAAAAAAACATCACTCAAAAGCGACTGTTTACTGCCACCGCGGCGGTCGCTCTGTTCGGCACGGCCTGGAATATTCACGCGCAGGAACCTGCCGGCAAAGCATACATGCGGCTCGATGCCGGGGTCGCACTCCAACAAGACCTCACCATTAAAGACAGCGGCGGCGCAAAGATTTCCTACGACACCGGTTTCCGGTTTGACGTGATCGGCGGAGGCCGGTTCAACGAATCCTGGAGCGCCGAAGTGGAAGTGGGCCTGATCCATAATTCAGTAAAAACAATCGGGGGTGTGCCGTTGAGTTCAACCGGCGACAGCCTGGACCACTATCAGATTCCAATGATGGTGAACGTGGTCTATAAACTGCCGTTTCGCGGCCGCTTCAGCGCCCAGGTCCGCGCGGGCATTGGCGGAGTTTACAGTTTGTTTTGGGGCGGCAACATATTCAACTCCTCTACCGACTTGACCTTCGGCTACCAGGGGATGCTCGGAGTCAATTATGCGATCACCAAACGTTGGGACCTGGGGCTCGCCTACAAATTCCTGGGCACGACCGACCATGATCTCGGCTTTGGTGGGAAGACGGATGGAACCAGGTCACATGCCTTGTTGGCAGCCGCCACACTAAATTTTTGAGCCATGTGAGGGTAGAACGAATTTATGAATGCCGAATCCGTGGTTGATGCGATTGTGGCAAACATTTTTGAAAGAACCTCCTCGGGAGGAACAAATTCGTTAAAGGATACGCTTTGACCCGCGTCCGCGAACTAGCAAACCAACAAACAACAAAACAACCAACAATGAAAAGAAGGAAAAAACAATGAAAACGAAAACATCAAAAAACAAGTTCCCATCAGCGGCTAAGCCTGCCGAATCACTTCTACAAACCTCAACGCCGGGTGTCGGAAGACTCGGGGCGCAAGCAGCCCCGCGCTGGTTGGCTTTTCTGCTCCTGACCGCTTCCTTATGGGCATCTGCTTCGCTCACTGTGGCCGATGACGACCGCGGGCGCGGCAGGCGTAGCCTCGAAACGATGACCGTCAACCTCTACCTCGGAGGCGGGACTCAACCGATCCTCGCGCTCAATCCCGCAGCTCCAGGCTATATCACGAACCTCATCGCGGCTGTGACAGGGGTGTATTATGAGATCCTCACATCCGTTACGCTTGCAAGCCGTGGCGAAGGCGGTGGCGGCCCGGAGGCCAGACATTCTGGCCGTGGAGGAGGCCTCGCTCATCCGCAATGAATCGCCCGGCGATCTGGTTTTCGGCGGCACCAGCCCCGCTACCAACATTGTATTCGATTACCTGCAGCTACTGGTGGATGCCCTGGCCGCGCAAGGAGTTCACTATGCCGTGGTGTCCAGCGTTGACGAGATCGATGTTGAACTGCCGATGCTCAACCTGCAAGCCGGAACCCTTGACGACGTGCGGCTGACGGACCGCGATGCCATCCTCGTGCGGACCGACTTGCCCCATAGTCAACTACGCGTTCGGAATCCTCAGCACGGCAATTACACCAACGTGCTCCAGATCCCCTCGCTGGGCCTCTCCGTGTTGCGCGGCTGGTGCTCCGCAGATTTGTCGGTGCGTGGCGAGAGCTTCCGCTATATCTGCACCCATCTTGAAGAGGAAACGGTTCCGCAGATGCAACTGCTGCAGGCGGAGGAATTACTCAACGGCCCGGCCAACGTGGACTTGCCGGTCATGATCGCCGGAGACTTCAACGCCGATACCGTCCATCGCAACGGCACACAGACCTACGATGCCTTGATTGGCGCGGGCTTCACCGATTCCTGGGCCGCGCTGCACCGGGCCCATCTGGCGGAAGGCCTCACTTGGGGCCATGACGAATTCCTGGCCGACCCCAGCCAGCCGTTCGTTTGGCGGATCGATCTCGTGCTCTTCCGAGGAGGCGCCTTCGTACCCACTGGCGCCGATGTGCTGGATATCGGCTTGAACCGGACGCAGCCGCCCCTGTGGGCGTCCGACCATGCGGCTGTCGCCGCCCAGTTCCACTTCCGCCCCGAGCGGCATGAAAGGCACGAAGTGGACGGTGACAACGACCGCTAAAAGAGGGTTGCGAGAGGCGGAAGACTCAGCCGTGGCGGTTTACCGCGCGGCTGAGTCTGAGAGAGGAAAAGAAACACAGCAAGTCACGGCCACGAAAGAAAGCAAGATTGCAGCCCGGGCGCGCGCCCGCTTGGGAGTTTTTTCGGTTTGGTGAATTCTTGTCGGACGTTTTCGAAAGGAAGGTGGATTGCAACACCCCATCGATGTTGCCCAACCACTTCCGCGAAGATGTGCTGCGTGAGGCGGTCGCCATCTATGAGCAAGCATGACCCGAAAGTGACCCTCCGGCAGGCCTATCGAAGGTGGAGAATTGGTTCGACCCGCCGCCGAAAACCGAGCAGGGCTTGTTGGCTACCCCCACCTCATCCCGGCTCGACGTTGGGCAGGTAGTGGCATCTTTTACCGGCGGCCGCATCCCTGGTCGGCTTCTCCATCCGTTCATCGGTTTCCATCCACCCTCCGCAAGTAGCTCGGCTCCTGCTTCCAAGGAACCCCGGAGCACCGTTGTGGTGTTCCAGGACACGATACACCACCCCTTGTGGTTAGCGCCTACGGGGAGGACGGGGCTTTTGCTTTTGTGACCCCCCCCCAAGGCCGCGTCCCGAGGTAAACGGAGGTAAACCGAGGCTATCCGAGCTTTCCAGGATTTTTCTTTTTTCGCAGAGACCCTCACCTCGGCTTCCAAGGCACCTCGGGGGGCCGTTGTGGTGTGCCAGGACCCCATCCACCACCCGTTGTGGTTGGCATCCGCCGAGGGCGGGGTCTTTTGCTTTTGTCAAAGCCCCCCAAGGCCGCGTCCCGAGGTAAACGGAGGCTATCCGAGGCTTCCGGGATTTTTCTTTTGTCGCAGGATGGGCGAGAGGCCGGTGGGCGAGGATGATGGGTTTCTCCGTTCTCTCAGTTGCCTTATGTCCAAATAAATCAGCTCGCCGGGCTTTGCCTTCTTGTGCTTTTCGTCTTTGGTGGCGCCATTCCACCGGTTCCCTGCATTTGGTTGGCGGCGATCAGTCATCAGTCATCGGTTCTCATTCCTTCAGTCCTGCACTGAGTGCGGCGGACCATCCGCCCGCCGGTGACGCCACCGCCTGCAAAAAGTTGCGCATCTTTTGATTGCTATATTTTGAGACATGGTTTAATCTCCCACGATCCCTGGCGAACGACCAGGTGCTTTCCGGCACCTCACCGAAGAATGACTTGCCAGACTATCTGACAGTCCAATTGGGAAATGTGGCTTTGCTTGTTCGGAGACGCTATGTGTAATTGCCTGATGAAACTTATCGGCCGGTTGTTGTTCGTGACGGCGCTATTCCTTTTCATGGCGGGTGCCACCTGCCTTCACGCCCAAATCATTGACGCCAATGGCAATGGCATGAGCGACATCTGGGAGCTCATCTATGGCGCGACCGGGATTGATCCCAATGCCGATGCTGATCTTGACGGTGTGCTAAATCGATTGGAAAGCATTGCCGGCACAAATCCTTTCGATTCGAACTCGGTGCCTCGAATTGCCCAGAGCGCGTATTTTGGAACGCAATTCAGCGTCACTTTGCAATCTGTTTCGGGCAAGTCCTACCAATTGCAGAGCAGCTCGACCCTGGCCAACGGCAGTTGGAATAACGAAGGCAGCGTGCTGGCCAGAACGGGAATGGTGGTCACGATCTCCGCGCCGGTCAAAGGAACCGGGAAGTTTTTCAGAGTTGTGGTTTCAGACGTCGATACTGACGGAGACGGAATCAGCGATTGGTAGGAATTGCAGTTAGGTCTCGATCCAACCAAAGCCTCAAGCAGCGGCCAGGTGGATGCAAACGGCCAGCCCATCGGAGATTATCGTTACGCAACGAACCGGCTGGCCGCTCAAAATGTGATCACGATTACGGCCCCCAGCCCAAGCGCCACCGTGCCAGATGCCGACCCCGCCCGGGATACAGGGATGTTCACGCTCGTGCGCGGAGGCTTCCCGCTGAACACCATCACTGTCCAATTGGGAGTAGGAGGAACCGCCGCTGAGACTTTGGACTATGCGCCCTTGGCCCGCCCAATCGTGTTCCCGGTCGGCGTCAATACGGTCACCACCACTGTGACCCCGCTCGCCGCCTCCGCCTTGAAAACCGGTGGTTCAGTGACTGCTTCGCTGCAAGCGGGAGCCGGCTATACCGTCGGGAGTCCAAACAGCGCCAGCGTGATCATTTATCCCACCACCACTCCCAGCGGCACCGGACTGACGGGCCGCTATTACAATGGGTCCAGCGTTAATTACAATAGCATCTCCAACTTTAATCCGGCCAACCTCAAGGTGACGCGTGTCGATCCGACGATAGATACCTATTATATTGCGGGTCCCCCAGCGCCGTCCGTCAACCCCGATTTTTTCTCCGTCCGCTGGACCGGGCAAGTCCAGCCCCAATATTCCGAGACCTACACCTTTTACGTCCGCAGCGACGAAGGGGCCAAGCTCTATGTGAATGGCCAGCTTCTCATCGATAAGTGGGTCATCCAGCCCGGCGTTGAATGGAGCGGCACGATCACCCTCCAAGCGGGCGTTCGCTACAATCTCCAGTTGGATTATTTCGAAAACATCGGCAACGCCGGAGTTCATTTGTCCTGGAGCAGCCCCACCCAGCCCAAGCAAATCATTCCCATGAACCGGCTTTATCCGGGCAGCGCCCCAGCTCCGGCCAATATCGTTAGTCCCGCTAGCGCCATCGCTTTTGTCAACCAACCGTTCACTTACACCATCGCGGCCAGCAATCCCGGCACTAATCCTCCCACTCTTTTCGGAGCGAGCCCGCTGCCGCTGGGCCTCAGTATCACCAACTCGACCAACGGAGTGATTGGAGGCATACCAATGTTAGCCGGCGACTACCCAATCGTGCTCACCGCCACCAACGCGGTGGGAGTGGGCGCCTCGATGCTGGATCTGCTTGTCATTGACACCGGCGGCGCCATCACCCGCGACGTGTGGACAGGCGTCCCCGGCGCCGGCATTTCCAGCATTCCCGTCCAAACGCCGCCGAGCAGCACGGGGATGTTGACCAACCTCGCGGGGATTACTGGCTTCGGCCAGGACTACGGAGAGCGCATCCGGGGTTACCTGACCGCCCCTGTCAGCGGCAATTATTACTTCTGGATCGCGGCCAGCAACACGGCCGAATTATGGATTTCCAACGATGGCGAACCGGCCAACAAAGTGAGGCGCGCCTATGTCACCAATGGGACCAGTTTCGCGAATTGGACGGCTGAGCCGAAACAGATTTCTCCTTGGCTGGCCCTTGTCGGGGGCCAAAGATATTATATCGAGATTCTGCATAAGGCGGGCACCGGGTCAGGGGACAACGTGGCCGTCGGCTGGCTTCGCCCGGATCAAGCCGGACCCGGACCCAGCGAGATTGTGCCTGGTTTCGTGCTCTCTCCTTTTGTGCCCCCGGCCACCACTATCGGCGGCGGCACCCTCTACGCCGCCACCATGCTCCCGCAAGGTTCCGCGCAATCCTCAGGGGTGGGCACCGCCACCCTGCGCCTCAGCCTGGATGAAACTCAAGCCATCCTCAGATTCAGCTATACCAATCTTTCCTCACCAGTGACGGGCAAACATATCCACTCCGACCCGTACGTTGACTTTCACGGCGTAGTCCATCCCAGCCAGATCATCTTCGACATCGATGTGGCTGCTCCGCAATCCGATGGCGGCTATCTTTGGACGATCGCGAACAACGGTGGACTTTCAGCCGCGGAGATAGTCGAGATTATCAAAGAGAGCAAGGCCTACCTGAACGTTCATACGGTGATGAATCCGAATGGCGAAATTCGCGGCAATTTCACTCTTGCCAGCGGGTCAACGACATTTACGCCGCCTCCGCCAGCCCCCATCCCCCCGGACGATCATGCCGGTGCAAACGCGGCAGCGCGCTTCCTGATCCAGGCGGCCTTCGGTCCAAGTCCGGCAGACATCGCGGCGGTGCAAGCCATGGGTTATGAGGCCTGGATCGATGACCAACTGGCCAAGCCCGCTTCGCACCATCTTCCCCATGTGCTGGCCCATCCTTATTTCGATCCCGCCACTCCTTATCCGAGCACATTAACTTTCAACTCCTGGTGGGAGCAGTCCATCACCGCGCCAGATCAGTTGCGCCAGCGAGTCGCGTTTGCGCTGAGCGAGATTATGGTCATTTCCGATGTCGGCACTTTGAACAACAATGGACGCATCCTTTCAGACTATTATGACACGCTCCTCGACAATGCCTTTGGCAACTTCCGCGACCTCCTCGAGACGGTGACCCTGACGCCGGCGATGGGCCTCTATCTCGACATGCGTAGGAACCTCAAAGGCGACCCGATCAGCGGACGCCATCCCAACGAGAATTACGCGCGCGAAATCATGCAACTCTTCTCCGTCGGACTGAATCGAATGTGGCCCGACGGCACACTCGTCCTGGATTCCAAGGGCAATCTCGTGCCAACCTACGACCAGAATGTGATCATGGGCTACGCCCGGGTCTTTACTGGTTGGGATTACCACCAGGCCAGCCAAGGCAATGGCCGGCTTCCCGCCAATTCGCCGAACGCTGCCAATTACATCGACCCCATGACTCTCGTTCCCCTCAACCACGAACTGGGGTCCAAGCGAATCCTCGACAACGTCGTCCTGCCCGCGGCCGCCGGCAACCAGGCCGACCCAACCAAACCGGAGTTCGACGCCTACTGCCTGCAGGACCTTGAGGCCGGGCACGATGCCATCTGCAACAACCCGAACGTGGGCCCATTCATCTGCCGGGAACTCATCCAACGCCTTGTCACCAGCAATCCCAGCCGCGAATACCTCTACCGAGTCGTGCAGGCCTTCAACGACAATGGGGCCGGCGTCCGTGGAGACATGTCGGCGGTCATCAAGGCTATCCTCCTCGATTACGAGGCGCGCAGCGGCGCCGTGGCCAGCCAGCCGACTTTCGGGAAACAGCGTGAACCTGTCCTCCGCGTCACCGCGGCCGCTCGGGCCTTTCCCTCCGCTCCACTGGAAGGGGCCTACGACCAAAATGGCAGCCAGAAAATTACGGTGACGACGACAAATGTTCACCGGTTGGCGAATGGGGACACTGTGGCCCTCCAATTCAACTCAGGAACTCCACTGCCCACCAGCAGCAGTTACGTGGTTGGCAATGTCACCCCGTCCACTTTCACCGTCAATGCGGGCGGGCTTCTGACCGGGAATTACACCCAAATGGTGAGCACCGCCACAAGCACGAACATTGGCACGGCCACGAATATTGTTACGGATACGAACATTGTCACCCTCACCAACATCGTTGCTAACACCAACGTCGTTCTGACCACCAACGTGACGACCGATGAGATGGGCATGACCGTTACCAATGTGGTCAGCGTTACGAACCTGGTCAGCCTTACCAATTTTGTCAGTCTCACTAACCTGGTGAACACGACCAATCTAATCACCTTCACGAATCTAGTGACACTGACAAACTCGGCCCTCACCGTTACCATGTCCGGGCACGGGTTGGGCACCAACGATCAGGTCTATCTAGTGTTCGTGAGCGGTGGCGCGTCCAACGGGCAATATCAGGTTGTCAGCGCGCCCGATGCGGCGCACTTCAAGGTCACACCCTCGGATGCGACGGTGCGTTTCGGCACCTGCCTTATTCCCAAATTAAGCGGCGCGTTTAACCAGAGTCGCACTAACATTACCATTAGCACTATCGGCAATCATTACTTGATCCCAGGCGATAGTGTTGGCATCACCTTTCCGATGGGCAGTCCGCCGAGTGGAGTTTACCAGGTAGTGAACGTGCGGGATTCGACCCACTTCACCGTGGTGACTCCGATTTCGGGCAATCAGGCGCAGCCCACGGTCACGGTTTATCCGCTCGTGGCTCCTCCATTAGTCCGCTCAGGAGACATCACGATTCTCTCCAGCACCTGGAACGTTGGAAACACTGACGGCTCTTTGGATCAGACCCCTCTCAGCTCGCCTACCGTGTTCAACTTTTTCTTCCCGGATTACAAATTCCCGGGCGCGCTGGCTTCCGCTGGGCTGACAACGCCGGAATTCCAACTCACCTCTGATACCGGTGTGGCCAACCAGATGAACTTCCTTTACGCGGGTGTCACCAGCGCTGCCAACCCTAATGGCTTCACCAGTTTCCGAGGCGGCAACGGCTCCATCGTCTTGGATCTGGGACCGTGGATAACAATGGCTTACACCTCCGATGCCGGCGTTCCCAGCCTCGTGGATGCTTTCAACTCGTTGCTGCTGGGAGGTCAGTTGTCGTCCACCGTCAGAAGTTATATCATCAGTTACGTGGCCAACACCGCGAACTTTCCCTACACCATACCTACCTCCACCCAAATGAGGGACCGGGCACGCGCTGTCCTCCATTTGATCTTAATCTCGCCTGACTTTACCATCCAGAAATAGTTTTATGGACACGAAACCTTTCTCCCTGCTTAAAAGCCGTCGTGACTTTATCCGCCAAGCCGCGTGTACTGCCCTCGGAACCGCCGCCCTGAGCACCACCATCCGCGATCTCCGATTCATTAATGCCGCCATGGCCCAAACGCCTGTGAACGATTACAAGGCGTTGATTTGCATCTTTCTCTCTGGCGGCAGTGACTCGAACAATCTGATCATTCCTGTTAGCGACCCTGATTACGCCAGCTACGCGGCCATTCGGACTCCCGTCCTGGCGATTCCGCAACTCGCCGCGCTGCCCATTCGCCCAGCGAATGACGACGGACACAGCTACGGCTTGCATCCGAACTGCCCCGAACTCCAAACCCTTTTCGGGGAAGGAAAGCTGGCCGTGCTTTTCAATACGGGGACCCTTCTTTATCCCCTTAACCGATCTCAATATTATTCCAGCGGTTTCAAGAAACCACCCCAGCTCTTCTCTCATTCCGACCAGGTCATGCAGTGGCAAACTTCCATTCCGGACCAACCCGCCTTAACCGGCTGGGGCGGCCGATGCGCGGACCTTTTGGCGGCGGTGCAACCGGATGCCCGAGTATCGCTTTCAGTGACCCTGGCTGGCGCTAACACTTTTGAAATCGGGAACATGGTGTCGCAATATTCAGTCTCTACCGGCGGCGCTATCGCCCTTTCCGGCTTATCGACCAACAGCGCGGCCCGGCTTAAGGCGGTGACGAACATCATGAATCTCACCTATCCGAACATGCAGGCGCAGGCCTATTCAAAAGTGGCCGCCCACGCCATCGGCACGGCCGACCTCCTGAACGGCGCCATTGCCTCCACCGCTGCCGCCAATTACTGGGCTACGCCATTTCCTAACACTACTCTTGGCAATCAACTCAAAATGGCCGCCCGGCTCATCGCCGCCCGCTCGGCCTTGAACATGAAGCGCCAAATCTTTTTCTGCGCGGTGGGCGGCTTTGACACCCATACCAACCAGACTACCGTTGGCAACACTGCCACTGGCGCGCACGCCAACCTGCTGGGCGAACTCAGCAAATCGATGCTGGCCTTGCAAAGGGCGATGGAGCAATTGGCTATTCCTAACAGCGTGACTGCTTTCACCGGCAGCGATTTCAGCCGCACCTTGCCTGCTAATGGGTCCGGCAGCGATCATGGTTGGGGCAGCCACCACCTGATCGTCGGCGGCGCCGTTAATGGCGAACGGACCTTTGGCCGGTTTCCTGTCCATGCTATCAATGGTCCGGACGACACCAATACGGGACGTTGGATTCCATCCACAGCCATCGATCAATATTGCGCCACCCTGGCGAGTTGGTTCGGCGTCACTAACACAGATATCCTAAGGGTTTTTCCCAATCTCGGCCGGTTTGCCACTTCTAACCTTGGCTTCATGTCCTAAAAAGTTTTTCAAAAATCCATAGCTCTGCCCGGTCATCCCGCGGATGAGGCCGCCGGATGAAGTGTTTGCAAATTCTGGTTTAGCAACTTGCTCCTGGGGCTTGCCAGCGTATTAGTTAATAGATGAAAAATTGGTTTTTCGTAATCCTTTCCATCGGGGGCGCAGCAGGACTGGCATATTGGCTTCTTCATGGTCCCTCCACTACCCGAACAAGGCAGGACGACGAACCAACAAGCCAGGCTGTTCCGGGGCCTGGCAAGTCTGTGCCTCCCCTCGTTTCCGTCCCAGCGACCCCCTTCACCACGCCGGGTTCAAACGGGAGCGAAGTGCCTGCAGCCAGTTCCCCCGCGAAGACAATTCCAACCGCGCCCTCACGCACTGCAACCCCCGCTATTGCGGAACCGGCTCCTGAAACGGCTTTTCCGGTCCCGCCTGCCATGTTGCTTGAGAACATGCGAACCACCGTGCGGCAATATGGCTTGATGTTTGGCGGCAATCCCATCGGCACCAACCTCGAGATCACCAAGGCGTTGAACGGGGATAATCCCAAACACGTGAACTTTCTTGGGCCAGACGGAAACCGCCTCAACGAAAAGGGTGAGTTGGTTGACCCCTGGGGCACTCCCTATTTTTTCCACCAACTGTCCGCCATGGAAATGGAGGTTCGCTCCGCTGGCCCGGATAGGGCCATGTGGACCAGCGATGATTTAGTCATCAAATGATCAATCCCCTCCGGCCCGTATAGCAGCGCGGACATTCCTGTCCGCAGCCACAGGCCGCGTTTTTGAATCGCACCTCGGCCGGCATTCCGCGCGGGGCTTCCGAACAAACCTCATCATTTACCAGAGTAACCATTGGCGCGGAACCAGTCCACTGCTTCGCGCAGCGCTGTTTCGGGGGAGGTTTGCGGCAGCCCTAATTCGCGAATGGCTTTGGCCGGGTTGAAGAACATCTTGTAGCGGGCCATCCGGACGCCGGCCAGTGGAGCTTTGGGAGGCTTGCCCGTGAAGTGCGAAAGGGTTTCGTCCACGTGCGCCGCCGTTAACGCCACGAAATAGGGTATCTGAAATCTTGGCGCGGGCAAACCGGTGATTCGCTCCAGCGCGCCGAACATCTCGCGCATGGTCCAATTGCCCCCGGCATGACCCAGGATGTAACGTTCGCCAATGCGCCCTTTCTCTGCGGCCAAAATATGGCCGATGGCAACATCCCGCACATGAACCCAGTTCAGACCAGTGTCCAGATAGGCGGGCATCTTTCGGTTTAAAAAGTCCACCAGCACCTGGCCCGTGGGCGTCGGCTTCACGTCGCCAGGCCCCACTGGCGCAGTAGGATTCACGATCACAATCGGCGCGCCTTTCTCAGCCAACTGGCGGGCGGCAACCTCCGCCTTCCACTTCGAAAGCTTGTAGTGGTTGCTCATCTGGGCTCCGGAAACCGGTGCGCTCTCGTCCGTCGGAATCAGTTCCCCGTTCGAGGTTTTGGGCAGCCCGATGCAGCCGACGGTGCTGGTATAGACAATGCGCGAGCACCCCGCCTTCATGGCAGCTTCGATGACATTGCGCGTTCCTTCCACATTGGCGGCGTACATCGGAGCGTAATCTCGCAGCCAAAGATGATAGCTGGCTGCGACATGGAAACACCAATCGCATCCCCGCATGGCGGAAGCGAGCAGGGGGCGATCACTGACGTCACCGGGGATGGACTCGAATTCAGCCCCTCGCAAACCTCGTGCGGCGCTCTGAGGACGCAATAAGGCTTTGACGCGGTGCCCCCGGGCGGCCAGTTCGTGGACCAGATTGCCCCCGATAAAACCCGAGGCCCCTGTGACGAAACAATTCATGCTGCGCAAATACTATGACTCCGCCATGGTCCTTCTCCGCCCG
Organism: Verrucomicrobiota bacterium; assembly: GCA_038228235.1. Classification (GTDB taxonomy): domain Bacteria; phylum Verrucomicrobiota; class Verrucomicrobiia; order Limisphaerales; family JBBRPK01; genus JBBRPK01. Next base: position 24,319 of record JBBRPK010000072.1, read on the forward strand.
TTTCCCTCAAGCCAGTGCTCGGGTCCGCCGATGAAGACCATATGAGTAACATGGCGGACCCTTCGGCAAACCCGAAGCAAAAACTTGCGCGCCAAACTTGACTTAAACCACGAAGTTGAGAAATACTAGCCATGTCTATGCCCAAAAAATTTAATCTCGCAAAAAAACTGACTCCGCGGCAACAGCGCGATTTGGATATCGAGATTCATTTCATTGAAGGTGTGGTACAGCGCGATCCGAAATTTGTGGAAGCGTTGCAGATCCTGGGTGATGATTATACCCGGCGCGGGAAGTTCAATGAAGGCCTGAAGATCGACGAAAAACTGGCCAAATTGCGTCCCGATGACCCGACCATGCTCTACAATCTGGCTTGCAGCTACGCTTTGACCAAGCATTATGGCCGGGCTGTGGCGGCTTTGGGCCTGGCCATCGAGCAGGGGTACCGCGACTTCAAATGGTTGGTAAAAGACCCGGATCTGCGGGACCTGCGGCAGCATCCCTTGTTCAAACAAATCCAGCTCAAAATCCGCGCAGTGAAAATCAAGGTGAAGTAGCCCTTCCGGTTTCGCTGCATGCCGCAGGGCCTGCCCGTGGCTTGTGCGTCACCGTCAAAAACTCTAAATCTACGTTTCCTTGAGTTCCCTCAGCAGCTAGTTTAAGAAAACATGAACGTCACAGTCCGCGGCCGCACGCGCCATTACCGCACCGTCACCTTTGACCGCCGCGCCAATGCCGTGATGTTGATTGAACAACGATTGTTGCCTCACCGGTTCGAGATCATGGCCTCCGCTGATTTTCGCCTCACCGCCAAAGCAATTAAGGACATGGTGGTGCGAGGGGCGGGGGCCATCGGCGCCACCGCCGCCTACGGTTTGGCGCAGGGTGCCCAGGCTTTTCGCGGGCATGATTTAAAGAAATTTGAACGGCATCTCCAACTTGTTTTCCACACCCTCAAATCCGCCCGGCCCACGGCTGTGGATCCCCTCAATGCCATGTTGGAAATCCGCCGCCAAATGCAAGCCGGACAAACTGTCCCCGAACGACAGGCCCTGGCGCTGGCTGGGGCTGAGGAATTCGCCAATCAGAATGTAAAACATTGCGAAGCCATCGGCCGGCATGGGGCGCGCCTAATTCGCGAGGGCCAGCGCGTGCTGACTCATTGCAACGCCGGTTGGCTGGCCTTCGTAGATGTGGGGAGTGCCACCGCCCCGATGTATTCCGCGCACGCGCAAGGCCGGAAGTTCCACGTTTTCTGCGATGAAACGCGGCCTCGTTCTCAAGGGGCAACGCTGACGGCGTGGGAATTGGCGCAGCAGAAGATCTCCCACCAAATTATTGCCGATAACGCTGCCGGCCATCTCTTTCAGCGAGGGGAAATCGACCTGGTCATTGTGGGCAGCGATCGCACCCTTGGGCGCACCGGAGAAATAGCCAACAAAATTGGGACTTACACGAAAGCTGTTTTGGCCAAGCAACATCGAATCCCTTTTTATGTGGCTATACCCTTGTCCACAATTGACTGGAACCTCCGCGCCGGAAGCGAGATTCCAATCGAGGAGCGCGCTGAGTCCGAAGTCCTCGGCGCCTGGGGAATCCTGGGAAAGCCAAAGGCCGCTCGGCTTCGCTACGTGCGAGTGGCGAATCCCTCCAGTGGCGCTCGGAATCCCGGTTTTGATATAACGCCAGCCGAGCTCATTACCGGTATCATTACGCCGGCCGGAATTTTTCCACCGCAAGAAATATGGCAACAGCGGCATAAGCTTGGGTATGCTCCGGTGCGAGGATGAGCTCCACCAAAGTTTAACTGTCGGGGCGGGTACAAAAGGGGACGGCTGCGAGTTCAAAAGGGGACAGGTGATGTGGCGGTTGGAACTGTCCCTTGGTCGAGGGCTTGAGGAGGCCTGAGCGTAGCGACGGCCGACGAAAGCCCTCGACCAAGGGACAGCGGTTGGTTTGACTTGGGGCTATTAAAAAAGCAAATCGCAAAACGCCTCACCAACCTGTTTCTCCAGCAAATCCTCCAGCAGTTCAATGAGGGGCTGATCGACA
>JBBRPK010000073.1:0-26060 GCA_038228235.1 Verrucomicrobiota bacterium
GCCGGTGCGCAATGCCCATCGCTATTTGAACAATCGATTAGACGCCTTGGACTACCCTCGCGCTCTGGCGCTGGGTTTACCCATTGGCTCAGGCATGATCGAGAGCGGCCATCGCCATGTGCTCCAGGCCCGCCTCAAAAAAGCTGGCGCAGCCTGGTTGGTCGACCACGCTGATCAGATAGCACACCTGCGGGTCCTCAGAGTCAACCAGCAATGGGAATCTTTGTGGAACTAACCTCACCCACTTTTAATCACACCCGCAATGGCGTGTAAACAGACCCTAAGCTTGACTTGCCGGTCCGTTCGCTCAACATCTGCGGGATGGGTGCACTCTTCACCATTAACGGGGATTTGCGCTATGCGATCGTGCGCAAGATTTTTGAAGGCGGGATGGGCATTGTTTACGAAGCCGAGCAGCACGGCGCCCGCAACTTCGTCAAACGGGTCGCGATCAAAGTGGTCCGTCAAAGTTACGCTAACAATAAACAGTTCATCGACAACTTTATCGGCGAGGCCAAGCTCGTCGCGGATTTGATTCATACCAACATCGTCCAGACCTACCATCTGGGGGAAGCGAAGGGTATTTGTTACATCGCCATGGAACTCATCCGGGGTGTCAACCTCGAGCAATTCAGCGAGCAATTGGCCGAGAAAAAACGGCTCTTGCCCGTGGAAATAGCCGTATTCATCGTCAGCCGCGTGGTACGCGGCCTTTCTTATGCCCACGCCAAGACGGACCGGGACGGCAAGCCTCTCGGCCTCGTCCATCGGGACGTCAGCTTCAAAAACATCATGATCGCCTTTGAGGGGGATGTGAAGCTCACTGATTTTGGCATCGCCAAGGCGCGAGGATTTTTGACGGATAACGAAGGGGAAGTCGTGGCGGGGAAAGCCGATTTCATGAGTCCCGAGCAGGCCAACTTTGAGATCACCGACAAACGTTCAGACATCTTCTCTGTGGGGGTGGTGCTCGCACACCTGCTCCTGAGCAGAAATGTTTTCAAGGGCGACACTCCCGATGAATCCCGCAAACGCATCATGACCATTCCCATCCCTGACTTCCGTGAATTGGATGAGCGGGTTGACGAACGGTTGAACCATATTTTACATCGTTGCCTCGCGCGCAATATCAACCAACGCTACTCGGCCACCGATGAATTGCTCTACGACCTTGAGCACTTCATTTATCACTCCGGCTACGGTCCGACAAACGAGACGCTGGGCAAACTAATGCGCGAAATCTTTGGCCAGGACCCCCAGTTGGCGACCCAGGATGCCAAGGGCAGCACCCGCTTGCTGGAACACACCGCTCGTTTGACCAAGCGAATTCCGGCGGTATGAAACAGTTATCTGCCTCGGTCCATCTTGGCCTGCTGCAAATGCGCTGTTCGCCAGATACAGGCGCCAATCTAAAAAAAGCCCTAGCTCTCACCGAACGCGCCGCCCGGGGAGGAGCCCGCATCATTTGCACCCCGGAGTTGTTTGGCTTCCAGTATTTTTGTCAAAAGGAAGACTGCGCCAATTTCAAACTCGCCGAGCAGATTCCCGGCCCCACCACCGCTGCCTTTCAAAAGCTGGCGAAAAAACACCGGATCGTCGTCATCGCCTCCATTTTTGAAAAGCGCGCCGCTGGCGTTTACCACAACTCCGCCGCCATCATCGACGCCGATGGCTCGGTGCTTGGCATCTACCGCAAGATGCATATTCCCGATGACCCGCTCTATTATGAGAAATTTTACTTCACCCCGGGCGATCTGGGCTTTCGCGCCTGGCAAACCAAATACGCCAAAATCGGCGTGCTTATTTGCTGGGACCAATGGTATCCGGAGGCCGCTCGCCTCACCGCCTTGCGAGGAGCGGATATTTTGTTTTATCCCACCGCCATCGGCTGGCATCCGCGGGAGAAGAAGCAACATGGCGCGGAACAACACAGCGCCTGGCAGATCATCCAGCGCAGCCACGCTGTGGCTAATGGCTGTTATGTCGCGGTCACCAATCGCGTCGGCCTGGAACGGCCCGCGGGAGGAAACGGCTTGGAATTCTGGGGACAAAGTTTTATCGCCGGCGCCTCGGGCCAAATCGTCGCCCAGACCAGCGCGGACAGGGAGGAGATTCTTCTGGCCTCAGTGGACCTTGCCCAAGTAGATATCACCCGCACGCACTGGCCTTTCCTGCGCGACCGTCGTATCGATGCCTACGGGGATTTGACTAAGCGGTTGATTGATTGAAGGTGATCGCTCAATCATGTCCCTGACTTGGATAACTGGCGCGGGCGGACTGATCGGTAGTCACCTTGCCCGTGCGGCTGCGACTGCGGCCCCGAGTTGGAAGGTCCGTGGTTTAACGCGCTCCCACCTCGACCTAACGGATTTCGAGGCCGTACGCCGTCTTTTTGCGCAGGACAAACCCGGAATGATCATCCACTGCGCCGCCCTCACCAAAACGCCCGCTTGCCAGCAAAACCCCATCCTGGCTCGTGAACTGAACGTGGAGGCCACCGGGGTGCTAGCCGAACTGGCCGCCGAGATTCCTTTCGTTTTCTTTTCTACCGATTTGGTCTTTGATGGCCGCAGGGGTCGCTACGTCGAAAACGATCCGGTTCGGCCATTGAATGTCTATGCTGAAACCAAACTGGCCGCTGAAAAAATCGTGCTCTGCAATTCGAGGCACACTGTTATTCGCACCTCCCTCAACTTTGGCCATTCGCCCACTCGCGACCGCGCCTTTAACGAGGAGCTTCTTCGGGTGTGGCAGGGTGGCAAGACACTTCAACTCTTCACAGACGAGTTCCGTTGCCCGATTCCAGCGGCCGTCACTGCCGAAGCAGTTTGGTCGTTAGTCACGCAAAACCGGCCTGGGCTTTATCATCTGGCGGGCAGCGAACGCCTCTCCCGTTGGCAGATCGGACAGCTCCTTGCCGCGCGCACTCCACATCTGAACGCGCAGATTGAACCCTCTTCCCTGAGCGAATACACGGGCCCGCCGCGCTCTCCGGATACCTCGCTCGACTGCGCGAAGGTCCAACGACTACTGCCCTTCCGTCTGCCGGCCTTCAGTGACTGGCTGGCGGCTCAGCCTTCCTAGAATTAGTCAGGGCGTGGCTGCGCCAACGGGAAACCACAACACCTGAGGAATCGTAGAACTGTGAGATGCAAACCCCCTCACCCGCCGTAGAACTCGTCGATGACTTTCTTGAACGTATTCTCCGCTACGCCCACGATGCGGATTTCCCGGTCCGCGTTCTCCACGGAATCACTGGCATGGGCCGCATTGACCATGATGGTCTGCCCGAATTCGCGCCGGATGGAACCGGGTGGGGCTTTGGAAGGATCGGTGGGACCGAGCACGTCACGTATTTTGCGGACCGCCTCCACCCCTTCGTAAACGATGGCGATGCACTTTTCGGTGCCCGGCTCTTTCATCAGGGCGGGGTCGCATTCGCTGGGAGTGCGCCCAGACATGAATTTCACGATGTTCTCGAACTGATTGTCGCCGTAAATTGATCCCAGAGTTTCACCTAATTTTTGTTGGATGTCCGGCGGCACTTTGAAACCGAACTCCTTCTCCAAGGCCGCCTTCGCCCGGGCGGCGACGACGTCAATCAATTTGGTGCGCAAGATTTCTTTGACGGGTCCGTAAAATTCGATCGCTTCAGCTCCACTCATCCTGTGGACCTTGATGCCGACCATGTAGAGACCGGTGCGGGAAAAGAAGTCGATGACATTCCCCGGGCGTCCGGTGGGAAACCGGAAATTATCAGGTTTGATCAGAACCAAGGTGCGTTGGGGCTTCTCACCGGGTTGATAAGTGAGGGTATTTTCCAGGATGCCGCCGTCGGCGTCGGAATATCTGCCCCAGAGCTTCAGCTTGAGCTGAGTTTCGGCGACATCGGGCGCAGCAAGCACCGCCGGCTCGAAATAGCGCACTTGGCCAGTCTCATCCAGGACGATGTCCCCATAAGTATCCCGAATGGTCTCGCCACCGCGACGTTCCGGGCTGATGTTTCCCACCACGGAGCGAACCTTGCGAACAGCATCTTCGCCTTGGAACAGGAGCATCATCACCCGGCGCCGCCGGCCTGTTTTGGGTTCCGGGGCGAGGTTTTGGAGAATATAATCGCGAAGCATCTCTTGAATTCGTCTGTCCTGCGGGTCATTGGCGGAAACAATGACCTTGGAATAATCCCGAACCAATTCCGGGCTGGGGGCAAACATCCGAGCCCCAACCATTTCCAAGCCCGTTCGGGTGATGAGCCGCGCCAGGATTCCCCCGGTGCGGGACTTGTATAACGTATAAGGGGTGATGATGACGTAAGCCAGTTCTTGCAACATAGGGCAATCAGCTTTTTGAAGGGGTCTGAGCGGGCGCGGCTGTCGGTGCTGGAGGAGAGGAGTTATCCGGGGGCGGCGTGGAGCTGGGTACGGCTTTGCCGCCCAGGATTTTGAACATGACGGTGCCGCAGGTGGGACACTTGCCCTTAATTGCTCGGCGGCCATTTTTCATCACTTCCTCGATGGCATCGACAATTTCTTTCTTGGCTTTGCACTTAACGCAATATCCTTCGGGCATAAAATAATCCAGTGCCGAGCGCCTCATGCGCCTCGGTTGTCATAGGGATACCTTATGGGGGGGCTGTCCCAGGCGTCAACTGCGAAAAACCGTCTCCGCTAAAGAAACGGTTGCACCTAAACCCAAAAGTCGGCATAACTCCCTTGACATGGTTCAAATGGCTATCAGCACGGGTACCACGACCACCATCTCCGCCGTTCGCGATGAATTTCTGAAGGCGTTCCGGTGGATGTTGCTCGCCCGCCTGCTGGATGACAAATTGGCTAGTCTCTATCGCGGGGGGGGCAAGATCCATGGTGGCGTCTTTCTGGGCCGGGGCCAGGAGGCCTTGAGCGTGGCGGTGGGCCAAACTTTGCGCAAAGGGGATGTTTTTGCCCCTCTCATCCGGGATGCTGCCGGCCGGCTCGCTTTTGGGGAGACGGTGCTCGATGCCATTCGCACTTACTTGGGTTCGCCCCTCGGCCCCATGCGTGCGCGAGATGGAAATGTCCATCGAGGCAAGCCGCGCGAAGGCTACCTGCCTATGATTAGCCATCTTGGGGCAATGATTGCGGTGGTCAACGGTACGTTGCTGGCCCGCCGTTTCAAAGGGCTCACCGGCTCGGTAGGAGCGGCCTGTATTGGAGACGGCGCAACCTCCACGGGCGCGTTTCACGAGGCGCTCAACCAAGCCGCGATTGAAAGGCTTCCGCTCGTGCTGATCGTAGCTGACAACCAATACGCTTATTCCACTCCGACTTCGCGCCAATTCGCCTGCCATTCCCTGGTGGACCGCGCTGAGGGTTATGGCGTCCAGGGCCACACAGTGGATGGGACTGACCTGGGCGCTTGTCTGCGCGTGCTGCAAGATGCCATTAACCAGGCCCGGCAAGGACACGGTCCGCAATTGGTGGTGGCCCGCCTGCTCCGGCTTTGCGGCCACGGTGAACATGATATCCCCGACTACGTGGACCCCAAGCTCAAAGCTTCACCCCTCGGACGCGATTGCCTGAAAGTCGCAGAGGAATACCTCCGGCAGCAGAATTGGGCGGATGATAAGACACTGGAGACCTGGCGAAGTGAAGCAGTATCCAGGATCGATGATGCCGTCGCCAAGGTCCAATGCGAAGCCGGCCCCGATCCCTACAAGGAAAATTGGTGCGCCTTGAGTTCCAAACATTTGAGCGAAGGGCAGAACGAATGATTCTCACCAATAAGCAATATCGCCGGCAGTCATGAGCATCACTTATCTCGAAGCTATTCGAGAAGCCCAGGCGCGAGCGCTGGCCGAGGACCCCCGCGTCTTCATTTATGGCCAGGACGTTGGGGCCTTCGGCGGAGCGTTCAAAGCCACGAAGAATCTGGCCCAGGAATTTCCCGGACGCGTCATCGATTCCCCGATTAGCGAAGATGCCATGGTGGGCGCGGCCATTGGCGCGGCCATTGAAGGATTGCGGCCGATCATCGAGATGCAATTCGCCGATTTCTCCACCCCGGGGTTGAATCAAATCCTTAATAATGCCGCCACCCTTTTCTGGCGCACCAATGTCCCATGTCCGATCACCATCCGCCTGCCTTCCGGCGGCACTTCTGGCAGCGGCCCCTTTCACAGTCAATGCATGGAGACGCTCTACGCGCATTATCCTGGTCTAATTGTGATGACGCCCGCGACCGTGGAGGATGCTTACAGCATGCTCCTGGAAGCCGTGGCAATCGAAGACCCCGTCATCTTTTGCGAGCATAAATATCTTTATTATCATCTAAAGGCGGAGAAACTCCCCACTGAAGCCATGCCAACTGGCAAGGCGCGCATTGCCCGTGCTGGTCGGGACATGACGATAGTGGCTTACAGCGCCATGGTCCATGAAGCCTTGGCGGTCGCTGAAGAACTGGCCGGCGAAGGCACGGAAGTTGAAGTCGTCGATCTGCGCTCCGTAAAACCGCTGGATACGGACACAGTCATGGCTTCAGTGGCTCGCACAGGCCGGTTGCTCTGCGTCGGCGAAGCCTGGCCTTGGGGAGGTGTCACGGCAGAAGTCATCGCGCGAGTGAGCAGCGAAGGCTTCGGTTTGCTCGACGCGCCCCCCCAACGTCTCAACGCCAAAGACACCCCGGTGCCTTATCATCCCGATTTGTGGGCGGTCCATAGGCCCACCGCCCGCAGCATTGCCGCCGCGGCCAGGAATCTGTTGAGATTATAACGCAACCCACCCATGCTTCAGCTTCCCATTATCATGCCCCAGCTCGGCGAGTCCATTGCTGAAGCCACCGTCATCAGCTTTTTGGTCAAAGCCGGTGATAGGGTCGAAGCCGATCAGGATGTCCTCGAGGTCGAAACCAACAAGGCGACGATGAATGTTGCTTCACCAGGCCCCGGTCGCATCCAGAAATTCCTCGTGACCTTGAATGAAAGCTACCCGGTGGGCGCAGTGCTCGGCTACTTGGAAATCAACAAAGAGGAAGCGGCTCGGCATGGGCTGAAGGATCTTCTCCCTGAGGCTCTCCCGGAAAATGGCGCCGCCGAGGTGGCCGGCAAACCGCCTGGAGAAAAAAAGAAAAGAGTAGAACCGACTGTGCGCGGCCTACCTGTGCCTGCTCATGCCAGCGGGGCGAGCTACATGTCCCCCCGCATGAAAGCGCGCATGAATGAACTAGGTCTGCACGCGGCAGACCTTGCCGGCATCGCCGGAAGCGGGGCCGCCGGGCGAGTCACGATTCAAGACTTCGAGAAATTCATCAGTCATCTTGAGAAGAGCAAATTAAGCCCCGCCTCCTCCATGCGCGTGGCGGTGGCCGATGCCATGCGGCGAAGCTGGACGCGGCCGCTCGCGACGGTAGCGTTGCCGGTGGTTTTGGACCCAATGCTGGCCCACCGAAAAATCTCCGACCCTAAACCTGGCCCGGCCTTGTATGCGTTGCGCGCGCTGGGGCTGGCCCTCGCTGAGAATAGCGCCGTCGCCGGACGATTGGTGGGAAAGCATATTGTTCATCCGGCTGCCATCGATCTAGGATTCGCCGTCGAGGCAGAAGATGGCGTCTTGGTCCCGGTCCTACGTGCGGCGGATAAACGCTCCTTAAGGGATTTAGTCGGCCCCTATAACGAATTGGTCGAGCTGGCTCGCCAGCGCCGCCTCCCGCCCGATGCGACCGGTGGCTCCATCGCCACGGTGACCAATTTCGGAACCTTCGGCCTCACCTGGGCCACGCCCATCCCTTTGCCCGAGCAAACACTGGTGCTCGGCATGGGGGCAGGACGGCAGGTGCCAAGCTGGGACGCTGCCAAAAATCAGTTTGTGCCGGTCGTGGAAGCGAACCTCACTCTAAGCTTTGATCATAGGGTGCTGGATGGAGGCGCCGCGGGCCGGTTGCTGGCCAGCGTAGCGAAGTTGCTAAGCACGCCCGAGCGGCTGTGAGTGGAAACCGCTCCGCTCCCTTGAAAATAGTCATGGGAATCCCCCAAACCGCGGTGGCTCGGCGCACTCGGAAGGACGAGTTCCACGAGTGCCTGATTTCTCAGGCAGATAGGGACTCGTGAAACTCGTCCTTCCGAGCCGGGAAGATTCCAATCCGGCCTCGTGAGAATTACTGGGTGCTTGGCCTTCCCATTGACGCTTTCTCCGCCTCTAAGTAGGTTCTATCCATGACGGACGCGGTCGAAACCCCAAAGCGAAGCACGGATTGGCTGGAAGTTCGCAAGCCGATGCCCCCCGCGCAGTTCGATACCCTCTCGCGGGATATCCTTGTGCTCAAGAAAAAGCTGAATGCAGTCATTCTTGCCCATAACTATCAGGTCTCCGAAATTCAGGACGTAGCCGATTACGTAGGCGATTCGCTTGGCCTTTCCCAGCAAGCCGCCAAAACAAATGCGGACGTTATCGTCTTTGCCGGGGTCCACTTTATGGCAGAGACAGCAAAGATTCTTAATCCGAATAAAATCGTCGTGCTGCCAGATGCGGATGCGGGCTGTTCTCTGGAGGAAAGTTGTCCGGCTCCGCGGCTTCAGGCCCTGCAAGCCACGAATCCGAATTTTTATACCGTGACCTACATTAATTGCAGCGCTGAAGTCAAAGCCCTCAGCGATGTCATCTGCACCAGCGGCAACGCGGTCAAAATCGTCAACGCTTCGCCCGAGGATCGCGATCTGTTGTTCGTTCCGGACGAAAATCTGGGCGCCTGGGTGATGGAGCAAACAGGGCGGCCCATGACATTGTGGCGCGGCAATTGTTATGCCCACGTGGAGTTTACGCACGCCAGCATCATGCGCATTCGTGTTGAATTCCCGGATGCGCCGCTGATCGCCCACCCCGAATGCACCAAAGCGGTGCGGATGCTGGCCGACGAGATTTGCTCCACAGAGAAAATGGTGGACTACTGCAAGCATTCCCCCGCGCGGGAAATTATCATTGCCACCGAAGCGGGCATGCTCCATCGGCTCAAAAAGGAATGCCCCGGCAAGATTTTCATCCCTGCCCCAACCGATCATTGCCGCTGCAACGAATGTCGCTTCATGAAGATGAACACCCTCGAAAAAATGCATGATTGCATGTTCCGCCTGGCGCCCCGGATTGAATTGAGCGAGGACGTCATTCGCCGTGGCCGCATCCCCATCGAACGGATGCTGGAGATCTCCGCCCGTCCAGGATAGCGATTGGCAACCGCCGCCGAAAAAAGGACAGGCACCCGTGGCAGCGGGCGCCCACTTGAGCCTTCGGTCTCAGGTGCTTCTTAGGCACCTGCGCCCCCTTCGGCGGAAGATCTGTTAACGAGTGAACAGATATTCCGGCCAGGAGTTTACTGCGGCGCCAGGGCCGTGGTATGGGTAATTGCCCCCGTGGTGATTTTGTTCTCGAATGCCACCAGCTAGACCATGATTGCGAACTTCATCTGGCTCGCTTGAAATTTCATCGGCTGTAGCCGGAATCTCTCAGGCAATCGATTGGCGAATGGCTTCAAAGTAGTCCTTTCCTGAGCTGACCGGAACGGGCTGTTTGGCTTTTTGATTCGCCATTTCGATGAGATCGTCCGGCAGTTCCAGGAGGAAAGGAGAGGGATGGCAAGGAAGCAGTTTTCCATATTTTTTGCGCCCGCGGCAATAGCTTAGCGTGAGCGTCTGCATGGCCCGGGTCATGGACACGTAAAAAAGCCGGCGCTCTTCGTCCATGGTCCCTTCATCTTTGGAGCGAGAGTGCGGGAGCAAGCCATCTTCGATTCCCACCACGGAAACATGCGGAAACTCCAGCCCCTTGCAGCTATGCATCGTGATTAACGTCACCACATCGCCCCGTTCTTGTTCTTCCTCTTCACGATCGGAATCGAGCGAGATTTCCTCTAGAAAATTTTCCAGTCGCTCGGCCGGCATTGCGGCGCCGGAGGATTCTGCATCCAATGTCAGCATCAGGTCTTTTAAATTACGGATGCGATTTTCTGCGGCCTCTTTATTTTTTTCAGAGCGGCGCAAATCCTCGATATAACCAGTCTCCTGCAAAAACTTTTCCGCCCAGAGCAGGAGGGAAAGGCTCGGGTCAGAATTCAATTGCGCGCGCACCCGTTCCACCAAATTAGTGAAAGCGAGAAGGCTGGCCTGCGTCTTGGCCTGGAACGTCTCTTGCACGTCCGTGTGGCGCATGACGGTGTAAACGGAGGCCTGCCGTTCCTGGCTGGCTCCGAGCAGCCGCTCCATCGTCACATCGCTCAGCCCGCGGGCTGGCACATTGGCAATGCGCAGCAGGCTAACGTCGTCGTGAGGATTAATGAAAACTTTCAGGTAAGAAAGAAAATCTTTGATCTCGCGTCGATCAAAATAACTCTGCCCGCCGATAAGATGGTAACGCACGCCCGCCTGGCGCAGAGCGATTTCCAAAGCGCGGGACTGTTGGTTAGTGCGAAACAGGATGGCCTGGTCTTTCCAGGGAATGCGCCGGCTTAACCGGGCGAAATCAATTTGCTCCACGATAGTGCGCGCCTCCTCCTCGTCATTGTCGAAGCTGTGGAGAAGGATCTTGGTTCCCTGGCCGTTCTGAGACCAGAGTTGCTTGCCCCGGCGCCGGGCATTGTTTTTGATTACGGCATTGGCCGCGCTCAAAATGGTGTTCGTGGAGCGGTAATTTTGTTCGAGCTTGATTACCTTCACCTCGGAGTAATGTTTTTCCATATCCAGCAAGTTGGCGATCTCCGCGCCTCGCCAGCCGTAAATGCTCTGATCATCGTCCCCTACCACACAGAGATTGCGGTGATCCTGAGTCAGCAGATGGACGATCTTGAATTGTGCGGCGTTGGTGTCTTGATATTCATCTACCATTACGTAACGGAATTTCTCCCGACAAACCCGCAGGACTTCGGGATGTTCCTGAAAAAGCTTGAGCGTGAGCACAAGCAAGTCATCAAAGTCGATGGCGTTGCAAGCGCGCAAAGCTGTCTCGTAATGCGAGAGGATGTGCCGCGCCAGCGCCGCGCCGTTCTCATCAGCGAAAGTCGGCGGTTTGACCGCGCCATTTTTGTAGCGGCTGAGAAAACCTAGTATGACTTTGGGATCGGTCTTCTCCCCTTTGGCGGAAATATGGCTAAGAATTTTTTTGACGGCTCCCAATTGCTCGGATTCATTGTAGATGACAAAATTCTTATTATATCCAAACACCTCGATATGCTGGCGCAGCAAGCGGGCTCCCAGCGAGTGAAACGTGCAAATAGTCGGCCCCTCGGTCCTCTTTTCCTGCGCGCCCACTTTACGCCTGGGGATGAGTTTGGTGACCCGCTCCTTCATCTCGCGCGCGGCTTTATTCGTGAAGGTCACGGCCAGGATGTGTGCAGGTGAAACCCCTTTTTCGATGAGATGGGCTATCCGGTAAGTAATGACCCGCGTCTTGCCAGTTCCCGCCCCCGCCAGGATCAGAACTGGACCGTTGGTTGTCTCTACAGCCAATCTTTGCTGCGGATTCAGGGTGTTGAGGTTGAGCATTGAGGCGCGCAGTTTAAAGGCGTCGGAGGGGAAGGCAAATCCAAATCAGTTCTTTCCAGCCAAGCACGCCGACCGCGCGCGAGCCTTCAAACTTCGAAAAGTCAATACGTGTGGCCCGCGACCGGGCCCAAGGAGCAACTTGGATGAGCCAACGTGGTATCAAGAGTATATCCACCGCCATTCGGGCACACTGGCTTGCTCGGCAGGTACCTCCCGAGCCCGAATAAGTCGCTGTCCACTGGTGTGTCGGGCGAATCCTTATTGTGTTCTACTGCCCAGTGATCCTTGGCTTGCTGAATGAGGCGTTGGTTTTCTCTGCAAGCGGTCTGGCCGTCAAACGCGCGGAAGTAGCCGCCACCCGCCCCCGCGGATATCGATCCTGTGATCCGACCAGTAGGATAAATATTAAGACCATAATCACTATTCATCACAGGACTCCAGGTCACCAGATTGGTAGTTATTTCAACCCCATACGACCAGTTTTTTGGTCCAACCAGGTCGAAACCCATTTGGCCGCCGGCCAATCTCGTCATGTTCCGCAACGCGAAAGAACGATCTAATCGTACGAGGACCGAATCCCAAAGAGAGGTATCCCGAAGAGTCTCCCCCACAACTACAAAGCGGCCCGCGCCTGCACCCGCCGCCAGGCGAGGAGGCTCGGTCGAAAAGTAATTGAAATTCCTCCGCACCCAGAATTCTGCCAGGGTCGGCTGCCCCGCGCTGTTCAACTCGCGCAACGCGGATTGCCAAAACCAACTGACATGGGGGATGGGACCATCGTCCAATCGCGCCTTCTCCATCCATCCCACAAGATAGTTGTCCCCATTGAATGCGGCCCTGGGTTTAAACTGGCCCAACCCGCCCCACCTGACTCGAGCTTCGCGCCCGGAAACCGTTCCTTCCCGCCCTACGATGCGACCGTAAAGCATCGGCAGCCAAAGGTTTGAGTTCAGGATGAAATACGGCCCCGCCTCGCGGCTCCACGCTGCCAGCCAGTTCGTGCCATCGCTCGCCAGCGCCGGCGGCCAGGGCTGCTGCGCCGGGTTCTCGCTGATGACGACGCTCTGCATGAGCGCGCCCTCTCGATCGAGCTGGCGTCCGAGAACATTCCATTCGTTGGTTAATTCCGATTGGCCTGTCCAAATCACCAGATAATGCTCTCCGTTCCACGCTATGTCCGGAAACTTTTGCGGTGTCGTGCCGCTGGTGATATCGAGGCGCAGCCCAGGCAAATCCCCGGCGGCGGTGATGAGGCGCCCTTGCACGCTGGAAAGCCCGTTGCTCTGCCGCGCGTTCGTTTCCCACACCGCCAGGTAATTCGTCCCGTCGAAGGCCAGTCCGCCGACCTCATCGGCATCGACATTCGCTTCGATCAGAAAAGCAATCCCGCTTATCGTGCCATTGGGACGAACGAATTGCCCATAAATGTCTGAGGGCTCATCGCCGAAGTCCGGCCAGGCGACAAGATAGTTGCCACCATCGAAAGCGACACGAGGCAGGCCTCCCGTGCGGCCTAAATCCAAGGGCGGCGCCGACATCAGCCCGTTCGTGCCTAGGAGAAGGGCCATGATCCTGCCGTTGGTGGACTGCGCGGCGATCAGGAAATTCGTCCCGCCGAAGGCCACGCCACCGGGGCTTCCCCAAGCCAGGTTCATGGTGGATTCCTGGGTGAGGAATTCCGAGACATCGAGTGCCTCCAAACGTGAGGGGGACGCCAGCAGCGCGATTATAGCCGCTGCTTTTGAAACGAGAGGGATGGATCTTTTCGACATAAATCAAAGCTTTTGGGTCGCGGAGCGACAATCCCGCACTCCGCGTTGTCCCCGGCTCGGTGTCGGGTAAGCCAGAGACGTGCCTACGGACCTCCAACGCACGAGATTTCGCATAATTGTTTCTCCATCGGGTCCTCTAATCGACGGGCGAGGCGGTTCCTTTTTGAGCGTGACCACTCACTTCGGGCTCAATCCACTACTAGGGTCGAGCTTCGTGGGAGGGTGTCTGAGCCGAGCGTCGTCAAGGCTGACCCAGTTCCAGCACCAAAAGCGATACGGCTTGCCGAGGAAGATCGAATTTAATAGCGGCTTTGCCACCGATCAACCGAACCTTCGCCGGCCCACCGAGAGAAGCAAGTTGACCGGCCTGCTCGAGGAGTGCGTATTGGTCCGGGAGGGGCCGAGGCGTGGATGCCATTCTCTTCCAGGCGGCGAAAGCGTTGCTGTGCTCTTCATCAATGCGAAAGTGTTGCAGGCGAGCTTCGCCCAACTTCAACGGCATCCCTCGCAGAATAAGTTCGACCCTGGCCAGGGCGCCGGGCAGATCATCGTCGTGATAATGCCAGACGAGGATGCAGAGTCTGTGTTCATCGAGACTGGCCAGCGCGGAGACATCCGCGCCCGCTCGAACTCCCTCCTTCAGCAGGGTGTCGAGGAGCATGGCGTGATCGCTCTCCGTCGCGAGACGCTGGCCGCTCATGAAGGAAAACATGCGGAAGACGTTGAGCACGGGTTTGTCGATTCCGTTGCTGGCCAGGGAGCGGAAGCCGGCGAAGTACGGCTGATCCTCGAATTCAAATGCCCAAGTCAACGCACCTTCCAGGTTGATGCCGTACTTGGCGGCGAGATCATGTTTCCGGGCAAAGCTCGCGGCGGTATAGCTCGAATACATGGTGCCGTTGCGGTAAGCCAGTTGCGGCCCCTGGCAGGCCGCGCAGCCTTCAGGGTCGGATTCACCAATCACGATCGGTTTGCCCTTCAGTTCAGGAAAAGAAGCCACCATCCGAAAGCCGTCCTCGATCGTGCGCAGGTGAGGGGCGATCCCCATACGCACATGCCCATTAGTATAAGTCGGCGAGCCTTTGGCATGGAATGAAACGAAGTCGATGGGCGTTCCGATTTTACCTGTTGCGTAGTTTGTGCCCCGAAGACAATGGGCCAGGAAATCGCGCGTAAATCTTCCCCCGCTCCCCGCCACGTCCGGGCCGCCTACCCTCGCTGTGGGCAGCGCGCGCCGCACCGCGTCAATGGCATAATCGTGAAGCTTGTGAAATTCCTCTGGCGTGCCCTGCCAATAGCCGATATTCGGCTCGTTCCAAACTTCCCAATACCACGATTCCACTTCGCCCCTCCCATACTTTTCGGCGCAATGCCTGATCCAATGAAAAACCAGTTCGGCCCATCTCTTGTAATCCTTCGGCGGATAAGCCCAACCGGTGAAAATGGAGCCGTAATTTTGGCTTGGATTCCAATGGTGTTGATAAGGATCGGGCTTGGTGGAAAGGTCCTTCGGCATGAAACCGATCTCCGCATAGGGCCTCACACCGCACTCCAGGTAAGTGTCGAAGATGCGGTCCAGCAGGGTCCAGTTGTAGATGGGCCTTCCCTCGCCATCCTCTGTGTAAACATCTGTAGAACCCCATTTCAACGCCGGCATGCCATCACCGGAAGTCAATAGATTGTGAGCGCGGAAATAAACGTTCTTTCGGCTCAGTTCACCCAGTTCGCCCAGAAGCTTTTTGCCGTTCCTCATGTAAGCGTAGTTCGGCTCGTCCGCACCGAAGAACCGCCAAATTCTTTTCAGTTCACCTTGCGGCTTCTCTCCGTCCACCTGAATAGTGACGCGAAAGGAACTGTTTGCCGAGGGTCCTTCCTCCCCGCGAAGTTCGGCCGTGGGCGCGGCGGGGACGCAAAGAACCACCCACAAAACAGAGACGACTAGACTCGAAATTTTCATGATGTTCCTGGGGAATTGACCCACAATGGTAATGCCTAACTTTTGGGGTCTCGGCAATCTCATTCTACGGTTTTGGGGCGCGTGGCCCTCCTCCAAATCCAAACAACATAGCTGGAACGATCAACGGCCTCCAAAGCGCCTTATAGGCTGCAAGCTGTCCGCTCATCGCAGTCTGGCCGCCCTCCCCAACCAACTCAGTTGTCACGTAAAAGTCGTCAGCATTCCGCCACTGAATCTCGAAAGAACCTCGAAGACGCTCCGCCCCCCTTGGGAGAAACGTGGCCTCAGTCACTTCATGCGCAAGAGCCGCACCATCTGGCTTGCGCCCTGTGACCAGCCATGCGCTGGTGTGGTCGGACGTGGTGTCTGTCCGCAACCAACCGCCTGACTCAAGACGCGGATAGAAAAGGACCAGCCAGCAACGCTGATGGCGAAAGGAAAAAGTGATATAACGATGGCCACCCACGGTAGTGCCCGAACAGGTAACGCCTATCTTCAATTGGGTTCCTGCCGGTATCCGCTCGCGCTCGCTCTTGAGATTGGCGGAGACGCAGTTGAACACCCGAATCGTCATGCAACCGGAGCAAGCGGCGAGAATCAAGACCAGCAGCATGAAGGTTAATGGGCGCATGCCGAACGCGTCTTATTTGGAGATGACACCCAGGGCGATCCAGCCGTCCAACTCGGCGGGGGGCCATGGCAGATGGGGAAACAACTTGCGCAAAGCCGGCTGGGTGCTGGCCACGGCTGAGAAATCCTTGCCCTCAATCATGCCATGGCCGCTGATTTTGAAATGCAGTAATTGACCAGGCTCAACGTTCGCCGGCGCTTTTATGGTGAGTGCGATGGTGTTTGTCTTCGAGGTCAGGACGTTCTTTTCCAACTCGAAGCCATCGCCGCCTGCTTGAAGATCGAGAGTGATCGGACCGTCGTAGCCATGCCGCTGGGGAGCAACCTTGACTTCCACACTTCCGCCAGAAGGGGCCTGAACCTTATCAGTCTCAACGCTCAATGTGAAGCCAGGCCGATCCCGCTCAATTTCGACCCGGTAAAAAAATTCGGGGCCGGCCAATTGCGCGGCCTCCTCGATCACAAGCCGGTAGGCTCCGGTTTCCGTAAAGGTGTTAGTGAGGCTGCCTTCGTCTGCGCCCACCAGCGGGAATTCCGCGATCTTTTTGCCGTCGCCAGTCTGCAGCCGGAGATAGAGGTCACAGGGCGAACCGAAACTGCGCGTCCTCCCGCGGAAGGCCAGCCGCTCGCCTTTTTCTGCCTCAAATTGAAAACAATCCCGGTCCTTGTCCGTACTAAAGCGGCCATGAATGCAAGCGGGAACGGAAATCTGTTGCGGCTCGGAATCGTTCGGCTCCACTTCGGTAATTTGCGGAAGCAGAGAGAGGGGCGGAGCGAACTCTGATTTCACGTGGAAAGGCAAAGGTTCCGTTGCCAATGGAAAATCACCGAAGCGCAGCCGGTAACGATAATTCGAGCCGCCTTCATAACGCGTATCACGCAATTCTAAAAAGTATGACCCCTTGCGCAAAAACTTATAACTGAACCGGCAATCCACTCCGGCCCCCGGCGTGTCTTCGCAGAAGACCAGTTCGCGTCCCTGCTCATCCAGGAGGCGGACGAGCGGATCCAACGTCGAGCCGAGCCGTTGCGCCACGACCTCGAATGAAAGGCGTTCTCCCCTGCGCGCCGTAAACTTGAAAAAATCAGACGCTTTTTCACTGCAAACTCCATCGACAGCAATCGTTGGTCTCAAAGCCTGTGCGTTGGCCAACGAATGATTCGTCCCGCTTGCCCGCAGGTTTGCCAATCCATCCATCATCACCAAATGCAGGTTGGAAACCCCGTTCGTGGCCGCTAATCGCACTGCTCCTAACCCGGTCGAGCAACTCGCGGGCACACAAATCTTGAACACGGCTCGATCCTCGGAGCAGCGGATGTTCTGCGTCGTCCCATCAAAGCTCATCCACAAATTGGTGGCGCCGCCCAAGTGGCTGCCAAAGAAGATCACTTCGGTAACTCGTCCAGGAGCAATCGCGCCGGGCAGCATGTGCGTGATGACAGGAGATTCCGCAAAACAACTCCACCTCGTCAAAAGCAGAAAGGCGAAGCAAATGCTTTGGACAGTTGCGAATCTGAGCAAAACAATCGCCGTAGCAGCCGACGTGAGTCGGCTCGCTATTTTCCCCGGAAAGATCAGAGCCGATTCACATCGGCGGCTACGGTTCAGGGCTTCAATGCGGGAAGTTTCGATTCGGAGAGTTCTCTCCCCTACCCTCCCCCCACTCCTGGTTCGTGGGGGGAGGGAGAAGGCGCGCACGCTCTTGGTTGTAGCCGATCTGACGTTCTGCTTAATAACAACCTGCTTCAGCAGCGTGTCCTGCGCCGGCGGGATGATCCTCAACCGTTTCAAAGGTTTTGCAGCTACCTTGCCACTCTCATGGCGCTCGCCTCGGAACGATCTCACGCCATGATTCCCATCACGGGTTTGCCGTCCGAAATCATAACCGGTCGATTCACCGAGTTGTAAATCTCCGTGTGCGGATTGATTCCGAGCAAATAGTAAAGGGTCGCGGCCAAGTCATCCGGGCGAACGAGATCTTTGGCGGGATACGATCCAGTCTTGTCTGACTCGCCATAAACGAAGCCGCGTTTCACGCCGCCCCCTGCCAGCAAGGCAGTATAACAGTCCGGCCAATGGTCACGGCTGACATTGCCATTGATGCGGGGAGTGCGGCCAAACTCGCCCATCCAAAGCACCAGTGTGGTGTCAAGCAACCCGCGTTCTTCGAGATCATTGAGCAAAGTCGGGAGGGTTTGCTCGGTGATGGGAAGGTGGTACTTTTCAATGATAGGAAACATTCGCGTATTATTGAAGCCATGTGTGTCCCATCCGCCGGATTCGGTGCTCTGGCCGCCGATGTTCTCCGAAAAATAAACCGTCACGACCTTGGCGCCAGCCTCCACCAATCGCCGCGCCAGCAAGCAGCCCTGACCATAGGTCGTGCGGCCATAGGATTCGCGCACCTTGGCTGGTTCGGCATCGAGATTGAAGGCGTTGCGCAAGCGGGATGAGTTGAGCATCGCCAGCGCGCGGGAGTAATAATCGTCCAGCCCTTTCGCCGCCGCCGAATGATCGAGCAGGTGGGATTGCGCATCGATCAATTTCTGCAACTCCCGGCGTCCCGCCAGCCGATCCATCGAAAGGTTGGCGGGCAGGCTCAACTCGGGCAGGCTAAAGTTGGGGCTGTTCGGATCTTGCGCGATGAACAGAGGGTCGTGTGCCTTGCCCAGAAAACTCGCATGTTGCCCCGGGGTGATCGAGCCGTCCGCAATCACATGCGGATAGGCGACAAAAGTGGGCATTTCCCCGCCGATTGGCGCCAGTCTGTCCACCATGGAACCATAAGCCGGGAACAACTCCAGCGAATCCCGCAGCCGCTGGTCATCGCTCGGCGGTTCGTGCCCGGTAAGCGCGTAATAGGAAGCCGAGTTATGGTTCTTCATGGTGTGGTGCATGGAACGGATGAGCGTCACCTTATCCATCACCTTCGCTGTGCGCGGCATTTTTTCACTCACCTGGATGCCATCCGCGTTCGACCCGATCGGTTTGTAGGGCCCGCGGATAGCCTCTGGGGCATCTGGCTTCATGTCGAACATGTCGATATGACTCGGCCCGCCAAACTGGTAGAGGAAGATGACCGACTTGGCTCGGGCACGCGGGCCTTGCTTTTTCGCTTCGGCCTGCAGAAGGGCGGGCATTGTTAAGCCTAACAGCCCAAGACCACCCACCTTGAGCAGGTGGCGGCGTGAAAAGCGCGTGGCCTGGAAGCTGGCGCAGGCTGAGGAACAACTTGTCGTATTCATACTGGGTTTTCCTTTCTCATCAGTACCTCAGCACGAACTCCTTCGCATTGAGCAGGCTCCAGGTCAGATCCTCGAAGGCCGGCCTGAGTTCTTTGGCGTTTTGCAGGTAAGTGAGCGCTGCCGTGGCCTCCACTTCCGAAGGAGCGCGGCTGAGGGCCCTCCAGTAAAGCTCCGTTATCCTTTCGCGATTTGATTTGCGGGACGCCAGCAATTGACCAATGCAATTGTCGCTTGTCGCAAGTAATTCCTGAATGCCGGGGCCGCTAATGAGTTGGAAGGCTTGCCCCATCGTGGTGCCCCCGGAACGCTCGCATTCGCACGTGAGAAGCCGCGCCGGCTTGCCGAAAAGGCTTAGGAACATCTCCGGGCTGGAAGCTTTCATCTCGCTGCGACGCACCGGCGTGCCCCCACTCAACTGGCTCGCCCGCATCCCAGCCGGATAGCCGGTGAACTTCGCCGCCACGCCCAGCACTTCGTGCTGGCTATCCAGCAACTGCTCCGCCGAGAGGCGTCGGGGAATTGCGTGGGAATAATTTATTTCATCGCCAGCGTTGGTAGCGGTCGGTTCGGCTGAGAGTTGGTAGGCCCTTGAATTCAGGATGAGCCGAATCAGATAACGAGTGTCGAATTTGTGTCCTACAAAATCTTTAGCGAGGATCTCAAGCAACACCGGGTGCGATGCTGGATTAGTCGGGCGAAAGTCATCGATCGGATCGACCAGGCCTCGGCCCATCAGGTTAAACCAAACGCGGTTAACCTGGGCGCGGGCGAACAGCGAGTTCTCCGGAGCTGTCACCCAGGCAGCCAGCGCATTCAGGCGATCCTCGGACCGATTTCCGGCAGAGCCGAGAAAACGAGGGGTAGCCGGCTTCCCGGTGCGGACATTCGTCAACTCGCCGTTGTGGGCCAGGAAAACAATTTGCTCACCCTTGAATTCGTGGCTGTCCAGCCCATCGCTCCGTTTATTTTCCAGGACTTTATAACCGACCCGCGAGAAAACCGTCGCCCAGTCATAGTAATCGTCCTGCGACCAGCGGTCGAAAGGGTGGTTGTGGCACTGGGCGCATTGGAGACGCACGCCGAGAAAGACCTGTGCCGCCGATTCCGCGCGCTGGGCCGGCTCGCGGATGGCCCGGTAGAAATTGGCTGCGGGATTCTGATAGGTGCTGCCGCGGGCCGCTAAGATCTCGCGCACGAATTGGTCGAGCGGCTTATTCTCCGCGATCGACTTTCGAATCCAATGTTGAAAAACCTGGGTTCCCTTGCGGTCGAGGGCTTTTTCCTCGTTGCGCAGCAGGTCAGCCCATTTCAATGCCCAGAAATCGGCGAATTCGGGGCGCTCCAAAAGCTGCTCTATCATTCTCGCGCGCTTGTCGCGATGGCGATCGCTCGCGAAAGTTTGCGCTTCCCGCTCTGTGGGGAGCAGTCCCAGCAGATCGAGAAAGACCCGCCGGAGAAAGACGGTATCGCCGCACAGTTCCGAAGAGTTTATCCGCAGCGTGCGCAGCTTCGCAAAAATGTGATGATCAATGTAATTGGCTTCGGCCACCTCCCGCCATATAAATTCCGGTCGAGCGGGCACAAACGCCAGCCGCACGGGAGCCTGGAGTTGGAGGAATCGCACCAGCACCGTTGTCTCGCCCGTCTGCTCGCGCTGCGCAAGGCCGTCGTGGGTGACTTTCACCAGGTTATTTGCCGGCTCATAGACGGCGCGTCGGGTGACCTCGCGCTTTGTGCCATCGGAGAACGTGGCCCACACTTTGATCTGTGCGCGGTCGGCGGGTTCGATCAAGACCTCTTCCTCGGGCATCACTTCGATTTTGACCGGAGTTGGAGTGCCCGGAGAATCATCCCCCGTCCCCTCGGCAATCCAGCGGCGAAGCACTTCGTATTCTTCGGAATTCTTTTTGAAACGCAGGCCGCCCTCGTGCGGGACCTGCGTGCTGGCTTTGAGCAGGACCAGGCTCTGCTCCGGTTCGAAGGGGTTGCAGCGCCGGGCCATGCTGTCGCGCGTGAGCGCCAGCAAATCCAATTCGGCATCCTGGCCCCGCAGAGAAAGTTTGAAGCCGCCCTTGCCGTATTTATTGCCATGGCAAGTTCCCGCATTGCAGCCAGCCTTGGAAATGACCGCCTCGACTTCGTTCCGAAAGGAAATCGCGGCCCCTGGCGCGCTGTTTCGATTCAACAGCAGCCCTATCGCCAGCAGCCAGAGCGGAAATCTGCGCACTCGGGTCATCAATCTAAAGACCCGCCGCGGACCCTTAAAATTCAATCCATTTACGTCGGCGCAACCACAGATTGCCACCAAAGGACACGGATGAGGACCAGATACGAATTCCACGAAAACCAAATCTAACCACGAATGAACGCAGATGAACACCGATGCTAAAGTGGCGTTGACAAAGCCCTGTGTTGAAGCTCAGTCTCACTCCAAGGAAACAGATAGGCTGCAAACAAGCCGCGCTAAGGCTGATGTCACTTCCGCCGACTTTTGATTGTGCGGTGTCACACGTCGAGCCGGTGTCGTCCTGTTCCCGCAAATACCCCCATCCAATCGAGTTCCGTGAAAATTGAACTGGATAACCGCTCGGGTCCCAGGATGGAATGAGATCAACGCCGTCGAAATAATCGGCCGCGATGGCACCCGCCAATGGGCGAAAGCGGCCAACATCGAGCAGCACGTTCGCAGAGCCGTGAGAGACGGAAGGGGCCTCGCTTAAGAGTCAGGCGGCAGCTTCCGATCTATGCCTAGAAGGGAAGCTGCCGCCATCGATTCCGACTCCAACAACGACCTATCTTTGCCGAAGACTCTTGCCCGGAACATGACCGGCCGATGACATGTTGGTCATGCGGTGGCGAATGTTGGTCCAGCAACCATCCGAAGCTTGGCGCTGATCGCCGAACTAATTTAGGATGCGCACGCCTCACGCCAGGACCCGGCGTTTCCATTGCGAGCTTAAGTCAGGGCGTCGTCGACGGAGCGCCCTGAACATCTTAAGCGAGAATTGGTGAGATCTCCGCATCGGGAACTGAAAAGCCGAAAAAACGGGAGATTGAGATGAGGGGGAAGGGCAGAATCACGGCGAACCTGCTGGGGAAAGCATTGCCTCGCTCGGAATCGGCGGCCATTCTGTGCCCGTGGTTTGCCCAAGGGTTTCCAGCACCGTGCGGTCCAGACCGCGCAGTATGCTTTGCATGAGTGGGAGCGTGCCATAGGGGCCAAAATAAGCACTGTGTATGTCTATGCCGCCCACGCTGGCCGGAAAGAAACTCGAACAGTCGATTTCCCAAATGTTGTCCTTGCCGGTGGGCGGAGATACCGCGAGGCCGCTCCTGCCAAGTCGTCTCGCGCCGAAGTGCTTGAGTCCGGCCGAAGCGCCAAGGACCGCATCCCGCCCGCTGTAAAGCGCGGTAATCCGGTAGCTCAGATTGGCGAGCGCATCGCCGTCACTGCCATCGCTGGCATCCGGCTCAAACAGATCGTTGTCCACATCCGCCCCGACCATCACCAACTGGTTGATGAGGCTGGCCAGCAGCGGTTGGTTTTTTCGCGTCCACGCGGCCTTCATCGCCTTTTGCAGCACATAATTGCCCATGCTATGGGTGATGGCCGACACCTTGGCCCTGCAAGCGCTATTACGATTGCGAATGGCATCCTGTTGTTTCACTAGCAACCAGTCATAAAGTTCGCTTAGCACAGTCGCAAGATCGTTGGCGCATTCGCGGGCGTGATCGCGGTCGGGGTAATAGTCAATCACGCTGCCGAACGATGGCCAATCGAAACTGACGCACAGGCCAAGGCTTTGAGGGCCGCTGTAAAGGGCCGCGCAGAGTTGTTCATAACGCTGGGCTGCGTCCGCCCAGCCATTGTTGTAGCCATGGATGAAAAACGTGACGTGGCTTTGCTGTTCGTTGTCACCGTGGGCGATCAAAGGAAATTGATCGGCGGCGGCAATGAGGAGTCGCTTAAAGTCGCTGGGGGGAACAGGATTCCAGTTTGCGAAATTATTCAGCGGAATTTTGTCGCTGACCCAGTAGCTCAGCGACCCGCGCTTAGACCCGGGCACGCCGTTGTCCAGAGCCCGATCAGAAATCATCCAGTACTGAGGCATACCGCGCATTTACTCCGTGAAGCGGGGAGAGAATCAAGTCCTAAAGTTCGCCCAAGCCGTATCCACCATTTTGAACAAGAGATAACAGAGGAAACAGGGGCGGAGGGATCGACGACCCACGCGGAAACACTTTCGCCGCCGGGTTTGGCAAAGTAGATCAGGATATTCGTGTCCAAAACCATGCGTCAGTCCCGTCCGGGAAGCGCTCGGTCTTTGCGGATTTCGCGCTGCCACAGGGTCCTCAATCTCGCGAAAAGGATCCAGCTTACGCAAGTCCGCGAACGCCTTCCGCCTTTGCTCCAACATCTGCTGAGTGACTCGGGGGTGCGCGGCGCAGTTTTAAAACAGGCTCTTAGCGCTGCTGGCCGCCATCAGGTCGTCCACCGCCTGCGCCAGACCTGCAAGGTACTCGTCGCCCTGGGGATGATTCGTCAGGCCCACGAGGATATATCGCCGGCCCGGCCCGGCAATGACGGCGCTGTCGTGCCGCCAGTTTTCCCACGTGCCCGACTTGCGAATGATTTGCACGTCGCGCCCGGCCAGCCCCTTGACGAACTTGATCCGCTCGTGCGGTATGTCCGGCGACGCAAAAATCTCGCGCATAGCTTTCGACGCGGCGGGCGAAACGAGCCGGCCCTGATCCAGCATCAGGAAGTAGCGGAGCAATTGGCGCGCGGTCGCGGCGTGCGAATTGTCGCCGAGGGGATCGCCGTAACGCTCGCCCCCCTGTCCGTAATGTTTGCCCATCCAAATCCCGCCCCCGTGATTCGTGTCGTAGAAATGATACGAGTCGAGCACGGCCTGAATCGGCTTCAGACCCAGTTCGCCAGAAAACTTCGCGGCTATTTCGTTATTGGAAACCTTAATCATCAAGCCGAGTTCGTGGCGCGTCAGCGCGCTGAGATTGGTGGCGGCTGAGGGATGGAGTTGAAAGTAGGCCAGCAAGATGCCGATTTTCGGGACGCTCGCCGCATATTCGCCCCGATCGGGATGAATCATCGCCAGCCGCAGGGTTTGCAAATCCAACACGCCGACCGCCGCCTGTTCTGTGGTCATTCCGCAGCGCGCGCGCAGTTCTGCGTCGAGGGTTTCCAGCCGCGCCTGCAGCGACGGATCAACAGGTGTGGCATAACTCAACGTGTAACGGTCGAACTTGGAATTCATATCGGGTGCAGCGGTATTGCAAGCGGTGACGCCCAGCGCCATCCACCAGAGAGCGAACGTAACAAGGGCCGCGCTCCGGATTTTACGGTCTTGCTTTGCCAGCGAAGCGTTCAGCCAGTCGAAAAAATTTGCGCAACCAGTCAGGCTTGCGATTTTGTGCCACCTCGCGCTCAGATGAATCATGGAATTCCGACGATCCAAATTCGGTGGTCGTGGTGTGGTCACTTGCCCGCAGGGGTGAGTTTTCCCACAAAACCGCCGTCGCGCGCGACTTGTTCGGCACACCTAATCCATCGGATAATCCTAAAACGCTTCATCAGATGAAACCGTCAACTTCACATTCGTCACAAAACGCTTTATAGACAAGCCATTTAGCAAGCTTTATCCTGATCAGGTGACGCCTTTAATTACGTCCAATATGGGGCCGATTTCTTGTTAGTCGCTATGACGCCTTGGATAGTTTTTGCGCTTTTGGTTACCGTGGCTGCCGCTTTCGTCGTGTGGCGACAGTCGCAGAATCCGCACGCCCTTGCCCATATTGGAAAGCAAGAAAGACTTGCCGCGCTTTTAGACCGTTCACCCACGTTGCTTGAGGCCCGAGATACCGGTGCGGAGACGCCCCTTTTTCACGCCGCGAAGCACGGCCACCCAAGTGGTGGCTCTCACCTATATTGGGCGATTGAGACGTGCGCAAGGGAATCTCCTTGAATGAAGACACACAACAAAATCACTGGAGCGAACTCGGGCGGGCCACATCAGCTGCCAATCCAGACACGTTGGGCCACCCCCGTCGCTCAGTTCTGGCGTTAGGCGGCCATGAAGCGTCTCGCCACACTGGACACTGAGCCCGCGGCCAAACTGGTCGAGTATCTCGCGAGCCTCCACATCACAAGCAGCACGCAGTCGTCCACCGAAGAGAGCGGTCTCATTTGCAGCGAGCTGTGGGTTGAGGACGCGAACTACGACCAGGCTTGCGAGGCCGCCGAGGCATGGGCCGAGCGTGAGGCTGATGCGTCAGCACGCCAGGCCAAACGGATATGTCCGAAGTGTCGCTCACCGCATCTCGACTATGTCGAGCACCCTCGGTTGGGTTTGGTTTACAGATGCCGGGACTGCGGCACGGTGGTCGTGAGGTAGTTTAAGGAGCCGCGTCATGATGAAAGGCCAAAATGGCCCCGAACCAAGAAGTTCTGCCATTGCGAACGCGGTATCGCGAGGAGATGAACTGCCAGATTGTTCACGACTCCATTCATCGGCGCGAAGGCTGGACCGTATCTTATTTGCTCGATATCGGTGACGTCGCGTGGTGGAGCCGTTTTGGAGGCGAGGTTTTGGCTCCTTCTTTGTCCAGGAATTGAAGCAAGTGTGCTACGAACTCGGCGCCATTCCATGCGCCTGTTGCAATCCCGCGAATGTTGCCTCCCGCCGCACGCTGCAGAGAAGCGGGTTCGTTCCCTTCGCGCACATTCTCAATGGTTCGATAGGACCGGCATGAATTTACCCTCAACCATCCCACATGACGCCAATACCGAAGCCTAAGAGCGTGTTTTGAAAATGCGAAAATTCTACTTTAACGTTATCGTACAACGACGGCCGTTCCTATAAATGAGAAGGATGCAAACGCATCCTTATTGTTATCCAACTGATCTCACCGATGAAGAATGGAACCAAATCAA
>JBBRPK010000074.1:0-25713 GCA_038228235.1 Verrucomicrobiota bacterium
CCGCTGCTTCGGCGGCGTCCGTCAAACTCAATCGCTTGTTTTTCATGCGAATGAGTAAAAAAACTTTTCTGGCTCATGTCCAGCACCAAGCTTAACTCGTTGATTTAGAACCTGTAGTCGTTATGCATAGAACCGCCCTGGAGCTGCAACTAAATTAGAAATAGAATTGACAAATCATTGGAGTTTGCTAAAGTCACATAACTTGAGCGAAATACTTATGATTACGTCCGAGCCAGTAATAAAGCTGACCAAAAATGAAGGGTTAAAGGAAGGCAATCCACTTCTTTCAGGCACCATTCACCAAACTCTGGAGGACGCGAGCGCTGATTCATTTTCCGCGGAAGACTACGAGTTTCTCAAATTTCACGGCGTTTACCAGCAGGACGATCGGGACAAGCGCAAGGTAGCGAAGCAGTTTATCATGATGATCCGCACGAAATTTCCGGGAGGAACTTTGTCGGCGCGGCAATATCTGGAGTGTGACCGTTTAGCGACGCAATACGCCAACGACACATTGCGCATCACGACTCGGCAGGATTTCCAGTTCCATGGGGTAATTAAATCAGATTTGCGCCGGACGATAAGCGAATTGAACCAGGCCCTGATGACGACCATCGCTGCCTGTGGAGACGTGGAGCGGAATGTCATGGCGCCCCCGACACCGGCGACCAGTCCCTTGGTAGATCATGTGCTCCAGGAAGCTCGGCGCCTTTCTGATTCCCTCGCCCCTGCCACCCGGGCCTATCATAAGATTTGGTTGGAGGGGCAGGAATTGAATCTCGAGGAGGAAGCCAATAAAAACTTTGTCGATCCGCTTTATGGCAAAACCTATTTGCCCCGAAAATTCAAGACCGCCTTCGCCATCCCTCCGCTGAACGACATCGATATTTTTACAAATGACCTCGGGTTTGTGGTCATTGCAGACGGTGAGAAGCTTCTTGGTTACAATCTCCTCGTGGGCGGGGGGATGGGAAAGTCCCACGGGAATACCGAGACTTTCCCCCGGCTGGCGGACGTGCTTGGGTTCTTGCGGCCAGAGCATCTGGAAGCGATGACCAAGGCGGTGCTGACGATTCATCGTGACTTTGGGGACCGCACGAATCGAAAACATGCCCGCTTGAAATACGTCCTGGAGGAGCGGGGCGTCGATTGGTGCCGGAGCGAGGTGGAGAAGCGCGCGGGGATCAAGCTGGAGCCGGCGCGCCCTTATCATTTTACCAAGCAAGGTGATTTATTGGGCTGGCACAAACAGACCGATGGGAATTATTTTCTCGGCCTGTTTGTTGAAAATGGCCGGATAAAAAATGCCAATGGCTATCAACTCAAAACCGGCCTGCGAAGCGTTATTGAGCAGTTTCAGCCCGAGGTGCGCCTGACCGCCTCGCAGAACCTTCTCCTGGTAGGGGTACGGCCGGAGCAGCGTCAGAATGTCGAGCGGGTTTTGAAAGAACATGGTGTGTCGGTGGAGAACCCATTCAGCGCCACGCGGTTGGCCTCAATGGCGTGTCCGGCGCTGCCTACTTGCGGGCTTTCTTTGGCGGAAGCCGAAAGGGCGTTGCCGGAGATTCTAACGCGCCTCGAGAATCTGCTCGAAGAGGTGGGCTTGAAGGGCCACGAAATTGTCGTCCGCATGACTGGTTGCCCGAATGGCTGCGCGCGGCCTTACATGGCTGAGATTGGCTTTGTCGGCAAATCGCCGAATAAATATCAACTTTACCTGGGTGGTAACGAAGCGAGTACCCGGTTGAATCGGCTCTACAAAGATGTGGTCAAAAACGAGGACATCGTCCCCGAACTTCGGCTGCTCCTGAAGCGTTATGTGAGTGAACGGCTCGACGGCGAGCGGTTTGGCGATTTCTGCCACCGGGTGATATTACCCGAGACGGCGCCCATTCCTGGTTAACCGGGCTTAGGCATCCGCATCCACCATCTGATTATGGACTATCTCGCGAAACTGGAAAATCAGAGCATCTACATCATGCGCGAGGCCTTCAATAAATTTGAAAACCTAGCCATGCTGTGGAGCATCGGAAAAGATTCAACGGTGCTCCTGTGGCTGGCCCGCAAAGCCTTCTTCGGCCACGTTCCTTTCCCGCTGGTCCATGTGGATACCAGTTACAAAATCCCCTCCATGATTGAATATCGGGACCGCCTGGTGCGCGATTGGAAACTCGAACTGATCGTAGGCAAGAACGAGGAAGTGCTCAAAAGCGGTGTCACCTTCCCCAACGGCAAAGCCACTCGGGTCGAATGCTGCGGCACCTTGAAAAAGGATGGTCTCAAGGCGGTCCTCGATAAGCACCACTTTACCGGAGTGATCGTCGGCGTTCGGCGCGACGAAGAGCCGACCCGCGCCAAGGAACGCTACTTCAGCCCGCGCGACAAGAATATGGAATGGAACGTGGAAGATCAGCCGCCTGAACTCTGGGACCAGTTCAAAACAGATTTTGATAAAGGCACCCACATTCGCATCCATCCGCTGTTGCACTGGACGGAGCTGAACATCTGGGAATATATCGAGCGGGAAAACATTCCCATCATCCCGCTTTATTTCGCCAACGGGAGTGGCGAACGCTACCGGAGCATCGGATGTTATCCATGCACCTTTCCTATCAAGTCAAAGGCCAAAACCGTTCGCGAGATTATCGAGGAACTGCGCCATACCAAAACCAGCGAGCGCGCTGGCCGCGCTCAGGACAAAGAAAGCGAAGACGCATTCGAGAAGTTGCGGCGCGATGGGTATATGTAATTGCCCATGAATATGACTCCCGATGAAATCGCCCACGCCAACCTCGAGTTGCGCAATCAGTCCCCGCTCGAAATCGTTCGCTGGACCGTTGCGCAGGCCAAAGGCCGCGCGATCGTCTCCACCAATTTTCGGCCCTACGAGGCAGTCCTGTTGCATCTTTGCGTGCAGGCGCAGCCAGACATCCCGGTGCTCTGGGTGGACCATGGTTATAACCGCCCCGCCACTTACCGCCACGCCGAACAGTTGAAAAAACTCCTCCACTTGAATCTCAAAGCTTATCTGCCGCGGATGACGGCCGCGCATCGCGATGCCGTGGCCGGCGACATCCCGACGCCGGAGAACGAAGCCGCGCTCAAGGAGTTTAGCGCCGTTTTTAAACTCGAGCCGTTTCACCGCGGGATGCGTGAACTGGCGCCCCGCGCCTGGCTCACGGCTCTGCGCAAGGTGCAAAACCCGAACCGGGCCGGCCTTGACGTGTTGTCCCACGATCCCAATTTCGACACGCTCAAATCGAGTCCCGTCTTCTATTGGACCGATGCGGACATGGAGGCTTATCTGCAAAAACATAACCTGCCCAATGAATGGGACTACTTCGATCCGGCGAAAGCTGATGACAAACGGGAATGCGGGCTGCATGTCGCCTGGGGAGGCCAAGCGATGGTCAGGAGTTGACGGCGAGTTACTGATGAAACCGCAACATATCCCACAAGCCAAATTGACCGAGCCAGCTACCGATCGCGCAGAAGCGGCCATGTCGGCCGCGCCGCTTGAGCAACTGAAGATTGTCATCGTGGGCCACGTTGACCACGGGAAATCCACCTTCGTGGGACGGCTTCTGCATGACACCGGCGCCCTCGCTGAAGGCAAACTGGAGCAACTCCAGAAGATCGCGGAACGGCGCGGGGTGCCCTTCGAGTGGGCCAACCTCATGGACGCGCTGCAATCCGAGCGCGATCAGAATATCACCATTGATACCGCCCAAATCTGGTTCCAGACCCAAAAGCGGCAATACGTCATCATCGATGCGCCCGGCCACAAAGAGTTTTTGAAAAACATGGTCACCGGCGCAGCCAATGCGGAAGCCGCGTTGCTCCTCATTGATGCTGCGGAAGGAGTGCAAGAGCAATCGCGCCGGCATGGCTACCTGGTCAACCTGCTTGGCATTCGCCAAATCGCCGTGCTGGTCAACAAAATGGATTTGCAGAACTATTCGCAGGAACGCTTTAACCAGATTGAAAAGGAATTCCGCGGTTTTCTGCAGAGCATTGGTGTGCAGCCCAAGGTGTTCCTCCCGATGGCCGCCAAGCATGGCGATAACATTGCTTCCCCCAGCAAAAACATGCCTTGGTGGACCGGCCCAACAGTCGTCGAAACCCTCGACCAATTCCACGTCTCCGAACTCCCGAAAGACCAGCCGCTCCGTTTTCCTATCCAGGATGTTTATCGTTTCGATGAACGGCGCATTTTGGCGGGCCGTGTCGAATCCGGTTCTATTAAGGTGGGCGATCGGCTGCTCTTTAGCCCGAGCAACAAGCTCAGCACCGTCAAAACCATCGAACGATGGAATGCGTCCTCTCGTGATTCGGCGAGCGCCGGTGAGTCCATCGGCATCACCCTCACAGAACAAATCTTTGTCGAGCGAGGCGCCATCGCCGCGTTGGAGACGGCTCCCCCTTACGAATTAACCCGGTTCAAAGCGCGTCTTTTTTGGCTGGGGCGCGCTCCATTCGCCAAGGGGAAAGTGTATAAGCTCAAACTTGCCACCCAGGAGGTCGATTGCGAAATCGATTCCATCGACAAAGTCATCGATGCCTCGACCCTGGAAACAATTTCCCGCAGGCAAAACGAGCTCTTTGTCGGACGGCACGAAGTCGCCGAGCTTTCCATCCGAACTCGCCGGCCGGTGGCTTTTGACGTGCAAGCAGACATTGTAAGCACGGGACGCTTTGTGATTGTCGATGGATTCGAGGTTTCCGGGGGCGGCATCATCGCGGCGGACAATTATCCCAAGCGCAGTGTGGATGGTCTGGAGAAGCGCCACGATATTTTTTGGAGTCACGGGAAAGTTACCGCCGAACAACGCGGCCGCCGCAATGGCCATCCTGGTTGTGTGGTGTGGTTGACCGGCCTCTCCGGTTCCGGGAAATCCTCCATCGCCACGGAATTGGAACGCGAACTGTTTAACATGGGCAAACACGCCTATGTGCTCGATGCGGATAATGTCCATCATGGCCTCTGTTCGGACCTCACCTTCTCGCCTCACGACAGCAAAGAAAGCATCCGGCGGCTGGGCGAAGTGGCCAAGCTGTTTTCAGATGCCGGCATCATCTGCATCTCCGCTTTCATCTCCCCGCATCGTTCGGATCGGCAGCTCGCGCGCGAGATGGTGTTGGAAGGGCAATTTGTCGAAGTATTTGTCAATGCGCCCCTGGAAATCTGCGAGCGGCGCGACCCGAAGGGCCTCCATGTCAAAGCCCGCGTCAATGAACTCAAGGAATTCGCCGGCAGCTCCGCCACTTACGAACCGCCTTTCAAGCCGGAAATCGAACTTCGGACCGACCAACTCTCCGTCGGCGAATCAGTGGTTAAAATACTCGAACACCTCCACCTCCTCGACGTGGACACCACCATTTCCATCTAAGAGAGCGAGTCCATCTCCAGCATGGATGCGCAAACCGTTCCGACCGCCCCTCAGCCACCTGGTTCCCACTTCCCGACCCACGCCTTCCTGGCCGAGGAATTAGAGAGGCGGGATGGGAGGAGGGGAGATGGAGCAGCGTCGCAACAACGCAGGAATGGGGAGAGAACTCCCCGAACCGAAACCGTAGCAGCCGATGTGAATCGGCTCTGATCTTTCCGGGGAAAATAGTGAGCCGACTCACGTCGGCCGCTTCGAGGTTCCGAACGGGGGGGTGGAACTCGTCGCGCTGCGACGAGTAGCGCCGCGTTCAGCGGCGCAACAGTTGCCCCGCGCAACGTCCCAATCGCCCGCTGCGCGCGGTCTGGCTGGAACGTGGGCGGACGATCAAAGCCGGCGAGGACGCCGGCGCCCGTGGGCCCAAGAGGGACTTTGTCACTGGCCTTGCTCGTATCTGTGCGCTGAATCGAAGTTCGCGCTTTGCATCGCCCCGCCGGATTCCTACTCTCGGCGGGTGGCACGACTGTTCGAGCTCCCTTTCGTTAACACCCCGCTTCAGCTTCAGCGGGGTGGGCGGGGGAGCGCTGCTGCTGAATTAAACGATTTTCCGGTGGCGCGCCCGGACACCCTAAAGGGTGGACATCATACAGGTGTCGCCCGCGTTTGGTGTCCACTCTTTAGGGTGTCCGCCAATTCAGCAGCAGTGGGGCTGCGGAGGGGGAGCCATCCGGAACCGTTTCGACGGTTTGCTCATGCCGTCCAAACCGTTGAAACGGTTTGCGATCCCATGTCCTCGACGATCACCCCGCTCAAGCGGGGTGTTCATGAGAGCGCGGGCTGCGAAGCTCAGGCACTTCTGAAATTTGGGGGCTAAGAGCCGCGATCGATCAGCCATGCTGAGCCAATTATTCCGTAGAAAATCCGTTGAACGCATCCTGAAGGAATCCGAAAGGAGCCAGATGGAGAGTGAACACGGCGGATCGCTGAAGCGGACCCTCCGCGTCGTGGACCTCACGGCGTTCGGCATTGCGGCCATCGTCGGCGCAGGGATTTTTAGCACCGTGGGGCAGGCCGCGTTCGATGGCGGTCCAGCCGTCTCGCTCCTCTTTATCGTGATTGCCATTGCCTGCGCTTTTACGGCTTTCTGTTATGCGGAATTTGCGTCCATGATTCCGATTTCGGGAAGCGCTTATACATACGCTTACGCTTCCTTTGGCGAGCTTATCGCGTGGATCATTGGCTGGGATTTATTGCTCGAATATGCCATCGGCAATATCGCCGTTGCCATTTCGTGGTCGAGTTACTTCACGGGCTTTGTTTCAGGGCTTGGGATACACATTCCCGCGTTCATGACGATGGATTTCCTCTCCGCGTTGCGCGGGCATCAAGCGGTGGAGGCGCTGCTGGCCAAAGGGCAAACGCTGGCGCAAATCTTCGCCGCCCATTCCGACCTGAAGGACGCCTCCAACGCGTGGAGCAGCGCGCCGGTTATCGGTCCCGTCCATTTGATCGCCGACGTGCCGGCCCTGCTCATCTGCGTCGTGGTGACCTCTTTGATTTACATCGGCATCAAAGAAAGCCGCAATGCTAACAATATCATGGTGGGGGTGAAGCTGCTGGTAATTCTGGCCGTGATCGCAGTCGGATTTTTCTACGTCACTCCCGACAATTGGTCTCCCTTCATGCCCAACAAATGGACCGGCGTGCTCAAGGGGGTGGCAGCGGTATTTTGGGCGTTTATCGGGTTCGATGCCATTTCCACTACGGCCGAGGAATGCGAAAACTCGCAGCGCGATCTGCCGCGAGCCATTTTTTATGCGCTGGGAATTTGCGCGGTTCTTTATGTGCTGATTTCGTTCGTGCTGACTGGCATCGTCAGTTACAAGGAATTAAACGTGAGCGATCCGCTCGCCTATATTTTCAAGGAGCGATTGCCGTGGCTGAGCGGGGTGATTTCCTTCAGCGCCATTTTTGTGATGGCGAGCGTTTTCCTCGTTTTCCAACTGGGACAACCGCGCATCTGGATGAGCATGAGCCGCGACGGATTGCTGCCCCCGATTTTTTCGCGCATCCATCCGAAGTACCAGACGCCGTCCTTCTCGACGATTGTCACGGGGTTGCTGGTGGCGATTCCGGCGCTGTTCATGAATCTGAAGGAAGTGGTGGACCTGAGCAGCATCGGCACTCTATTCGCTTTCGTGTTAGTCTGCGGCGGTGTTTTAGTGTTGGACAATTCCAGGAATCCTCCGGCCCGGCCGAAATTCAAAACGCCCTACATCAACGGAAGGTATGTCGTCCCTTTGCTATACGCCGCCGTAATCTTTGTTCTCTATCGCTATTTCAAAAAGGAAACGTGGGACAGCTTCTTTAGCATGGAACCGCGCGCGAACGAAGATGGGCAAATGCAGGCGGGTTGGGATTTGTTCAAGCATAAGATTCCGTTGATCCTCTTTATCCTGCTGGCCACGGCGGTGGCGGTGCTTTCCTTCGTGAAGAGGCTTTCGCTTATCCCAGTGCTCGGGTTGGTAACATGCTTTTATTTAATGAGCCAATTGGGCATCACCAATTGGGCCCGCTTCGTGATTTGGCTCGTGGCCGGCCTGGCCATCTATTTTTTATACAGTCGGAAGGCCAGCAAACTGTGGCAGATTGATAGAGATGAGCGCAGTGGAATTAAGTGAAGCTTTTTTTGCCAGGATTGCTGGCTGGGAGGCGATGAAGCAAGCGCGCGCTTTCCTGGCGGCGGAAAAGGTCCTCAGTTCCAATTGGGCAGCGCCGGTTTTGAAGGGCGTGGTCCAGGAGGGCTCGATTTCCTATCGAGCGGGGTTGGTGATCAAAGATGAGCTCAACATCGAGAATATATGCGGCTGCCGCCCCTCGCGGGAATGGGGAACGATCTGCGCCCACTCAGTCGCGGTGGGTCTGCATCATCTCCAGCAAAGCCAGCAAAGTTCCGCCAGGAACAGCGAGGCCGGCGCCACGAGGCTTGCCGGCAAGACCCCGGGGACGGCTCACAGCGCGCCATCCTCGGCGAAACGCGTGCAGCGGGTGGCCGCGGGCGGCGAACCAGCCGAGATTTTTTTGATTCTGCCGCCCAATTTGGAGCAGGCCGCGGCCCGCGGCAAAGTGATGCTCTGTTTTGAAGGCAAGTGGCGCGGTGGGCGAAGCCCGTTGGGCGCGCTGCCTCAGGCCCAAACATTTTCCTTCTCGAATCAGGACGCCGCCTTGCTCGATCAACTCGAGAGCTTCGCTGGCGGAGCGAGCCCGGCCATGCTCCTCCTGGACACGAAAGATTTTGCTGCGCTCTTGCCCCTGCTGGCAGATCATCCACGCGTCACTCTCGGGAAATCAGCCACGGTAACAGTGGAGAAAGCTTCCTGGACGGCCGGGTTGAAGGCTATGCTGAGTCCGTCGGGCGAAATTGAGTTGAGCCTCAGCGAAAAACTCTCAGCCCCCGTGCTGATCGATGAGTGGATCTTTCGTAACCACGTCTTTCAGCCACTCGGCTTGTCCAAAGAGTTTTTGGCGGTGTTCAAAGGTCCAATCCGACTCTCTCGCGTCCAAGTCCCGAAGTTTTTAATCCGGGATTGGCCAGGGTTGCAGGCCGCCGGCACGGTCGAGGCGAATTTCCAATTGGAGGATTTTACGCTTGAGCCTCGGCCCCCCCGTTTCCTGCTGGAACTCAAAGGCGGGCTGGCCCAGTTGCGCGCTCTCTTGCAATGCGCCTATGGGCCGCGCATCATGACGATGGGGGTGACGAGCGCAGAAGAAAACCTTTGGCTGCCCGATCCCGAATCACCCACTCGTTACTCCACCCGTGATCTCAGCGCGGAACGAGCCGCGCTCGGCTCGCTGTTGCGGGCAGGATTCACCGGCCCGCATGCGGAAGGGCGCTATCAATTGTTAGGACAAAATGCGGTATTGAATTTCCTGGCCCGTGACTTTCCACGCCTGCAGAGGGAGTGGGAAGTCACGCTCGAAGAACGGCTCGAACGGAGCACAGCGCAAAACATAGAACGAATCGAGCCGCGCTTTCAGATCACCCCTTCTGGAGTTCAGTGGTTTGACCTCGAAATTTCTTTCAGTTCCAAAAGCGGCGAGCGGTTTTCAGCCGCCGATATTCAACGGTTGATCCTTTCGGGCCAAAGTCATACGCGGTTGAAGAATGGCAAATTAGCGGTGATCGATACGGGGGCCGTGGAGGAGTTGCAGGAAGTCTTGCTCGACTGTTCGCCTCAGCAGTATGCGGAAAGATTTCGCCTCAATAATACGCAAGCGGGTTTTCTCGACACTACCTTGCGCCAGCAAACGGGCTGGCAGGTGCAAGCTCCGGGCGCCTGGAAGGAACGGGCGCGGCAGCAAAGCGGGGAGACCCAAATGGAATGTCCTCCGCTTGGAGATTTGGAAAATGTGCTTCGGCCGTATCAGAAAGCAGGAGTGGCCTGGCTGCATTTTTTGCGTGAGAATAATTTTGGCGGCATTTTGGCCGATGAAATGGGTTTGGGAAAGACGCTCCAAACCCTTGCTCTGCTGCAAATCCAACTCTTGTCGCCATCAAAGAATGCGCGCGGAGAACCACCGCCTCCATCTTCCCCCGTGCTGATCATTTGCCCCACCAGCCTTGTGTTCAACTGGGTGGCCGAGGCCAAGAAATTCACGCCGGGCTTGAAGGTGCTGGCCTTGGAAGGCCCAAATCGCCATTCCCTTTTCCAAACCATTCCTGAACACCATGTTATCGTCACCAGCTATGCCCTGATTCGCAGGGATGCCGAGCGCTACCGGCAATTGGAGTTCGATACGGTCGTGTTGGATGAAGCGCAGCATATTAAGAATCGGCAAACCCAGAATGCTCAAGCGGTCAAAGCCGTGCGGGCCAGGCATCGGCTGGTCCTGACTGGCACGCCCCTGGAGAATTCCGTCCTCGATCTCTGGTCTATATTCGACTTCCTCATGCCCGGTTACCTGGGTGGAGCGCAGGATTTTCGAGAGCGCTACGAAACACCTCTCATGCGGGACAAAAACACCCAGGTGCAGGCTCGCCTCGCTCGAAGGCTGCGCCCATTTATCTTGCGCCGGTTGAAACGGGAGGTGGCCCGCGATTTGCCCGAGAAGCTGGAGCAGGTTTCGTTTTGCGAGCTGACCGAAGATCAGCGCACCGTCTATCAACGCGTCATCGAAGCCAGCCGGCGCGAGGTGATGGACTCGGTAGGGACGCAGGGCTTGGCCAAAAGCCGGATGGTGATATTGAGCGCGCTCTTGCGATTGCGCCAGATCTGTTGCGACTTGCGCCTGCTCAAATTGGAGAATGTGAATCCCGAGACTGCTTCTGGAAAGCTCGAGCTTTTCGCCGAACTGCTCGAAGAGGTGCTGGATGGGGGACACCGCGTCCTGGTGTTCAGCCAGTTTGTTAGCATGCTGACTTTGCTCCGCCAGAAGTTAACTGAGGAAGCGATTGAGTTTTGTTACCTCGACGGTTCAACATCGAATCGTTCCCAGGTGGTGGACCAGTTTCAAAGCAGCGCAAAAATCCCCGTTTTTCTCATCAGTCTCAAGGCGGGGGGAGTGGGGCTTAATTTGACTGGCGCCGACACCGTGATTCACTTTGATCCGTGGTGGAATCCAGCCGTTCAAGACCAAGCCTCAGACCGCGCCCACCGCATCGGTCAAACCCGAGTTGTCACCACCTACAAGCTCATCACCCGCAATACCGTGGAGGAAAAGATTCTAGGGCTGCAAAACCGCAAGCGTGAGCTTATCCAGGCGACATTAGGCGGGGAAGAACAATTGGCCGAAGCGCTCACCTGGGAGGAAATCCAAGAGCTATTGAGTTAAGGAGGCTCCAAAGCGCGCGTCTGACCTTTTTCTGAGGCCAGTCGGAGGTTAGTGGAAAGGTAGCCGCAAAACCGTTAAAACGGTCGATACGCACACCGCAGTCTCGCGGCAGCCCAAAAGGTTAGTTCGAGATCCTCTGGTTCCATCTCTCCCTTGAGCGTTAGCAGGCAAATTCCCGTCCGCAACCCGATTAGCGGCGCTGGCTCGTGAGCGAATTCTCGCGCTGTCCGCTCTATTTTGGCCCGCCACACCTTCTCTTCGGGAGTTCAGATAAATTCTGGTTTAGCCATAAGTCGTTTACACTGCCAGGGGAGATGGAAGCGATGTTTTCGCTCTGCTCTCAACCCCAATAAACGAGCTCTAAAAGCCTCATCTGGAAGACGACCAAGCACTCACGAAGGTTCGTTGCCCCACCGGCGCTATTTCAACGGACGTGTGGCTCAGGCCCCACTAACTTCTCTTGATGTTCCTGGCGTTGCGATTATCCTTTAGGCATGCCAATCTACGAATTTCATTGTCAAAAGTGCAGCAAGGACAGCGAGGTGCTGGTTCGTTCCGCGGAATGGAAAGGGACGCCCTGCCCGCATTGTGGTTCAACCAGGCTCGATAAAAAGCTCTCCGCTTTTGCTTCGAGCGTCCCCGGCGCCGGTGCCGAGCCAGCTTGCACTGGCACTCCCCGATCCTGTGGGCTGTGCGGCACGGGCAAAGCGCATTCGCATTAATCTAAGCAGGCCGCGCGCAGCGGCGCCTCACCCCTGGCGTTTCGTGCGCCCGTGGCAAGGTGGGCCTCTCCGGAGCAATCACCGCGACGCTATCTCTTTATGGCAGGGGAACCGCACAATTTTCGGAAGGACGAGTTCCACGAGTCCCCAGAGATCAGGGACTCTTGGAACTGCATGAAACTCGTCCTTCCAACCATGTTGTCCTCCATTGCCAGAATGCGCTGCTGCCCACTCCTTTTCCAAAGTTGACGCGCCTCCCCAGCCTCCTAGAATGGCCCCCGCGACTTTATTTATGTCTGTGAACCAAAGAACAGCTCAACCCAACATCACCTCCGTTCTTAATGAGAAAAGGGTTTTTCCTCCGGCCAGGGAATTTTCCGAACGCGCGCGCATCAAGAGCATGGGGGAATATAAAAAACTTTATAGCCTATCCATTCGCTCCCCCGAGAAATTCTGGGCCGCGCAGGCGAAGACCGAGTTGGTCTGGTTCAAGCCCTGGAAAAAGGTGCTGGAATGGAAACTTCCTTACGCCAAATGGTTCGTCGGCGGTCAACTCAATGTGAGCTCCAATTGTCTGGACAAACATCTCGACACACCCACGGCTAATAAAGCCGCGCTTATATGGGAAGGCGAACCTGCTGGCAGCCAACCCGGCGAGGAGCGAGTCCTTACTTACAAGCAATTGCACCGGGAGGTATGCCGCTTTGCCAACGTCCTTAAACAGCATGGCCTGAAAAAGGGAGAGCGCGTCATCATCTATTTGCCGATGGTGCCCGAAGCAGCCATCGCCATGCTGGCGTGCGCCCGTATCGGGGCCGTCCATTCGGTGGTCTTTGGCGGTTTCAGCGCCCAGTCGGTAGCGGATCGGATCTTTGACTCGGAGGCTAAAATGGTCATCACCGCCGATGGCGGGTTTCGCCGGGGCGCGGTCGTGCCGCTCAAAAAGAGCGTGGATGATGCCCTCGCATTGAAAGACGCCGCCGGAACATTATTGGCGCAAACTGTCGAGAAGGTAATCGTGGTTCGCCGGGCGAATAATCCAATTCAGATGCAATCAGGCCGCGATCTCTGGTGGCACGATGAAATGAAACAGGCCAGTTCTAATTGCCCGGCGGAAAAGATGGACAGTGAAGCCCCCCTCTTCATCCTCTACACCAGCGGCTCGACCGGGAAACCCAAAGGCATTCTCCACACCACCGGTGGCTATTTGCTGGGGGCCAAGATGACGACAAAGTACGTCTTCGATTTGCGGGAGACCGATGTATACTGGTGCACGGCGGACGTCGGCTGGGTGACCGGCCACAGTTATGTGGTATATGGTCCCTTGGCTAACGGAGCGACCAGCCTGATTTACGAAGGTGCGCCTAACTGGCCGGAACCGGACCGTTTCTGGCAGATCGTGGAAAAATATGGTGTCAATATCCTCTACACGGCGCCCACCGCTATTCGGGCGTTTATGAAATGGGGCGTGGAATGGCCCAAAAAGCACGATTTGAGTTCGTTGCGTTTGCTGGGCACCGTAGGGGAGCCGATTAACCCTGAGGCTTGGATTTGGTACCATGAAATTATCGGTGGCAGGCGGTGTCCCGTCGTTGATACCTGGTGGCAGACCGAGACCGGCGCGATCATGATCACACCCCTGCCGGGAGCGACTCCGGCCAAGCCCGGCACCGCCACCCTTCCTTTCTTTGGTGTCGTGCCGGAGGTCGTGGATGGAAAAGGCCGCCCCGTGCCGCCAAATATGGGGGGCAAATTAGTCATCCGCAAACCCTGGCCCAGCATGTTGCGGGGGATTTGGCGTGACCCGAAACGCTACCGGGAAGTTTACTGGAGTGAAGTCAAAGGCAGTTATTTCACCGGGGATGGCGCACGGCAGGATGAGGATGGGTATTTCTGGATCGTGGGTCGCATCGATGATGTGTTAAACGTGGCGGGCCACCGCATCGGCACGGCCGAAGTGGAAAGCGCGCTGGTCAGCAATCAAAAGGTCGCGGAAGCGGCAGTGGTCGGCAGGCCGGATGCGTTGAAAGGCCAGGCCTTGGTCGCGTTCGTCACGTTGAAATCCGGGATCAAGGTTGATCCCGGCCTCTGCGAGGAGTTGCGCAACCACGTGGCCCGGGAAATTGGGCCTGTCGCCAAGCCGGACGATATTCGCTTTGCCGAAGCGCTGCCCAAGACCCGTTCGGGAAAAATCATGCGCCGTCTGCTCAAGGAGGTGGCCGCCGGCACCGAAATCAAGGGCGACACCACGACTTTGGAGGATTTCAACGTCCTGGCGTGTTTAAAAAAGGAGGAGGAATGAACTTGCGATCCCTGACTGTGTTTATCTTCGTGAATTTGGTGCCACTGATGGTGTTCGTGACCAGTGGATGCCATACGCCTCCTGGCGCGCTAAATACGGCCTCGGGCCGTCCAGAGGTTGTCATCCAAGGCAAGACCGTTTCGAAAATTCTCCAAACGTCGCGGGAATTCTTCGTCCTTCGTGGTTATTCCTTAATGCCGTCGGACAATAGCAATAAGCTCGTCTTCGACCGTCGGACGGAGAAACCGGGCGCAAAGCGTTCGGCCTCCTTTTGCTGGCGGGTCCGCCTTGCCCTTGTTGACCTGGGCAATGGCTCCCATAGGCTGAGCGGGAGTCCCTGTAAAGTTGAGAACTGCGGCGGCGACTTGGAATCGGAGTGGGTTATGCCGGTCTCCTACCCGCAAATCCAAGCCTTGCTTGAGCAGATTAAGGCCCAGTTGCAAGCCGCTCCCTGATCAGAAGAAAAATTCGAATGGATCGGAAATTGCCCGTCGGCGCGGCCGGGGCGAACGCCGGCGGACTGATTGGGCAGTCCAAGCCGCGACCTGCGACTCCATCCCAGCCAACTCGACCTTCAGCGACCGCAGCTCATGGTTCAACTGTCGCCGCATCGTCGAGGCCAGGACTTCATTGTCCCCTTTTGGATCAAAATCCCAGGCCGGATCCCGGCGATGCCTCGCGGTTTGTGCCTTCAGTTGCCGGAGCGATTTTTTGAGCGTGCCGCTGATCCGCTGAAGGGCTGACAGGCTGGTTTTCTCGGTGGTGCCTGTGTCCTCGATCTCGGAAAGGCTAAGGATAATCTCTAGTTGTTCCACGTCGCCTTTCTCATAGGCCCCCTGAGCTTGATGCCACCACTCTCGTTTCTGAGGCGTCATGTCCTTTTGCGCATCCGGGTGCAGTCGGCGCGCCAGGGCACGATAGAGTTCCTTGAGCCGGTGAGCCACGGCAGAGGATAGAGGGTGCGCAGCAGTCCCCGGCTTATTCTCCTTTCCAAAGCCAAAGAAATCATCGAACTTTGAATCCCCATCTTCAGCCGTCTGGCGAGAACGCGAGGAGTGGGTTTTTCTGGGATCTTCTTCCGATTCAGGGGATTCTTCGCCGGGGGCCTTTACCTGTTCCCGCTGTTCTTTCACGCGGGCATACGCCTGGCCGGGCGAAATACCGCTCAAAAGAATCTCCGTTTCCATCTCGAGGAAAAGCCCCTGCAACGTAGATAATCGCTGGGTAGTTTCGCGAATTTCTGTCAGCAAAGCTCCGAAGCGGCTATTAACCCAGCGGCTGAAACCCGGCAGATTTTCGTTTTGGAAGCGGTCAACTTGTTCCCGCGCCTGGCGGAGATCGCGGACCAGCTTCTCGTACTCCCGTTTGATTTTCTCGCGAATTTTCCTGCCATCCACCCGCATTAGGGCCAGACCAGCTTGGGCGGTAATCACCTTAGGACGTTTGCGTGGTTGGCGCTGCATGAAGCATAAGTTATGGCGGATCGCTAAGTTGGCAATGCCGAATATCGGCCGCCCTGCCTTCTCACCCCCATTCACCTCAGCGCCAAAACCTATAGGTTTGAAGGCGGAAGGCTTGCAGGGAGATTCCTCACCGCTTCAGGCTGAATGCCCGCGATGCCCAATTTTAACGTGGCGCACGGCACATTTTGAGAAGCGACTTCCAACTGCACGTGCCGGGCCCCGCTGCTCTCGAGAGTTTGGTTGACGGCATGGCGAGCCAGATCCGGACGATTGCAGTCGCTGCTCAGATGGCCAAGAAACACATGACGTAATTGGTTAGAAACAAGCTGCTCCACCACTTGAGCGGCCGCTTCATTCGAAAGATGGCCATGGCGGCTGAGGATGCGTTGTTTGACACTCCATGGGCGTTTGAAATCGTCCCGCAAGAGTTCCAAATCATAATTGGCCTCGAGCAGGAGTATGTTCGCTGATTGGAGGCGTTGCAGGATCAGTTTCGTGGCGTAGCCCAAATCCGTTAGGAAGCCGATATTGCCGGCCGGGGTATGCAATAGAAACCCAACTGGATCATGCGCATCGTGTGGCACGCTGAAGGTATCCACCGCCAGATCTCCGACCTCAAAGCTTTCACCCGTGGCGAAGAGCCGGAAATCCAGCCGGACTTCGAGTTGCTGTTCGATGGCCTCGCGGGTGAGGCGATTGCAATAAATCGGAATTTGCAGCTTGGCGGCCAGTCCAACGAGCCCCTGAGTGTGATCCGAATGCTCGTGCGTAATCAAGATGCCATTCAGGTTTTCCGGAGTGCGCCCGATACTCAGGAGCCGAGCGCGGATCTGCCTTCCGCTTAAGCCTGCATCGACCAGGAGACGGGTTTCGCCCGTTTCCAAAAAAGCGCAATTACCACTGGACCCGCTTCCCAGGATAGTGAGTTGGACGGACACGTGGCGGAGGCTAAGGCCGGCCGGCAA
Organism: Verrucomicrobiota bacterium; assembly: GCA_038228235.1. Classification (GTDB taxonomy): domain Bacteria; phylum Verrucomicrobiota; class Verrucomicrobiia; order Limisphaerales; family JBBRPK01; genus JBBRPK01. Next base: position 16,672 of record JBBRPK010000074.1, read on the forward strand.
ACGGAGCAATCTTTATCGGTCGAGCGAGGATTCTTTGTGCAAAATCCGTTTTGTCAGGCTCGCAACTGAGTTTTGTTTATGATGGGTTGAGGATTCCTTCTTTCAAAGTCCTTTCCCTATGCTAACTTTCAGGGAACCAGCGTGAAGAACGCGCGCTTAGGCGGCTTGCAAATATGAAATGGGGATTGATGCTGATAGGATGGGTTTTGGCCAACAGCTCGCCCGCTCGGCTGGGCGTGGTTGAAACCCGCGATGGGCATGTTTACGAAGGGCACATCCGTTTCGATTCCAACCTGCTGGTCATCGCCAATGCCGCCAATAACATTTTGGCGTCTGTGGATGTGACCAATCTCACGCAGATGACTTTTCCGAAGGAATTGGCCGCGCCAGATAATGAAGTGGCTCCGCCTGAAAGCATGTGGCCCGGCCCCTGGCAAAATGAGGATGTCGGGAGTGTGAGGCTGCCGGGCAGTGTGATCTGTGCCGCCGGTCTCTTCCGTCTAAACAGTTCTGGCACGAATATTTTTGGCCAAAGCGATGCCTTTCATTTTGTCTTCAAACCGATAAGTGGAGACAGCGAACTGGTAGCGCGCGTGCTTCAGGTCCAATTTTCTGCGCCGTGGGCCAAGGCCGGCGTCATGATGCGAGAGAGTTTGCGGGCGGATTCCCCGAATGTGGCGCTGGTCCTGACACCGCTGCGAATGGGAGTTTTTGCGTGGCGCGAAACCGGCGGAGACACAACTCACAGCGAAGTGGAGCGCGGCATTTTGATTCCACATTGGATCAAACTGAGGCGCGAGGGGAATACTTTTACCGCTTCGGAATCCCGCAATGGCCGGCAATGGCGTTCCGCCGGCCGCGTCACCGTGTCTATGAAGGATGATATTTTCGTGGGCTTGGCGGTCACGGGCGTGGACGAGGGCGCTTCGCGGCCGAAACGCCCCTCCATCAATCGTTCGATGTTCGACAGCGTGCGCGAGGCCCCTTTTCTCGTCAACGACTTCACCCCAGTCATTCAATTGCAAAATGGCTCCAGGGCAGTCGGGAGAATCTCGCTGGCCGATGAGTGGCAGGTCCAAATTGCTGGGGCCCCGCCGGCCCTTCCAATTCCAACTGCCAGCGTGGCGCGGCTCCTTTTTCAGTGGCTGCCTTATGGATGGACCAGAAAGGTAAACTCTGGCCAGCCCGGAGTGCTGCTGACCAGCGGTGAATTTATCGAGGGCGGCTTTAAAGGCATCGAAAAGGGGCGAGTCAGGATCAGTTCGGTTCTGCTGGGATGGCGCAGCTTTGATTTGAACAATGAAGTCGCAGCGGTCGTATTGCGAAAATTGTCCGTGACGCCGCAACAGTATGAAGTGAAAACCCTGGATGGCTCCGTCTGGTTTGGCAGCGCCTTGCAGATCGAGAAGGAGCAAATTCTTCTCCATGAAAAATCTCTGGGCACACGGAGGATCGCCGTCCATGAATTGTTAGAGGTGAACCGTCGGGCCAAAACAGGCTGACCTGAATTGGCGAAGAAAAAAACTTGCCTCACTTGGAGGTTATCAGACACTATCTGCGGCTAAGAGTTGAACTAAACCATCAACCATCGCTGAAGGAAACATATGGCAGGCCGAATTTATAGCAACATCATCGAAACCGTGGGGCGGACCCCCCTTGTCCGCCTCAACCGGGTCACAGCGGGAGTTCCCGCCACGATCTTGTTGAAGTGTGAGTTTTTTAATCCCCTGGGCAGTGTCAAAGACCGCATTGGCATGTCCATGATCGAGGCTGCTGAAAAGCAAGGTATCCTCAAAAAGGAAACCGTTATCATCGAGCCGACCAGCGGCAATACCGGCATCGCGCTGGCGTTTGTGGCTGCGGCCAAAGGTTATAAACTCATCCTGACCATGCCCGAAACTATGTCGTTGGAACGCCGCACTTTGCTGGCCATGCTGGGGGCCAAACTGGTGCTGACCCCTGGCACTGAGGGGATGAAAGGGGCCATCGCACGGGCGGAACAGTTGGCCAAGGAAACGCCTAACTCCTGGATTCCCCAACAGTTTGATAATCCGGCTAATCCAGCCATCCATCGGCAGACTACTGCCGAAGAAATCTGGAGCGATACCGCTGGCCAAGTCGATATTCTGGTTTCCGCGGTCGGAACCGGTGGAACTATCACGGGCTGCTATGAGGTCATCAAACCGCGCAAGCCTTCCTTTCAGGCCATTGCCGTTGAGCCCAAGGATTCGCCGGTTATTTCTCAAACGTTGGCTGGCCAGCCTGTCAAACCAGGTCCCCACAAAATCCAGGGGACCGGGGCGGGGTTTATTCCCAAAAACCTGCATTTGAAGGACGAAAAGGGGCAGCCGCAAATCACGGAGTGCATTCAAGTTTCCAACGACGATTCGTTTGTTATGGCCCGCCGCTTAGCCAAAGAGGAGGGTATCCTGGTGGGTATTTCCACCGGAGCCAACGTCGTGGCCGCCATTGAGGTGGCCAAACGTCCCGAAAATCACGGCAAAATGATTGTGACTGTGGCGTGCTCTACTGGCGAACGTTACTTGAGCACTGCGTTGGCCGCAGAAGCCAAAGCGGAAGTGGGCGGTTAAAAGGCTTGGCGTCCCTATTCCGTAATGTCGCCCCAAATTGTTGGGACGCTCGCCCTCTTTGACTTTAGGGCGCTACCTTCGCCGCCTTCGACGAGGACTTTTTCTGATAGGGCGAGTGCAGGTTAAAATAAATCCCGCAAAGCGGACGTTCGGTGTCTGTCTGGCTAAGGATAATGGTCAATTGCCGATCCAGCGCGATGCCGTGGCGCAGTTGTTGTCCTCGGTTCTCGTAAGCCTTGATCGCCTTATCCATCAGAGACGCGATGGATCCTTCGCAATCCTCGGGCGTCTTGTCCAGGCAAACGATGAACTTCTCGTAAGCCTTCACAGCCTCGGCAATTTCTTGTTTGAATGTATCCACAGTCACGGTTGCAAACTAAGAGTTTTGGCCTAAGAACTCAAAGTTAAAATGAGGCCGGCTCCTTCCTGGCCTTCGCGCGCGGCCCAAAAAGACCGGCCCCAATCCGGACCAGAGTAGCTCCTTCCTCAATGGCCACTTCAAAATCCCCGCTCATACCCATGCTCAGGTGTGCCAGTGGCGCGCCCAGAATTTGTTCCGACTCTTCTCTCAACTCCCGAAGCTGCTGAAAGACATGGCGGACTTTTTCAGGATCTGGCGTCCATGGCGCAATGGTCATAAGTCCATGGATTTCAATCTTTGGCAGGGCGTTGATCTGGCTCAACACAGAGAGAAGTTGCTCTGGTTTGAACCCGAATTTAGTGGCCTCGCCCGCCACATTCACTTCCAAGAGCACCGGCATCGTCTTGGCCTCTTTCTCCGCCCACTTGCTCACTTCCTCGCCCAGGGCCAGGCTGTCCATACTTTGAATCATTTCAAAAAGCGACACCGCTTCGCGGCATTTGTTCGATTGCAGATGCCCGATCAAATGCCAGCGCAACTGGCCGGAGCATTGCTCGATCTTCACTCTCGCCTCCTGCACCCGGCTCTCGCCGAACACAGCCTGCCCAAGCTCGACCGCTGCCCGGACGACCTCCGGTGGATGTCCTTTGCTCACCGCCACCAGCGTTACCGACGTGGGTTCCCGCCCCGCCCGGGCGCACGCCGCCTGGATGCGTTGGCGGATGTCGCCAAAATTTGCGGCCAAATCCATGCTGAGAATCTATGCCTTGGGCTGGCGAAGACAAGTTCGAGCACGCGCAGATACCCGTACCATCCTGTCCAAAGCCTTCAGTGGAAAAAGTGAAAGCCGGCTCGCTTTGGCTCATCCCGGACTGGATGGATCAATTCTTTTCGGTTTTGATCGGGAGTGCCAGAGACAATTTTGTTTTTGAAAGCAACAGTCCGAATACTTCCTGGTAAAGGCGCTTCATATCCTCGCTCAGCCTTGCCAGTTCACGGGCCCGCTCCGGTTGAATTTCGTGCTCACCTGCGACCTTCGCCAGGTGCCAGGCATAACTCAGCGCCTCAGTCTCGGTTAAAAGCAGGCTGAGTTCAAATTCGTCGCCGCTGTTACCCAATAATTCCTTCTTCTTGGTTGAAGCAATCGCGTCGCGCGTCGCCACTTCCCCGGCTGGAAGTCGGGTCTCGTCCAGATGGATCGAAGGATCAGCTTTGGCAAAGTCCTCCAACCGCTTTGCCCCCGCTCCGGAAGCAGCGGCAATTTTCTTAATCACGTTTTTAACATCCGCAGATTCCCGCTTAATGAAGCGCAGGACGCTGACGTTCTTTTGGGCGTCCAAAAGTTGATGAAGCAAACTGTAGCAATCGTTTCGTATCGACGTCTCAGCATTACCCCCTGCCTGAAACTTGACGTTTGCGGACTGACAGCCCGTTAGAATGCAAGCGGCCACCAACATCGCGTTGAGGGAGCGGGAGATGAGTTTCATGACAAACTAGACGTTCTTACTGCCAGTGGCACGAGGAGAATCGTTTCTGGACGGTTACTCCATGCCCAGTTGCTTGCGCTTCCGGTAGAGGGTGGCGCGATCAATCCCCAGGATTTCGGCAGCTTCGCTTAGGTTTGAGGTTTGTCCCAGAATTCTGCGAAAGTGTGCTTCGGCCAACTTTTCCAACGACAGCAAGGAACCGGCTTGCGCGGGGACACCGCCCGTCTCGCTTTCCTTAAGCTTTCGACTGCACAACTCGGCGGGGAAATCTTCCGGACCAATCCGGTCTTGCCGGGCCATGATCACGGCGCGTTCGACGGCGTTCCGCAGCTCGCGGAGGTTGCCGGGCCAGGGGTAGGCCCGGATACAGTCGATGGCCTCCGGGGAGAATCCCTCCAGACGCCGTCCACACTGGACCGTGAAGTGCGCAAGATAGTGCTCGGCAAAACGAAGCAGATCCGTTTGTCGGTCACGCAATGGGGGCATTGCCACCGTGATGACGTTTAACCGGAAGTAGAGGTCTTCGCGAAAGGCGCCCTCGACGATTCGTTTCTTGAGGTCGCGGCTGGTGGCGGCGATGATGCGCACCTCGGCGTTGCGAGTGATATTTTCACCCACCCGCTCGTATTCCTGCTCCTGCAACAACCGCAGCAATTTAGGCTGAATCTCCAGCGGAAGATCGCCGATCTCGTCGAGAAAAAGCGTCCCGCCTGCTGCGACTTTGACTTTGCCCCAATGGTCTTTAACAGCCCCGGTAAAGGCCCCTTTGACGTGGCCAAAAAGGTCGCTTTCGAGCAACTCTTTCGAGAGGCTTGGACAACTTACGGTCACGAAGGGCTTAGCAGCCAAATGGCTCTGGCGGTGAACAGCGCGTGCGGCAACGCTTTTGCCTGTGCCGCTTTCGCCCAGGACAAGAATGGAGGCAGGCGTTTTAGCAGCTCGCAGCAAGACCTCCATCACCTCGCGCATGAGGGGTGTCGTGAAATCCATCAAAGGCTCCGGGTTCTGGGCCTTGGTTTCCTTCACTTCGGTTTCCAACCGCTCAATGTTTTCGCTCAATTGGTGGAAGCGTCGCAATCGCGCGAGCACTAGGTGAAACTGTTCGCGAGTAAAGGGTTTTTCCAGAAAATCCACTGCCCCGCGCCTCATAGCTTCCACCGCGTTCTTCACGCTCCCCTGTGCCGTAAAAATCACCACCGGCAGATTAGGCCGGAGCTGGAGGATTCGATCGAGGATGTCCAGGCCATTCTCCGGGCCCAGATTCAGATCCAGCAGCACGGCATCGAATTTCTCCTCCTTCAGCCTCGACAGGCCCGTCTCTCCAGAACTAGCCGCCTCCGCGTAGTGCCCGTCCCCGTCGATCAGCAGGCAGGTTGCGTCGCGAAAGGTCTTATCGTCGTCGATGACCAGGAAATCCATAGGCGCTTCAATGGGCGGCGATGGGCAAGCGGACCGTGAAGGTGGCGCCGCCGCCAGGCGTTGGTTGGCAGATGAGCTCACCGCGCATGGCCTGGACAAGCTTTTTGACAATGCTCAAGCCCAAGCCGGTGGAAGGTTCGCCGCCCGTGGGCCGCGCGGAAAGCCGTCCGTAGCGACGGAACATCCCAGCTTGATCGGCCTCGGTAAAACCCGGCCCCTGATCCTGAACCCGGCATTCCATGCAACTGACCCCTGGCTGGACCGTGACCAAAATCTGTTTGCCTGGCTGGGAAAACTTGATGGCGTTAGAGAGAAGATTATCCAGCACCTGGCTGAGGGCGGCTGGGTCTGCCTCCACGAGAGTTCCATTCCCATCGATGGCCATCTGAAAGGCGAGATCCTTCCGCTTCGCCGCCTCCTCATATTGCCTGCCTGCGCGAGAAGCCGCCTCGGACAGGCTGATCGGCTCCGTTCTGATGCTCAGGCCGTGGTCAGCCGATGCATTGGCCAAAAACTCTTTGACGAACGCCAGCATCTGGCTGCTGGAGTGCGAAATATTCTCAGCCATCAACCGCAGCTTGGGATCCGCCATCCCCGCGGTGCGATCACGCAGTATTTGCGCGCTCATATCCATGCCGCCAAGATGGTTCTTCAGATCGTGGGTGAGGATGCCCAGCAACTCATCCCGATCTTCGGCCAGTTGCTTCAAGCTGTCTCGGGCCAGTTTAAGGGCCAGGTGAGTCCGCACGCGGACAATCAGTTCCGCGTGGTTGAAAGGCTTGGTAATATAATCCACGCCGCCGCTTTCCAGCGCGCGAACAATCAGGCCTTTGTCATCCGCGGAAGAAAGAAAAATGATGGGTATTTCCGCCCAGGCGGCGTTCTCCCGAATTCGTCGGCAGACCTCGAAGCCATCCATGTCCGGCATTAACAAATCAAGCAGGATGAGGTCAGGCCGCCGGCTGGCCAGCCGTTTCAGGGCCTGGGGACCGCCGGTGGCTGGGATAATCTCGAAGCCGAGCTTGCCCAGGGCAGCGCCGACAATCTGGATGTTGGTCTCTTGATCATCCACCACCAGCAGACAGCCAGTGTTGATTTCGGGGAGTGGGGCAGTCATTTTTTCTTCACGTATGAGCGCAAGAGCCTGCGATGGAGTCCACCAGTTTTGGGAATCCGGCCAAGTGCCCTTCCATCTGGGCGATGGCATAAGTCTCGGCGAATCCGCTCAGCGTGGCAGCGTAGGTCGTGAGCAGTCCGCATTGCGTAGCCTGGGCCAATGCGCGAAGCTTTTGGGCAAATTCATGCGTCCCGTTAATCGCCAGGCTGTCGTTTAACACCGGCCAAGGGCTGGCTTCCAGGCCGCGCAGTTCAAGCACCAATGCCCGCCACTGGGCCACGCGTTCGGGAGGAGGACTCAGAGCGAGCGGCGCCTCAGCCGGGTTCTGACCTGCGGTTGGAAGCTGGCGCGGGATCCGTTGCAGGAACTGCGCCAGCACCGAAAAAAGCGTTTGCCGTGAGAAGGGCTTTCGAATGTAATCACTGAATCGGCTGCGCATCGCCGTGTCTTCGCTCGCCAGGCTCGAAGCAGTGATCGCGATGACCGGCAGCGACGCCAGTTCCGGTCGCTTGCGGATCTCCGTCAGGGCCGTCGGACCATCCATGACCGGCATCCGAATATCAAGCAACACTATATCGAATTTTGAGTCATCGAGACACTGCAAAGCTTCTTTTCCATTCCTGGCAAAACGAAGCTGATGATGGGTTTTCTCAAACATCCCCACCATTAGGGAGCGATTGACCTGGTTGTCATCCACGACCAGGAGCGTGGCAGGCGCAAAATCATTAAAGTCCACCGCTCCTTCTGGTTCGGCGTGGTCTCCCACCGACAACCGCGCTGAAACTGGAACCCCGGGAAAGCGCAAATGAAAGACCGAGCCGCAGCCTTCCGTGCTTTCGACGGTGAGCGTGCCTTTCATCATCTCAGTGAGGCGTCTCGCAATGGTCAGCCCGAGCCCGGTGCCGGAGACTTCCGCATCCCGGCCGGAGTCCGTTTGCATGAAAGATTTGAAGATTTCCTGCAGTTTGCCCTCGGGAATGCCGCTGCCGGTATCCTCCACGTCGATCAAGAGAGTCCCGATGCTGCCACCATTCTGCCTTTGCCAGGAAACGCGTGTTTTGACGTAACCACGCTTCGTGAATTTGACGGCGTTGCCAAGGAGATTGACCAGCACCTGGCGGAGCCGGCGACGATCCAGCAACAAGGCGGGGGGAAGGTCCGGCGCCAATTCGAAGTGAAGTTGAAGCGATTTCTTTAACGCTTGCTCCGCGAAGACGGTGCGGAGGAATTCGCACGAATCTCGCATATCGGTCGGGTCGGGGTGCAGCTCCAGCCGGCCCGCTTCGATCTTGGAAAGATCAAGGATGTCGTTGATCAACTGTAGCAGCGATGCGCCGCTGTCCCGTATGGCGCGAACATATTGGGATTGTTTGGGGGTGAGACCCTCCGGCTCCAAAAGTTCGCTAAAGCCGAGGATTGCGTTCATGGGCGTGCGAATCTCATGGCTCATGTTCGCCAGGAAAGCGCTCTTCTCTTTGACCGCGTCTTCGGCGTGGAGCTTTTCCTCCAGTAACTTCCGCTGCGCTCTTTCCTGCTCGTAATCGACCCGGTAAAAGTACAACGCGAACACCCCGGTCCCAAACCCCAGGAAGCCGGCGAGCACGGTTATCCGGTAAACTCCTGTCAGATCCCGGCGAGTGGCTTCCCCCCTGACCGAGACGAGGCCCGGTGATTCGGCTTTGACCCAGGCATCAATTCCCTCGGACAGGCGGTTCCACGCGATGGCCCACATCACAACGCTGGCTCCCATGATGACAAGCCAGCCGATGACCATGGGCCTGATGACCCGATGCTGAAAACGATTGAACATGCGCGTTCCCCTTCCGATCCAGACGCCCGCGCGTCTGGCCTGCGAAGCAACACCACAAGCTATCAGATAAAGTTCGCCATGTCTCGTCTTGAATTCAGCTTTGCTGGCAATGCTCACCTTAGCCGTAACTATTCAGTAGCCAAGAGGGCCACTGTTTGGCCAGTGATTGATGTATGCAAAAAAACGCATCGAATCACTCCGGGAATTCCGGTCACCAAACAGTGACCGAATTCATTAAACTCCAAACTCCCGAACAG
>JBBRPK010000075.1:0-25651 GCA_038228235.1 Verrucomicrobiota bacterium
TCCGGGCGGCGGGTCTTTTGTCTGCGGGCTGCGTTGACTCGGCCATCACAGCCCGCTGCGGGGATGCTCCGGCCTCGCCGCCTTGGCCACAGCCAAAATCACTCGCCGCAGGACCCCACGCAATTTTAAAACAGGCTCTTAAGCGCCAACGGCGCGGCTTAACCCAGCCCAGGGCAACGCCCCACTGCCGTTGAATTAGGGAAGAAGATGGAAGCGATGTTCCGGCGGGGCGCACGGACACCCTAAAGGACCAAACACGGACTGCCCCCGTACGGTGTTCACCACTTAGGGTGTCGGGAAACCGCCCCGTTACCTGTGGAAAGGGAAAGCGAAAGGGTCGTGCACGCATTCTTGTTCGCGTCTCACGGGCGCTCTGCAAATTCATTGTCGTCGGCGCATAGAGCAACTATTCTCCATCGATGCACTTGCCATTACCTTTTCTGCCGCCGAAGCGGCTCCTGATGGGGCCGGGGCCGAGCAACGTCGCGCCGTCCGTTCTCAGAGCGATGTCCGCTCCGCTGGTCGGACATCTGGACCCCGTGTTCGTGAACATGATGGAGGAAATAAAAACGATGCTTCGTCATGTTTTCCAAACGAAGAATCAAATGACTTTTCCAGTCAGCGGCACGGGCAGCGCCGGGATGGAGTTTTGTTTCTGCAATTTGATCGAGCGGGGCGATGAAGTGATTATTGGGAGCAACGGGGTCTTTGGCGCGCGAATGGCCGATGTGGCGGAACGTTGCGGAGCCAAGGTGATCAAAGTCGAAGCCGACTGGGGGCGCATCATCGAGCCCCAACACATCGCCGGTGCGCTCAAAAATGGCAAACCGAAGCTGGTGGCGATGGTTCATGCCGAGACTTCGACGGGCGCGTTGACTCCGGTGGAGGAAATTTCGCGGCTGGCGCACGAGGCTGGCGCGTTGTTCGTATTGGATACCGTCACTTCCCTGGCAGGTTGTCCGGTGAAAGTGGACGATTGGCAGGTCGATGCCGTCTATAGCGGCACACAAAAATGCCTGAGCTGCCCCCCGGGTTTGTCCCCCGTCTCAATGAGCGCAAGAGCGATGGAAGTGGCTGCCAAACGCAAGGTCAAGGTCCAAAGCTGGTACCTGGACGTGAACCTGCTCGCCTCCTATTGGGGGCAGGAGCGGGTCTATCACCACACCGCGCCCATCTCGATGAATTACGCGCTGCACGAGGCGTTGCGCCTGGTTCTCCAAGAAGGATTGGAACAGCGGTGGGAGCGGCATGAGCAAAATCATCTCGCCCTCAAGCAAGGTTTAAGCGCGATGGGACTGGGAATCGCTTCTCAGGAAGGACATCAACTCTGGCAACTCAATAGCGTCTCGGTTCCTGCCGGTGTCGATGAAGCCGCCATCCGAAAACGTCTGGTCAACGAGTTCAACATCGAAATCGGGGCCGGGTTGGGCCCGCTCAAAGGCAAAATCTGGCGCGTGGGTCTAATGGGCGAGACTTCCACAACAGCGAGCGTGAAGACCTTTCTGAGCGCACTGGGCGCGTGCTTGGGACCGAAAAGCTAAGGCGAAAGCCTCTCCAGCCGCCATTGATTGGCCGGCTGTTTGGTATAACAGAAACGGTCGTGAAGCCGATTGGGCCGGCCTTGCCAAAACTCGATTTCCTTCGGCGCCAGCACGTATCCCCCCCAGTAAGGAGGCATGGGAATGTTGTCGTCGGAGTAGCGCGCCTCGACCTGGCTCATGCATTCCTCTAACTCGGCGCGGCTCGGAATTGGCTGGCTTTGCTTGGAAGCCCAGGCGGCGAGGCGGTTTCCGCGGGGACGCGTTTTAAAATAAGCCTCCGCCTCGGCCGGAGCAAGAGCCAAGACGTCCCCCCTAACACAAACTTGCCTTTCCATCTGCGCCCAATAGAAAACCATGGCCGCTCGAGGGTTGGCCGTCAGTTCCTTGCCCTTACGACTGTCGTAGTTGGTGAAGAAGGCGAACCCACGCTCGTCGATGCCTTTCAAGAGAACGACCCGCGCCGAAGGTCCGCCGGTTCCGTCAGCGGTAGCGAGGATCATGGCGTTGGGTTCCGGCACGACTTCCAGCGCCTGCTGCAGCCATTTTTTGAACTGCCGGATGGGATCGGGATCGAGTTGTTTCTTCGATAGCCCGGCCAGGGTATATTCTTTTCGGAGGTCGGCAATGGACATAGAGCCTGCTTCAACCCGAGCTCTGTCCGGCAGGGCCAGAAATCATCCCGGTTTGCCGGGCGTAATTAAAAAGGCCGCCAGCGTCAACCACCGGCCGCACGTCGCCCAAGGGCTTAAAGCCATAGACTTTTCCGGTCGAAGCCATTGTGACGGTGGCTTGATTGAGATCGACGGAAACCACATCGCCGGTTTTCAAAATGTCGCACAGCCGGTCCACTGACTCGCAAGGATAGAGCTCGCCGGTGGCCACGGCGTTGCGGAAAAAAATGCGGGCAAAACTCTCCGCCAAAACGATCTTGCACCCGGCGGAGCCGAGGGCGATGGGCGCATGCTCGCGCGAGCTGCCACAGCCAAAGTTGCGCCCCGCGACCACGATCGGGTAGTCGCTGTCTAGTTGGCCGGGTTTGACAAAGCGCACCGCATATAATGAATCAGGCAAGCCCACCAGGGCGAAGCTGCCCAGCTTTTCATATTCTTCGGGGATGGTGGGCACGAGGTTTAAGAACTGGGCCGGAATGATTTGATCGGTGTCGATATTATCACGAACCACATAAACAGGACCTTTAAAATTAGATTGCACAGGAGCAATTTGACTTTGAAAGGGACCATTTTCAATCCTCAATTTCCAGCGAGACGCGCAAAAAAGTGCTTGCAATGCTCGGGATGATGGCGGCAATGTCCCGGCGGAAGTCGAACAAACTATAACCCACGGAGAAAGATTGATGAAAAAATTATTAGGTATTGCTGTTCTGGCAGGGGCGGTGATGGCGCTCCCATTTCTGGCGCTGTCGGCGGACGCGCCGGCAGATGCGCCCAAAACTGAGAAGAAGACGAGAGGCATGCCTTTCAATGGCAAGGTCGGCGCGGTGGACAAAGCCACCAAGACCATCACGCTGGAAGGAAAAGAAAAGGAGCGTGTATTCCAAATCACTTCAGAAACCCGGATTCGCAAAGACCGAAAGCCCGCTACACTGGACGATGTAATGGTCGGAGAGCGAGTCGGTGGTTTTGCCCGTGAGAATGCCGAAGGTAAAATGGAGGTCGTCACCTTGAGCGCCGGACTTCCTGCGCCCAAAAAGGCGAAGGAAGGCGACAAGAAACCCACCCCTTAAGCTCTCACTTCAACCTGATTGGGGCAGGCCGACAATGGTCTGCCTTTTTTTTGATAAATTTCCTGCGAACTACACCGCAAATCCATTCTGGGCCGGGACAGAAGCCGCGTTCGGAGTCGGATGTGACCTGAATAATTCCAAGGCTTCTTCCCTGGTCAAGGTTTCCCGGGCCAACAAGGCCTTTGCCAGCATCTCGGTCTTCCCCTTCTGCGCCTCGATGATGGCCAAAGCTTCCTGGTCGGCATGTTCGAGCAAGCGGTTGATTTCGCTCTCCGCATCCTGTTTTTCTGGTTCGTAGTAAAGCTTCTGGCCCATTCCCCAATCGTGGACCATGCGGCGGGCAATTTTTTTGGCAGAATCCAAGTCGCCATTGGCTCCATTGGTCGTCGCGCCATAAAATATCTTTTCCGCCGCCCGTCCTCCCATGAGGACTACCAATTCCTGCAAAAGCAGTTCCTTGCTGTGAATGTTTTGATCCTCATTGGGCAGAAGCGTCGTGACCCCCAGGGCGTTGCCGCGGGGAATGATGCTGACCTTATAGAGAGGCGGGAGAAGGGTTTTCTGCAAGTTGATGATGGCGTGTCCGGCCTCGTGGTAGGCGACCATTTCCCGCTCCGCCTCTCTTAAAACCATTGATTTGCGCTCTTTGCCAAAGCGCACTTTGTCGCGGGAGGCTTCGAGTTCAGTCAACGTAATCGTCTCGGAATCTTGCTGAGCGCAAAGAATGGCCGCCTCATTGAGGAGGTTGGCCAAATCCGCCCCCGACATACCGGGAGTGGTTTGGGCAATAACTGACAGCGCGTGGCTTTTGTCGTCGATCGGCTTGCCCCCGGCATGAGACTCCAGGATGGCCTGCCGGCCGCGTCTGTCGGGGTAGGGGACGTGCACCTTCCGGTCAAATCGGCCTGGCCGCAGGAGTGCTTCATCCATATCCTCCGGCCGATTGGTGGCCCCAACCACAACCAAACCCTCACTGCTTTCGAAACCGTCCATAGCCGCCAGGAGCGCGTTATTCGTCTGTTGCAGTTCTCCGTGAGTGTCGAATTTCCGGTTCTTGCCCAGGCAATCAATCTCGTCGATGAAAATAATGGCTGGCTTGTTTTTGGCCGCCTGCCGGAAAATTTCTCGCACGCGCTTGGCCCCCACACCCACAAAGACCTCGTTGAAATCGCTGCCGTGCGCGCTGAAGAAACTGGCCTGAGCTTCGCCGGCAATGGCTTTGGCGAGCATGGTTTTGCCAGTGCCAGGGGGACCGATCAATAGGATGCCCTTGGGCAAAATGCCACCCAATTTTTTGTATTTTTTGGGATTCTTGAGAAAATCGACCACCTCCTGAACTTCGGCCTTGGCCTCCTCCACTCCAGCCACATCACAAAAGCGCACGCTGGGCCGGGCCTTGATCTTGTGAGTGCTCTGGCCTTTGCCGAGGCGCACCTGATGCGCCACCATCACCACAACAAGGCCAGCGATGACGAGGGAGCAAACGATATTGGCCCATTGTCCTTTGTTTCCACCCCGTCCCGGAACATCGACCTTGGCCTCGGAGGAATCCAACAGTGCTTTCACCTGCGCCTCCTCCAGATGGGTCGTGGTGCTGAATTTGCCGGCTTTGCCGTTTGATTTCCATGACCCTTCGATCGTATAGATGCCGGCGTAGGGAGTAGGAATGACGGTGGCGCTCACAATGGATTTGTCCTGAATGAATTGATTCAATCGGGCGCGATTGATTTCATCTGAGGGCTGATGCCAGCGATAGCGAATGACAAGGCCCAGGCCGAGCACAACAGCCACCACGAGGCCAAGAATCAGCGCAACTTTTTTTGATATTTTCATGAACGATTATGTTTCGAGTATTCTAAGAGAGCATTTTCCACGCCCCCTACAAATCGGCGCGACTGCCATTCTCCTGTCAGCAGGATAGCAGCCTGTCTGTCGTCCATTCACTGACAAGGAAATCAGGGTCTCCCTGACGTGGGAAGAAGCTATCGAGAGGGAAGGCCATTCTACTTGACTCCAATGGGATGGCCCTGAAGCTTCGGGCGTTATTGGCTGCCTGCTTTGTGTCAGACCACCTGACAGAGCGGACGGCCGCCATGAAAACACTGCACTTTTATTTAATCCGCGAAATCCTGGGGACGCTTTTGATGACGGTCGCCGTCTTTACTGTGGTTTTGCTCTTAGGAAATGTGTTGAAGGAGATTTTGAGCATGCTGGTCAACCGGCAAACGACCTTTCTCATGGCCGCGCAGGCCATCGGTCTCCTGATTCCCTTTGTTATGGTTTTTGCGTTGCCGATGGGAATGTTGACGGCGGCATTGCTTTTTTTTGGGCGCTTTAGCGCTGACCAGGAATTAACCGCAGTGCGGGCCAGCGGGGTCAGTCTGGCAGCCCTGATCAGCCCCATTCTGTTGCTGAGCGTGGCGCTGAGCGGAATTTGCGCGCTAGTCAATATGGAAGTGGCCCCTCAATGCCGCGTTGCCTACAAGCGTCTGCTTTCGTTGGGCATCACGCGGCTGGGCGTGTTTTTGCCGGAGAAAACTTTCATCAAGAATTTTCCCGGACTGATTGTTTATGCAGAAAAAGTGCGTGGCACCAATTTGAGTGACATCCGAATCTACAAACTTTCAGATGGTGTCCAGGAATCATACATCCGCGCCGACGAAGGCAGCATGCAGATCGATCCGGCCAATCCGAATGTCTTGTCCGTCCGGTTGCTCAGCGCCTGGCGGGTCAGTCTCGTGGATGGTCAGCGGGTTCCGGTGGCCTACACCGAGGAGTCGCTTCATTCAGTCACAAACAAATTGGCGGGGCCGTCGGAAGAGAAGGTTAAACTAACAGACATGACCTTTGTGCAACTGTGGGATGAACTGCAGGACCTGGAAAAGCGGCTCAGCGCCGGGTCCTCCCTCCGGACATTTTCCAACGACCAGCGGCGGGCAAAACTATTGGAGTTGGCCCAGGCACAGCGCACTGACTTGACCATGCCGCTAAAGGTGCAAATCCATCGACAAGTCTCTTTCTCCTTTGCTTGCATAGGCTTTACTCTGTTGGGAATTCCGCTCGGCATTCGGGCGCATCGGCGTGAGACAACCTTCGGCATCGCCGCCGCCCTCATCCTGGTCCTGGTCTATTACAGCTTTTTTATCCTTGGACAGTCGCTGGAAACACGAGCCGGCTGGTATCCCTACATTATCCTTTGGGCGCCCAACTTTCTTTTTCAGGCTGTCGGATCGGTCCTGCTCTGGCGAGCCAATCGCGGGGTCTGACTATTTGGAGGCGCGAACGGAATCGAGGTCCTGTCTTCCTTTCGAGACACAGGGTCGGTTTGCTCAAAGTTGGACTTTGGACTTTGCTTCCGGCCCGTCTGCTTCTATTTTCGGATTATGAAACGACAAATAATGATTTGCGCCCTTCTGGCCAGTTTCTCATCACTCCCTCCATTGCTAATTGCCCAGGAATCGCCTGCCGCCGCCGCCGAGCGTCAGGAAGCCGAGGAACGTTATAAACGCCTGAGCGCCGACATCGAAGATCTCAAAGCGACGAACCAGTCCTATCTTCACCGGCTGAACGAGCAGCGCGATGAAATCAGAAAGCTAAATGACGAACTGGTCCGCGCGACCGCTAACAAGGATTTTGCCACCAGGGAAGATTTGAAACATCTGGCCGAAAAAATACGAGAGGTGGATGAAAAGCGCATCGCCGACGACGCAAGGGTCATGGCGGAAATGGGGCGCCTGGCAAAGCTTTTATCCTCTCCGTTGAAAACAACGTCCGCTGTATCTCCACCCAAAGCCATATCGGAGCAGGGCCCAGGCGCAGTGCCAGGCCGGATAAACATCCCTACCAACAAGCCGACGGCCGACCAAAAATCCGGCAACGAGAAGGGCTTCGAATATATCGTCCGCATGGATGACAACCCTCGGGTCATCGCCAAAGCCCTTGCCGCACAGGGCATGAAAGTCACCCAAAAACAAATCATCGAAGCGAACCCCACCGTCAACTGGACTAAGCTTCACATCGGGCAAAAGCTTTTTATCCCCGCGCCCCAGCCCTAGCAGCCCGTTAAGAACGACGACCCAAAAGCATTTTCCGTGACCATTCGATATGGCGGATGACACCTGCTTTTGGTTTTCTGGGGTTGGTGGAAAACACATGAGACCGTCGCCCATCTCACTCCTCACTCCGGCCCTCCCCCCGTTGAGGGGAGAGGGAGGAGCGCACGGCACGCCAGGCTCACCTGCTTTCCACGAGATCAGGAAGTCGGAGGCTGGGACCGGAACGAACGATGATCTCTTGCTCGCAGGCTAACGATCGTCGCTTGCCGCCAACCGATGGCCTTCCAAAAGGCGTTCGGCATGAAGTTCTGGCCCTATCACACGATATTAAATTCGGAAGCGCCCAAAATGCTCTGTTCCTCGCTTCGCGGAGGGATTGCGCCAGCAGTTCGGTATCATCGGAATCGTCATGAATGAACAGGTGCCGGAGCGCGTCCCGAACGACCTCGCTGTTGTTTTGATAAATCCCGTTTTGACTTGCTGTTCCACCAGTTTATCGAGTTGCTTGCCGAGCGATACGTCATAACCCTATCAAACTAGCCTTTTAGTCATTAAAGAGCAACAAATGTCATCGGAACGAGCTGCGTGTTGCTTGAACCCCGGATGGACACGCATTTACACGGATAAACCCGGAGAGATGAATTTCACGAATTAGCACGAATGGGTTTCTAAACTGTCCTCATCCTTTTTAATTCGTCTGCATTCGTGGTTAAAACTTTGCCTGCCTGAATTCGTGCAAGTCGTGTCTCTCTTGTCCAAAACACGGATCTTCCCTTCGTTTCCTTCATTAGCTTCGATTCAACATCCATGGCGCTCCTCAGTCTTCCACGCCCATACGGTAGAAGAATGGTCCGGTCTCAATGGCGTTGGTGTCGGCGTATTGGGTTTACTCTTGCAAGGTGCAGGGGTGAATCGCCATGTGTGCATTTGAAAGTCATGCTTGCCGCTCGGAAGGGTTGACACCAAACGCCCTGCTGTCGCGTCCGACGCTATGCCAGGCAGGCCGCCCTCTCCCCAGAGCGGAGAGGGAGAAGAAATAAGGGAGCGGTTAAGGGGTTCATCGCGGCTAATTCGGGCTCGGGTAGTTCGCCTCGCCGGGCTTCCCGTGGCTTTCCTCCCTCATAAACGGCTCTGCTCGGCCGGTTCTGTTTTACTTCCGAGTGACGAGGACGCCAACCAGAATCCCGACCCCAAAGGCCACGCCGAGGGATTCGTAGGGATGATCGCGAATGATGGTGTCCGCTTGCTTGGCGGCGGCTTTGGCAGTGGCGGCGGTTTTCTCCTGCAACTCATTGCACGAGACTTTGGCCCGCTCGAGGGCAGCCATGAGGCGCACGCGCGCGTCCTTGGCTTTGTCGCTCATGTCGCTGGCGGTGGCCTTGAGGAGGTCCGCCGCATCGCGGGACAGGGCGCGGAGATCGGCAACGACCCGTTCGCGGGCGTGATTGGTGTGTTCGCGTTCCATTGGTTCAAAGTGTGTTTCCATGTTTGTCTTTTTTCGTTGATAGTTTCTTTGGCTTGACGATTGCCAGCCAATTTCCTTTTCGCTGCTGAGCGGGGGCGAAAGGCTGATTCTTCCCCATTCCATAAGCCGAGTATAAAAGGTTTGAAGCAAGGCGTCAAACGTGAAAACGCGGACCTTTTGGGCCTCATTTTTTCTGTTCCCCGGGAGCCGCCCCCGGTTACCCGACAGCCATGCCGAGCAGGAATTCGATGTTGGTCTTGGTCTTTTTGAGCTTGTTCAGCAGGAGTTCCATGGCCTCCACGGGCGGCACACCGGTCAAGGCGCGGCGCAGGATGACAACTTTTTGATACTCCTGGGGATGATAGAGGAGTTCTTCCTTGCGTGTGCCGGACAGCTCAATGTTGATGGAGGGGAAGATGCGGCGATCGACCAGATGTCGGTCCAGATGGACCTCCATGTTGCCGGTGCCTTTGAATTCCTCAAAGATAACCTCGTCCATGCGCGAACCCGTATCGACGAGCGCGGTGGCCATGATGGTGAGTGAGCCGCCTTCCTCAATGTTGCGGGCCGCGCCGAAGAACCGTTTAGGTTTGTGAAGGGCGTTGGCGTACACACCGCCTGAGAGGAACTTCCCTGAGTGCGGTTGCACCGTATTGTAAGCGCGAGCCAAGCGGGTGATCGAGTCCAGGAGGATGACGACGTCGCGCTTGTGTTCAACCATGCGCTTGGCCTTTTCGATAACCATCTCTGCTACCTGGACATGCCGCTCGGGCGGTTCATCGAAGGTGGAGCTGATGACTTCAGCGCCTTTGCAGGTGCGCTCCATATCGGTGACTTCCTCAGGCCGTTCGTCGATGAGCAGGATGAAAAGATAGGACTCCGGGTTATTCTTGAGGATAGCGTTGGCCAGCTTCTGCATCAGGACCGTTTTGCCGGTTCGGGGTGGGGCCACGATCAACCCCCGTGTGCCTTTCCCAATGGGGCAGACCAAGTCGAGCACCCGCGTGGAAAGTTCATCGCTGGCAGTTTCGAGAATGAAACGCCGTTCCGGAAAGAGCGGTGTGAGGTTGTCAAAGTGAGTCTTGTCCTTCGCTTTGTCGGGGTCTTCGCCATCCACCCCTTCGACCTTGAGCAGGGCAAAGAAGCGCTCCTTTTCCTTGGGCGGGCGAATTTGTCCTGCCACCAGGTTGCCGGTTTGCAAGTCAAAGCGCCGAATCTGCGAAGGAGAAACATAAATGTCCTCCGGGCAGGGAAGATAATTGAAACTCTGGGAGCGGAGAAAACCAAATCCTTCAGCCAGGACTTCGAGAACGCCTTCTGAAAACAGCACACCGCTGCGTTCGGCATTTTTTTGCAGGATATGAAAAATGACCTCATGCTTGCGCATGGTGCCGAAATTCTCGATCCCCAGTTCTTTGGCCATTTGATTTAACTCGGCCATGGACATCGCTTGAAGTTTGGCGATGTTGATAGATAGAAGGGGAGCGCCGTTGGTTTCGGGAGGGGGCGTCAACTCGGCCTTGTCCTGCTTCTCCCTTTTTCCTTTGGGCCTCTCTGCCTTGGGCTTGGGGTCTGTTTCTTCTCTGGGGGCGTCGGACTCTGCTTTGACTGGTTCGGTCTCCACCTCCGAGGGCGGGGTCGGCGGATCTAATTCGAGAGTGGCAGTGGCGACAGGAGAAGGAGCGGCATCGGGCACGGGGAGGGCCTGCGCTTCTCCAGCTTCAAGAGATGGTTGTTCGCCCTTTAATTTGGGGGCTTTTTTCGATGGTCTGGGCATAATGTTCTCAAAAATCCGTAAATAATATTTAAATCGTCAAAGTCGGATGCGCAAGGGTAAGGGATTAAAATAAGTGCTTTCGCTATACCGGGCTGGTCAATCGGAGATTGGGACAGATTTATTCGCTATCAATCAGTAGGGCAAGGGGAACCTCGCCGTCAGTTCCAAGACACGTTGCCGCACGGATTGAGCGGCGTCAAGATTCTTTATATCGAGGAGCACCTCGCTGATCATATCGCCAATGGCGGCCATTTCCGGCTCCCTCATTCCACGGGTGGTAACCGCAGGGCTGCCGAGGCGAATTCCGCTGGCCTGAAAAGGAGAACGGGTTTCGAACGGGATGGTATTCTTATTGACGGTGATGCCCGCCTGATCCAGCGCCGATTGGCAATCTTTGCCGGTCAACCCCCTCATGCCGACATCCACCAGTAAGAGATGGTTGTCCGTGCCCCCGCTAATGAGCCGGTAACCATTGCGTTTCATGGCCTCGGCGAGGGCGCGCGCATTTCTGACGATCTGCTGCTGGTAGGTTTTGAAGCCAGGTTGGGAGGCCTCCAAAAGACAGACCGCTTTGGCGGCGATGACGTGCATCAGGGGTCCGCCCTGAATCCCGGGGAAAACCTGAGAATCAATTTCTTTGGCATACCTTTCCGGACACAGGATCAAACCGCCCCGCGGCCCGCGCAAAGTTTTGTGGGTGGTGGTGGTGACGAAGTCGGCGTGCCCGATAGGGCTGGGGTGCAACCCGGCGGCGACCAGCCCGGCAATGTGCGCGATATCCGCCAGGAGGAGCGCCCCCACTTCGCGGGAAATTTCTCCCATCCGGGCGAAGTCGATAATCCGAGGATAAGCGCTGGCCCCGACCGTGATCATCTTCGGCCTGTTCTCTCGGGCCATCCTGGCGAGTTGATCGTAATCGATGCGCTCGTCCTCTTTGCGCACACCGTAGTGGACGATTTCAAAGAATCTTCCGGAGAAATTTGCTTTATTCCCATGGGTCAAGTGACCGCCATGGCTCAGGTCCATGGTGAGCATTTTGTCGCCGGGCTTAAGGAAGGCGAAATAAACGGCCATATTGGCCTGGCTGCCCGAGTGGGCCTGGACGTTGGCGTGTTCGGCGCCGAAAAGACTTTTCGCGCGGTCGATGGTCAATTGCTCGATGACATCAACGAACTCACATCCGCCATACCAACGTTTCTTAGGGTAGCCCTCAGCGTATTTGTTGGTCAGCACCGACCCCTGGGCTTCCATGATGGCGGGGCTGGTAAAATTCTCGCTCGCGATCAGTTCGATGTTTTCCTGCTGGCGTTGCCGCTCGCTGTTGATGGCCCGGGCGATTTCCGGATCCACCGCTTTTAATTTCAAATCCATAAGAGCCACAGTCGTCTCGATTTTGTTAACTCGGCGTTCATGACGCCCGCCTTCAAAGCTGGCCGAGAGGAAGGCATCGACAATTCTCTTGGCCAGATCCGGATCGGTTCCTTTTCCCGCCAGGCAGAGGATGTTCGCGTCGTTGTGCTGCCGGGCGGCCTGGGCTATGTGTTCGTCCCATACCAGGGCGGCCCGGGCCCCCGGAACTTTGTTGGCGGCGATGCTCATGCCGATGCCGGAAGCGCAAACCAGGACCCCGAAGTTATGCTGATGCTCCGCGACGCTGCGGGCTACGGCCTGGGCAAAATCCGGATAGTCGGTGGCTGCTTCTGAACCGGCGCCGAAATCCCTGATAGCGATCCCCTTTTTCTGCAAATAATGTTTGAGCATTTCCTTCAGCTCAAAGCCGCCATGGTCTGCGCCAATCGCCACCGTCGTTCTGCTGGCAGAACCCCGGCTGCCGCTGGGAGCGGCGAAAGTCTGGTCCACATATTTCAGCATGGCGACGATCCCCTGTTCGATCTGGTCGCGGCAATTGGCATAAATTTCATAGGAACCTCCAATGGGGTCGCCGATATCCGCTTCGTAATTGTCCAGCGTTTCATCAAATTCCCGCAGTAGGAAAGTCTTCTCGGCCGCCTGGGGATAGAGCAAGGTGACAGCATCGACGTGGCTGTGAGTCATTCCGAAAATATAGTCCGCCTGCCGTATCAACTCTCCGGTGAGGACCCGGCTGCGCTGCCTGGAAATATCAATGCCCAAATCCTTGAGCGCTTGCACGGCGTGCTGGCTGGGGGGCAGGCCTTCCACCGCTCCTACCCCTGCTGACATTACCCGGAAATCGTCTCGTCCTTTCACCGCCTGGCGGAACAAACCCTCGGCCATCGGACTGCGACAAATATTTCCCGTGCAAACGAATAGAATCGTCTTCATTCCCTAATCAATGTTTTCACCTTGCGGGGCACCAGCGAACTCGTCAACCGTGAATTCAAATCGAGCGGAAATGTTGGACCACCGACAAGCCTTTGAGCAAATCAATCGCCCGCGCCAGCGCCGGGTCATAGACAACGTGAGTTTCGTTGTTCCGGGACTTGCCCGAGGGACCCTCTCCCTCGGGGAGTTGGCCGTCCCGATGCATCTGGACCAATTCTGCTTCGGTGGTCCGATGGCGGGTAGGACGGTTGGTGAGCGAGAGATTAGTTTGATTGGTCGTAACATTGGCCAAATGCCCCGCTTTCGGCAAAACCTTGTAGGCATCCTCGAAGTAGGCCTGCTCGTCCTGCGGGCTGACTTCGACCTGAATATCCGGTTTGAGGCCAGCGACAGGAAACGGTTGGCCGTTGCCTAATTTGATCAGAGAGGTGGCGATCCATAAATGCTGGCCGGTTTTGAGCGTGAACTCCTTGCCCATGCTGGCCTGGCCGGCGGTGTTGGTCCCGCCGATGAGCAATCCAATGTCCGCTTGACGCAAAACTCCCGCGAAAGCCTCGGCGGCGCCTTTTGTTTGCTGGTTGACCAAAAGAGTCAGAGGGAGGGAAAAAGCGTTTGTCTTGGCAGTGGAGTTTTTTACGCCGGCGCCGTAATCGAGCATGGGTTTTTCATTTGAGAAAAACCAATCAGCGAGCGAGGCTGCGGCGGCGTAATCCTCTCCGCCAGCAAAGCGCAGATCAAAAACGACGCCTTTTAATTTGTTGGAATCACCTAGCTTTTGATAGGCGGCCATGACCTCCTTGTCGGTTCCGGGACCCACCCGCCCGATCCGCAAATAGCCATAGGAACCATCGAATATTCCTGCCCGGATGGCAGATTCGGAATTGACTGCCGGGCCAACCTGCTTCGATGGATCCAGCAATGTCACACGTGACTGGAACTCGCTGAGCAGGCCACGCACCGCGCCGCGGTTCAGCTCCGCTTCATTTCCGGCCGCTAGATTGGCGCGAAGCAAATCATAAACTTCTTTAAAATCGGGCGTGTCGTTCGTGGTCGCCCCGCGGACCAACCCGCCAAAGGGGCAAAACCCAAACAGTAATAAAAATCCAACCACAGTTCTCAATTTCATGATAATTCTCCAGGTTTGGTTCGCCTCGAATCCACTAGCCTAATGCCCGGGCCGCAATATCGCGCCGAAATTGCGCTCCGTCGAATCTAATTTGCTCTACGCCGTCATACGCCGCTGTGCGCGCACTTGACAAATCCTCAGCCCAAGCCGTAACGCCCAAAACGCGCCCCCCGCTGGTTACGATACCCGAGCTCGATGGTGCTGTGCCAGCGTGAAAAACTTTTGTGCGAGGCAATTGTCCCGCTTCGGCCAGACCGCGAATTGGTTTTCCTTTGGTGTAGGAGGCAGGGTAGCCTTCCGAAGCCATCACCACGCAAACCGATGCCATCGGGCTCCATCTTAATTCGATCTGGCCAAGCGTTCCATCCACGCTCGCCTCGAGCAGCTCTAATAAATCGCTCTCGAGGCGTGTCAGATAAACCTGTGTTTCCGGATCCCCAAATCGGGCGTTGAATTCCAAGACCTTCGGTCCTGCCTTAGTCAGCATCACTCCCGGATAGAGGATGCCATGAAAATCAATTCCCTCCGCCGCACAGCCCTTCAGCCAGGGAACCAAAATCATTTCTGCGACCTTTGCCAATTCTGCTTCGTTCAAAAACGGCGTCGGGGAATACGTCCCCATCCCGCCTGTGTTCGGTCCCTCATCGTTTTCCAAGGCCCGCTTATGATCCTGGGAGGTCGGGAACAGTTTGGCAGTCTTTCCGTCGCACAATGCGTGCAACGAGATCTCCGTCCCTTGCAGGAGCTCCTGGATCACGATCTTTCCCCCGGCGGCCCCGAAGGTCTTTTGCACCAGAATGTCATGAATGGCTTTATGCGCGTCCTGTTCGTTGTCGCAAATCAAAACTCCTTTGCCCAATGCCAGTCCATCGGCCTTTACTGCGCAGCGGTGGCCGAGCGAGGCCGCAAATTTTTTCGCCTGCTGCTCCTCCGAAAATGCGCCCGCCCGAGCCGTCGGAATGCCATGGCGCTCCATAAAATCCTGGGCGAACACCTTGGAGGACTCAAAAAGGGCCGCCTTTTGATTGGGACCCCAGATGCGCAAGCCATTTTTCTGGAACAGGTCAACAATGCCGAGAGCCAGCGGGCCATCTGGCCCCACTACAGTCAGGTCGGGCT
Organism: Verrucomicrobiota bacterium; assembly: GCA_038228235.1. Lineage (GTDB taxonomy): Bacteria > Verrucomicrobiota > Verrucomicrobiia > Limisphaerales > JBBRPK01 > JBBRPK01. The sequence continues at coordinate 15,132 of JBBRPK010000075.1, forward strand.
TTTTCTCCAGGGCAAAATCGAGCAGTCCCGGCAAATCTTCGGCGCTGATGCCAGCGCATTCGACCAGGGCATGATTTTTAGCCAACCGTTCCTGCCCCACTCCCGCGTTTCCCGGCGCGCACCAGATTTGGGTCGCGTGCGGGGACTGCGCCAGCTTCCAAACGAGCGCATGTTCCCGTCCGCCTGCGCCAATCACCAAGAGTTTCATCAACGAGCAAATTGAAACAGGAATCCCATCGCGGAGCAAAAGCTAATGGAGGGATTTTCTCGAAATGCTATTTTCCAAATAGGGCGTTTCACCTATTGACAACTGTAATGGCTATGGTTACATAACACGCGTGCGGACGAGTTGTCGATTTGCCATGGGAGTGCACGTGCTCGCGGTGCTCGCCTATAAGGAGGGCGCGACGGTGAGTTCGGGATTGCTCGCCGCCAGCGTTAACACTCATCCGGTGGTCATTCGCCGCCTGTTGCTGGCCTTGCAAGCGGCTGGATTGATCACGACTGGCAAAGGGGCTGGCTCGGGTTCCCGGTTGAGCCGGGCGCCGTCGAAGATTAGCCTGGCTGAGGTTTATCGAGCCGTCGAAACCGACGAGCCCTTCGCCTTGCACTCCAAACGGCCCAGCCAGTCCTGCCCCGTCGGACGGTGTATCGAGGCGGCGCTGGAAAAGGTTTTTGCTTCCGCGGAGTCTGCTCTGGAACGGGAGCTGGGCCAGACCAACTTCGCTGAAATTCTCCAGATGGTAAAAGCCTGCTGTGAGGGTTCACGCCGGGGGCGCAATTAATTTCCGTCGTGAATTAACACTTTTAAACCCAAATCAACATCCCCTGTTTTTATGGAAGTCGAACTTTTGGACCCGCCGTCACTGACTGAGCTGGAAGTGGAAATCGTCCCGCCGGCGCGCACGCTCGAACATCGGAACCTGCGGGGCGATGACTTCTGGGCCACAATTCCGGCGTATGCCGCGGTGAGAGCCGAGGAGTTCCAGACCCACCCTTTCCAGACGCGGCACACTGTGACCAACGTCCGTCAGTTGCGCGAGACCCTGCAGGACCTCGCCACCGACGCCTTTTACGAAGACATCGTTGCGGGCCTCAAGCATGCGCCTATGGCGTTGCGGATTTCGCCTTATCTGTTGGGGTTGGTTGATTGGAATGATCCATATCATGATCCCATCCGCGCGCAGTTTTTGCCTTTGGCATCGCAGCAAAAACCCGATCATCCCGAGCTGCGGCTCGACTCCTTGCACGAACAAAGCGATTCGCCCGTGCCGGGCTTGACCCATCGTTACCCGGACAAGGCATTGTTCCTCCCTCTGGACTCGTGCCCGGTTTATTGCCGTTTCTGCACTCGCAGCTACGCCATCGGCGGCGATACTGAAACAGTCGAGAAGCTCAAACTTTCAGGCCGCGCGCAACGTTGGGAAGATGCTTTCGCGTATATTGCTTCCCGGCCGGAACTGGAGGACATAGTCGTCAGCGGGGGTGACACTTACAATCTTAAGCCCGAGCACATCCAAATGATCGGCGAGCGTTTGTTGACTTTGCCTAACATCCGCCGCATCCGCTATGCGACGAAAGGCCTGGCTGTCCTGCCGCAAAAGATTCTCACTGATCATGCCTGGCTGGACGCTTTGACGCGCGTGGTCGAACTTGGTCGCAAACTGCACAAGGACGTGGTGGTCCATACGCATTTCAACCATCCAAACGAAATTACTGGCATCACGCAAACGGCGATGAATCGGATGACCGAACGTGGCATCACAGTGCGCTGCCAGACGGTGTTGCAGCGCGGCGTGAACGACGATCCCGCAACGATGCAATTGCTGATACGGCGATTGAGCTACATCAATATTCATCCATACTACGTTTATTTTCATGACTTAGTGCCGGGAGTGGAGGATTTACGGACTTCGCTGGAAACCGGGTTGAACATCGAGAAGCATGTGCGCGGTCATACCGCGGGCTTTAACACGCCGTCGTTTGTAGTGGACACGATGGGTGGAGGGGGCAAGCGCGATGGGCACAGTTACGAGTATTACAACCAGGAGACTGGGATTGCAGTTTTCACCAGCCCCAGTGTAAAACCGGGCGCTCAGTTTCTTTACTTCGACCCTCTGCGCACACTCGTAGAGGAGCAACAAGCGCGCTGGAAAATACCCCAGGAACGCCGGCGTATGATCGAGGAAGCGTTAGAATCGCGGACGCGTTGAGTTCATTTCCCGGGCAGGCGACTGGGGATTGGCCCAGCTTCATGCAATAGCGCCCTCCAACGGCGCGCCGATCTGAAATCACCAAACGCGCCACCGCGTCTCTGCGGTAGGAATCGTCCTTATCCCGGGCTTTCGCCCACTTGGAATCGAACAAAGCGGCGGACTGTGATCTCATCGCCTAGCTGCTTGGCCACAGAGGCGGCATGTTCTTTCATGGTCACTTCGGAATTCTTTTTCACGAAACCCTGATCGAGCAAACAGTGGCCTTGAAAAAACTTCTCAAGCTTGCCTTCCACGATCTTTGCCACGGCCTGCGGAGGCTTATTTTTCACTTGGTCGGCGGCGATTTCCTTTTCTTTCGCCAAAATCCCCGGATTGACCTGGTCGCGCGAGACCCATTTAGGATGGCCAGCGGCGATTTGCAGCGTGGTGTCCCGCACCAACTGCTTAAACTCGTCATTCGTGACGGTGGCTTCTTTTCCGGCGCCCACCTCGACCAAAACCCCAACCTTGGCGCCGGTGTGAATGTAAGCGGCGACCATGCCGTGGCCGCTGACGTCCATCCGGTGGTGCCGGGAAATTTTGATGTTTTCCCCCAGTTTCGCGACTTGGGCGGTGCGGAGGCTTTCCAAGTCGGACGCCGAATTGGCCGCCAACGTCCGAGCGACCTCTTCGCAAAAGGCTCGGAAGGAGTCGTTGCGCGCCACGAAATCCGTCTCGCAATTGATCTCGACCAGGACACCTACGCGCGCCCCGGGTTGGATGTATTGGGCGATGAGGCCTTCGTTGGCCTCGCGCGAAGCTTTCACGGCGGCCGTGGCCTCGCCTTTTTTACGGAGGATGTCCACTGCCAAATCCAGATCGCCCTTGGCCTCGGTGAGCGCTTTTTTGCAATTCATGAGGCCGGCGTTCGTCATTTCACGAAGTTTGCCGACGGTTGCGGCGGTAATTTCAGCCATAAGTTCTAAGATTTCAAAGTTTCAGATCCCGGCGATAGAGCAAAATCCCACAGGAGGTTTGGCCGCGGATACGTTCAAGCTGGCACGGCCGTGGGAGCGGGTTCCACCGAGGGAGTGGCCGGCAGTTCAGTGTCAGAAGCTGCTTCGGGAACCACTTCGCCCGTGGCGGGAGTTTCTCCGCCTGTCTCGCCAATTGATTTGCGACGGTTATACTTTGCTTCGTATTCGGCCCGGGCCTGCGTGATGGTTTGCACAATGACGCTTAAAATCAAACGCACCGAACGGATGGCATCATCGTTGCCAGCCATCGGATATGTGACGAGGTCGGGGTCACAGTTTGTGTCCACTACCGCGACCAGGGGAATGTGCAAGCGCCGCGCCTCAGCCACGGCGTTGTGCTCCCGCTTGATATCCACGATAAACATGGCAGCCGGGAATTTCTCCAGGTTGCGGATGCCCTCGAAATGCTTGGTGAGGCGGGCGGCTTCCCGGCGCAAGACGGATTGCTCCTGCTTGACATAGCGGTTAATTGAGCCGTCCGCTTCCATTTTTTCGATTTCCTTCAAACGGGCGATGGAGCGCTTGATGGTGTTAAAATTGGTCAACGTGCCCCCCAGCCAGCGCTCGGTGACATGATGCTGGCCGCAGGTCTTGGCCGATTCACGAACCGCCTCCTGGGCCTGCTTTTTGGTGCCGACGAAAAGCACCTGGCCGCCCTTGCGGACAGTGGCGGCGAGGAAATCGCAGGCCGTTTCCAGTTGGGTGAGGGTTTTGCTGAGGTCGATGATATGAATCCCGTTGCGCGCTTCGAAGATGAATTGCTTCATCTTGGGATTCCACCGTTTGGTTTGATGTCCGAAATGGACACCGGCATCCAATAACTCTTTAATACCAATACTGAGCATAGTTTCCTTTGGTTGGGAGCTCGCTGGCTTGCGCCGGTCGAACCATCCCGCGGAACACGGGATTATTTTCGGTGTTGTTTTGGCCCCCTGCATTCACACAAATACAGGCATTTGCGGCCGTTTTCCTCGATGGGTCGTTCGCCGGATAACCAGTTCCCGCCCAAGAGGAAGGAGAAATTAGCAAACAAAGGGGCCGCCGCAACCTTTATTTTTGCGCCGGGTCGCTATGATCAGGGAGACTGACAAAGTAGGGGAGCGTCGGCGTCCGTAGGAATGCCGAAAAACGCGGTCTCGCTGGAACGCGCGCCGACGAACTTCAGGCCTGAGCTGAGCCAAGCTCTGAGCCGGACATTATGCCCAGACTTTCGGGGCACGGAATTTCTCTGCTAGCACCCTTCGACGGATTATCGATAGCGTTCTGGCTCCGAGAAGGAAACCATCTGTCTCGAACGAGGAGCACGGGATATTCGATTACAGCGGCCATGGCGATGCCCATCAAGATCGCTCCTCCGAGCGAGGTGACCGTCCAACCGTACCAATTGAAGAAGCTCCTTCCGGCGGCGAAGCGCTCGTTGGCGAACCAGAAAACCGGTCCGTGCCAGAGGTAAATGGAATACGACCGTGTCCCAATGAAAGCCAGGCATTGGTTCAGAGGATTTATGCTCGTTCCCCTTCCAAGGAATCCAATCAGAATTAGTCCACTCCCAAGATAGAATTCAGTGTATCCAAAGGTGTAGAGATAAGGAGTGCTGGCCTGATCAAATATGAAAGCAGGAAGAAGCAGGAGAGAGCCGGAGGCAATACACAGTCTGCCAAATTTCTGTGCGATCTGATCGAAACTTGGTCGATGATAGTGATAGTAATAGGAAATCAGGACACCAAAGAAGAGGGAATCGAATCGCAAATGGGTCGGCATCAGGTGCGCTTGGCACGAGAAAGCCCCTGACGCGGCCGCATTCAGGCGCAACACCAGACACCCTGCCGCGATGAGGCCAAAAAGACATGGAACCTTGCCGAACGGCTGTGCCCGGTTGGAAGAAGATTTCAACAGAACCACTAGAAGCAGTGGCAGAAAAATGTAAAAGTGCTCCTCGACCGCCAGCGACCAAGTGTAAACCCACTGACTCGCTGCCCCGTAGTTCTGAAAAAACAACAATTCGGAAACGATCCACTTTGCCGAAGTTGTCTTGCTAACAACTAATTCCAGGCCAATCGTAAACAAAATCAGGACCCAGAAAGCTGGATAGATTTTGAAGCCACGGCGAAGGTAGAAGCGAGACAGCGAAATCTGACCCTGGGTTTGGCTTTCCTTGAAAAGCAGACCGGAGATGAGGAACCCGCTCAAAACGAAAAACAGATCCACTCCGATCCATCCCCCTCGGGCCAAAACAAGGGTGACGGAATGCACCACCGGGCTGAAATGCGCCGGACATACCCAGGAGTGTCTCCACAAAACCAGGACGACTGCAAAAAACCTGAGGATGTCGAGCGATTGAGATCGGTCGCCCATCTTTGGCAACAACGATAGTCGTTTCTTGATCATATAGGCTTTACCCTGAAGCGGTCGCTTTCTCCGGTATGAAAAAATGGCGGTTGCTGCTCCATAAGCCCTTGCGGGGAGCAATCTGCGCCCTCCCTGCGGTCACAAACGCACCCCAGCAAAGTGAAGCTCATTACCGAGCATCGGCAAATTGTGGGAAGGGCTTTAGTTACGAAGGGAGGCCATTGGCAAAGGAAAAGACCGGTCGCCGGACGGAGTGCGCCGGTCGGGCGCACCGAGCCCCGAATGGCCGGGCAACGTCCCAATTTGTGCGAACCCTCCAAATCTCGTACCGTGCTGCGCCCGGGGACGGGCGCACTCCGGGCTGTCCGGGAATCCAACCCGGCCATAGAGTGTGCCAGTCCCTGCAATTGTGCCAATGTGACTCGGATAGAGGAATTTTGCGAGCCGGAAAATTTTTATACAATCGACCTATATTGCTATGCCGTAGGCACTTAAGAAATGATTCTGCCGGTGGCATTATCGCTGCTTAAGAAAGGTCGAATTTAAAACAGGAACGTTTGTTTATGGCTAAAATACTTGGCATCGATTTAGGAACGACCAACTCTTGCATGGCGGTCATGGAGGGTGGAGAGCCGTTGGTATTGGAGAATTCCGAGGGAAGACGGATTACCCCTTCAGTGGTAGCTTTTACGAAAACTGGGGAACGTTTGGTGGGCGACGCCGCGAAGCGTCAAGCTGTCACTAACCCGCGGAACACCGTCTATTCAGTCAAGCGCTTCATGGGGCGCAAATTTGATGAAATTCAGGAGGAGATTAAGCGGATTCCCTACAAAGTCGTCCGTGCCAGCAACAGCGACGCGGTGGTCGAAGTCGAGGTGGACGGCAAGCCAAAACAATTCAGCCCGCCGGAAGTCTCGGCCATGATTCTCTCGAAAATGAAGGCGGATGCTGAGATGCGTTTAGGGGAAAAGATTACTCAGGCAGTCATCACGGTACCGGCGTATTTCAATGATTCCCAGCGGCAGGCGACCAAAGATGCGGGCCGAATTGCAGGATTGGAGGTGCTGCGAATTATCAATGAACCCACGGCTGCCTCGCTGGCGTACGGGCTGGACAAAAAGAAAGACGAAGAGATCGCCGTCTATGACCTTGGCGGAGGGACGTTCGATATTTCGGTCCTCGAGATTGGGGATGGCGTTTTCGAAGTGAAAGCGACCAATGGAGACACTCATTTGGGCGGGGACGACTGGGACTCGCGGCTCATGGATTGGATTTTGGATGAATTCAAAAAGGACCAGGGCATGGATCTGCGCAAGCAGCCCGATGCCCTGCAGCGCATTAAGGAAGAAGCCGAGAAAGCTAAAATCGCGCTCTCCAGCACGCAGGTCTATGAGATCAACCTGCCCTTTGTGACGGCCGATGCCAGCGGGCCCAAGCACATCAGCATGAAGCTGACGCGGGCCAAGATGGAACAACTTTGTGACGATCTCTTCGAGCGCACCGTGGGCCCGGTCAAAGCTTGCTTGAAGGATTCCGGAATCAACCCCAGCGATATTGATGAGCTGGTGTTAGTGGGTGGAATGACGCGCATGCCCCGGGTGGTGCAAACTGCCGAGTCATTGCTGAACAAGCCGCCTCACCAAGGCGTGAACCCCGATGAGGTGGTCGCCGTCGGCGCCGCCATTCAGGGCGGGGTCCTTAAAGGTGAAGTCAAGGATGTGCTGCTGCTTGACGTTACTCCGCTTTCACTGGGAATCGAGACTTTAGGCGGTGTTTTTACAAAATTAATCGAACGCAACACTACCGTTCCAACGCGCAAGTCGGAGATCTTCTCGACCGCCTCTGATAATCAACCCGGCGTCGAAATCCACGTCCTGCAGGGCGAACGCCAATTTGCCAAGGACAACAAAACTATCGGCAAATTCCAGCTCACCGATATTCCACCGGCCCCGCGTGGGATGCCGCAGATCGAAGTCACTTTTGACATCGATGCCAATGGTATTTTGCACGTCAGCGCCAAAGATCTGGGCACGGGCAAGGAACAGAAAATCACCATCACCGCCAGCAGCGGCCTCTCCAAGGACGAAATTGAAAAAATGCGCAAGGACGCCGAGGCGCACGCCGAGGATGATCGAAAGCATCGGGAAGAAATTGAAATCCGGAATGAAGCGGACAATGCGGTTTATCGGAGCGAGAAGATGCTCAAAGATAATGCGGATAAGATTTCCGGCGACGACAAGAGTAAAATTGAAAACGCCGTCACCGAACTGAAGGAGGCGCTCAAAGGCAGTGATACCGAGGCCATGAAGGCCTCCAGCGAAAAACTAAACGAAGCCTGGCAGGCGGTCTCAGCGGAGCTTTACAAGGCCGCCTCTGAAAAAACTAAAGGAGGGAAGGGCGCCTCTGGACCAGCGCCTGACGAAGGCGCCGGCGCTAAGGCGGAAGGGACCAAGGAAGAGCCGATTATCGACGCTGAAGTGGTCGATGAGAAGAAGAGTTAGCGATTTTGGCTTTGCGGCGCCTGGCTGGCTTTAACCAAGACAGCCGGCGGCGCACAGCCATCCTTTTCCCGCAGCGAGGGCGGCGGGATTTGATTCACCGAAACCAAAACAAACAAAACAAAACTATGGCTATTAACGTAAAACCTCTTGGTGACCGCGTTCTGGTTGAACCGGCCGAAGAGAAGGAAGTCAAGAAGGGCGGCATTATCATTCCCGATTCTGCCAAGGAGAAACCCACCGAAGGTCTGATCATCGCTCTGGGCACCGGTAAAACAGACGACAACGGCAAAAAAGTTCCCTTCGAAGTCAAAAAAGGAGATCGCGTGCTGGTCAGCAAATACGGCGGCACTGAGATCAAGCTCGACGGCAAGGAATACAAAATTTTAAACTCTGATGACATCCTTGCGGTCATCGAATAACCCACTTCAATAACCAACTAAAGATATTATTTATGGCTGCAAAACAATTAGTCTTTGATGAGTCAGCTCGTCAAGCCCTCCTTAAAGGAGTCAATAAACTCGCCCGTGCGGTCGTCGCGACCCTCGGTCCCAAAGGCCGCAACGTGGTGCTCGACAAAAAGTTTGGCTCTCCCACGGTGACAAAAGACGGTGTGACCGTCGCGAAGGAGATCGAACTGGAAGATCCTTTTGAAAACATGGGGGCTCAAATGGTCCGCGAAGTCGCGAGCAAGACCAGTGACGCCGCCGGCGATGGCACCACCACCGCCACCGTTTTGGCCGAAGCGATTTATCGCGAAGGCTTGAAGTTCGTGACGGCTGGCGCCAGCCCTATTGGCATCCAGCGCGGCATTCAAAAAGCCGTGGAAGCCGCCGTGGATCAACTCGCCAAAATAGCCAAGAAGGTCAAAGACAAGGAAGAAATCAAGCAAGTCGCGACTGTCTCGGCCAACTGGGACACCACCATCGGCGAGATCATCGCTGATGCCATGGACAAAGTCGGCAAGGACGGCACCATTACCGTCGAAGAAGCTAAATCCATCGAAACCACCCTCGAAGTGGTCGAGGGAATGCAATTCGATAAAGGTTATCTCTCGCCTTACTTCGTCACGAACGCGGAGACGATGGAAGCCAAGCTGGAAGAGGCCTATGTCCTCAACTATGAAAAGAAGATTAGCAGCCTAAAAGACCTGCTGCCGATCCTCGAGAAGGTAGCCAAGCTGGGCAAACCCCTCCTGATCATCGCCGAGGATGTTGAAGGCGAAGCTCTCGCCACGCTCGTAGTCAACAAGCTGCGCGGGACGATTAACGTCTGCGCCGTCAAAGCCCCCGGCTTCGGCGACCGTCGCAAAGCCATGATGGAAGACATTGCCATCCTGACAGGCGGCAAATGCATCACCGAAGATCTCGGCATCAAGCTCGAGTCCATCGGTTTGGAAGACCTTGGCCGCGCCAAGTCCATCGTCGTGGATAAGGAGAACACCACTATCGTCGAAGGCCACGGAAAGTCCACGGACATCCAGGGCCGCGTCAACCAGATTCGCCGTCAAATCGAGGAAACTACCTCCGATTACGACCGCGAGAAATTGCAGGAACGCCTGGCCAAGCTCGCCGGTGGCGTAGCCGTCATCAACGTCGGCGCTGCGACCGAAACCGAAATGAAGGAAAAGAAAGCCCGCGTCGAGGACGCCCTGCATGCGACCCGCGCCGCAGTTGAAGAAGGCATCGTTCCCGGCGGTGGCGTGGCGCTCATCCGCTGCCTCAACGTTTTGGAAACCCTGAAAGTGAGCAACCATGACGAACAGATTGGCGTCGATATCGTCAAGCGCGCCGTCGAAGAACCCACTCGCGCCCTGGCGGAAAACGCCGGCGTGGAAGGTTCGATCGTGGTTCAGGAAATCAAGAAACGCAAAGGCAACGATGGCTACAACGTTTCGACCGGTGAATATGAAGACCTGGTCAAAGCGGGTGTTGTGGATCCGAAGAAGGTCACTCGCACTGCGCTGCAGAACGCGGCCTCGATTGCCGGACTGCTCCTGACCACCGAATGCCTCATCACCGAGGTGCCGGAGAAGGAAAAAGCATCGCCGGGCGGCGGCGGACACGGTCCTGGCGGCATGGGCGGCGGAATGGATTACTAAATCATCCCACGCTCAGGACCACCTGATAATCGTTCAGCGAGGCTGGCTCACGCCAGCCTCGCTTTTTTCTTTAGAGCCTGTTTTAAAATTCCGTGGGGTCCTGTTTTCGGGGAAAAGGCCGGATGGCGAGGCGCGACGAGGGGAGCATATCCGCCAGCGATCTGCGACCGAGGAGCAACGAAGCCAGCCGGCCTTTTCCGCGAAAACCCTCCGGGTGGCGGGTCTTTTGTCTGCGGCCTGCGTTGACTCGGCCGTCACAGCCCGCTGCGGGGATGCTCCGGCCTCGCCGCCTTGGCCACAGCCAAAATCCCTCGCCGCAGGACCCCACGCAATTTTAAAA
>JBBRPK010000076.1:0-25548 GCA_038228235.1 Verrucomicrobiota bacterium
GCCGCGCTTGAGCGCACAACGCAAGCTGACGACCTGAGCGCGACAGAAAAATGTAGTGAAGACCTATAGGGTCCGCCCGTCGAAAAACCGAGCAAATCCGCAGATCTTCAGGGAAAATTGTCGCGAGTATCGAAAGTCGGGCTAAGAAATAATTCGATTCGAAACACACAAGCCCAATACAGCGATGCCACTTTCGGCGTTCTATAGTTTTTGTATTTTGGCACCAGAAATGAATTCCTCAATTTTATTGAGCAAAATCGCATTTTTGATTCCTTAGGCGAGGATTTGGGCACGGGTAATTCACAGCGGAGCGGAAAAAAGGTTGCTAAAGCCATCCAGTATGGCAGTTTGACGTTGCTTTGAGACTTATGGAAAAACCAAAAATTATCGCTTATTTGAAACCGAGCTGTGGCTGGAGCCAGGGCGTGCGCGCAATCATGCGCAAATATGACCTCTCCTTTGAGGATAGGGATATCATCAACGACCCGGTCCAACGCCAGGAGATGATCGAGAAAAGCGGTCAGATGCTTAGTCCCTGCGTGCAAGTGAACGGGCACATGCTGTCAGACGTGAGCGGCGAAGAAGTAGAATCTTACCTGCTGGCGAACAATCTGGCCAGCGCGACCGCGCGGCCGGCTGACTCCCCCACTAACCAGCCTTGCGCCCACGAAACTCCCCAGGGGGCGCCGATGTTTTTTCAACGCTAAAGACCAGCTAGAAGAGAGTACGGCCAGCACGGGCCGATTGCTTGTGTGGGGCTGCGGCTAATCTCCGGCGCCCGATGCGGTACTGAGGGGGAATCTCCGCTTAAGCTGCAGCTTCGTGATGCACCCAGTGGAAAGCGTGCTGAACCAATTCCGTGGCGTTCTTCAGGTTCAGTTTTCCCTTAATGTATTCGCGATACGCCTCGACAGTGCGAACACTCAAATGGAGTTCGCCCGCAATCTGGCGCGTGCTCCGTCCCTCTCCTATGAGCCGAAAGACCTCCAATTCACGGTCGGTGAGATGTTCGATGGGGGAGACGAAGGCCTTGGCTTTGCCGTTGGCCAATTGCTGAAGCATCTTGGCCTTCATTTTATCGCTTAAAAAAATCTCTCCGAGGAGCACCCGGCGAATGGCTACCAGGACTTGCTCGATCGCCTCTTCCTTCATGATATACCCAAGACTCCCGGCGCGAAGGGCTCGCTCGGCGTAAAGGGATTCATCGTGCATGGAGAGCACGAGAATGGGGAGATCGGGAAAGCGGGCTTTGACGTTCTTGATTAGTTCGATGCCGTTGCCCCCTTTGAGTGAAATATCGAAGACAGCCACGTCCGGTTGCAGAGTGCTTACCGCTTCGAAGGCTTTGGGCGCGTCCTCCGCTTCCCCGCAAACAGTCATGTCCGCCTCTTGATTGATGAGTTGCGCCAAGCCTCGGCGCAGGATGGGATGATCATCGACCAGTAACACTCTGGTTTTGGGTTTGCGCAGCCCGACTTGATTTTTGGTTACCATAAGCTTCTGTTGACCAATACTATTACTTTCGGCTAAACTCAATCTTCCTTTAATGGTTTCTGGAACGCGCAGGTGACGAGTGTGCCCCCGCCCTCGGCGGGATGAATCTCCAAAGTGCCACCAATCTTCTGTGCGCGATAGTTCATGATCCTCAGCCCCAGCCCTTTGGCCTGAATGGATTCGGGAGCGAAACCCGTTCCGTCATCCCGAATGGTGAGGATGGTTTTATCTGCGATGGTCTTGAGTTGGATGAACACTCGTTTGGCCTTGCCGTGTTTTACGGAATTATTAATCGCCTCTTGAGCGAGACGAAAGATGTGGTTCACCACCGCTCGGTCCGCCACAACGAGGTTTTCTTCACTTTCCACCTGGCAGGAAATGTTAAACAACTTCTCCACCGTGGCGGCCAAATCGCGGAGGGCAGGCGCCAACTCGTTCGATTCCAATTCCACTGGAAAGAGGCCCCGCGCCAGGTTGCGCGTCTGGGACAAGGCTTGAAGGACCAACCGGCCAATCTCAGCGGCGTCCCCGGCTTCCGGCAAGGAGCGTGCTTCCAGCTTTTTCTCCAGCGCCTTGCTCAAAAACGTGACCCCGGTCAGATGCTGGCCCAACCCATCATGGAGGTCCTGGCCGATCCGGACCTGCTCACGGTTGCTGATTTCGAGGATCTCCTTTTCGGAGAGTTTCTGAGCCGTTATATCGCGAACCACGGCCACGATTTCAGCCGGCCCGCTGGCGGTGAGATTGACTTGAAAATCGCGCATCTTGTCCCCTATGAGATAGGGAGAGGTGAAGGTTTGCGTTTGGCCGGTGCGCAGGGCCTTTTCCAGATAATGGGTTGCCTGCCGATTGATTTGGACCGGCAAAATCTCCACGAGACGCTTGCCCACGAGCGTTTCGACGCGAAGTGGGAAAGCTGCATCTTCGGGCAGATGGCATTCCAAGATGAATCCCTCTTTGCTGATCCAAAAAACCAGATCCGCCATCGAACGGAGAAGAGCCCGCCTTCTACGCTCACCAGGGTCCACCGTTGGGTCGGAAGGAATCGATTGCTCCGTTTCAGTCGAGGCGGAAGCGTGCTCTAATCTGGCGGCAGCCGGCGGGCGCGTCTTCTGCCGTCCCGTCCGGCGGGAGGTGGTTTTTGGAGCGTTGCTCTCTTCCGAAGCCATAATCATGGATTTAATCTTAAAATCATCTCAAACCGGCACTTTTCGTTATTATGGAATCGACAGTTTTGAAAAGAACTCAAGCTGGATAAGGTCCTTATCATCGCAGAGCATTTTGTTATCCGCTTGGGCAACCGACGACTGAAAAAGGAGACGGGAAACTGGCTTTTCTCGGGCCGTGGCGTTTTTTTGGGGATTGGCATCCTGCCAGCTTGCTAGCGGTGTTCACATTGACCAACCGTTGAAGCGTGCTATTTTAAACGATGCCTGAAATGCAAATCTATAACGACAACGTTTACTTGCCCGCGCCCTTTTCAATTCTGCGCCGAGCCTGTTGGCTTACGAGTTTACTGGTGCTTTCCAGTTTCCTGATGAACGTTCACAGTTCTGCGGCGGGACTTGACGGAGGAAAAAGGATTCTCTTGTTGAGCATTGACGGAATGCACGCGCTGGACTTGGCCCGTTTCGTAAATAGCAATGCCAATTCTCGGCTCGCCCTGCTGTTGAGCAACGCTGTCAATTATACCACCGCCTCCTGTGCCAAGCCGGCCGACTCGTTCCCCGGCATGATGGCGATTGCCACCGGCGGCTCGCCCATCTCGACGGGGGTTTACTTCGATTTAAGCTATGACCGCTCCCTATGGCCGCCGGGCGTCACCAACGGTGCCACGGGGACGGTGGTGGTCTATAACGAAGCCATCGACTTCAACCCGAATGCCCTGGACGGCGGTGGGGGATTGGATCCAAGCAAGATGCCCCGCGATCCGGCTCGAGGCGGCGCAGTGGTCTATCCCCACAATTATTTGCGTGTGAATACTATCTTTGAAATCATCAAGGCCGCGGGCGGACGCACTGCCTGGTCTGACAAACATCTGGCCGATGAAATGATTCTGGGTCCGTCTGGCCAGGGTGTGGATGACCTATTCCTGCTGGAGATTAATGGTGTTAATTCCTTCGGCGTGGGCGTCACCAAGAGTCTGGATCTCACGAAATCATTTGATGACACCAAGGTCCAGGGTGTCCTCAACCAGATCAATGGCTTGGACCATACGGGAGTTAGCAACGTGGGGGTACCCAGCATTTTCGGGATGAACTTTCAAGCCATCAGCGTAGCCCAACGGCTCAAGAAGAACCTAAATACCGATGGCACGACGCCCGTCGGGACGAACGCCGGACCCGGAGGTTACCTGGACGGCAGCGGCACGCCCAGCTCCCTGCTAATCGATGCGTTGAACCATACCGACGCCTCGATCGGATTGATGGTCGATGCTCTTGAAAGCAATGGATTATTGGATTCAACCTACATCGTTATCACGGCCAAACACGGCCAGTCGCCGATTGACCCAACCCGAGTTAATACGGTTAGCCCTTCCCTCATCCCCGGGTTCATCGATCCTGCCATCACCCATGTGCTTCTCACGGGCGGCGATGACGCAGCGCTGCTTTGGTTGCAAGACCAAAGCAAGACCGCCGCGGCTGTAACCGCCTTGCTTGCCACCCAAAACAACCCGACCACCACCAATCCCGCTTTCCTCGACATCTGGGCCAACGACATCCTGAAATTGCATTTTCCCGATCCGCTAGTGGATCCGCGCACGCCGGATATGATTGTCATTGGCAAACCGGGCACGATCTACACCACCTCCAAAAAGATAGCTGAACATGGTGGATTCAACGATCCGGATGTCAACGTGCCCATTGTCATTTCCAATCCGAGCCTGACGCGGCAAACGATCCAGCGACCAGTGACCACGGCCCAGCTCGCCCCGACCATTTTGCAATTGCTCGGCCTGGATCCATTTGCGCTTCAAGCCGTGCTTATTGAGCAGACTCCGGTATTGCCAGGTTTTGAGGCCGCCCAGGCGTGCATCAAACCACCTGCGAAGCCGTCGACCTTGAGTTCCACCATTTATCGAAGCTATGGTCAGGCTCAATTCCAACTGAGCGCAGCCAACGTTCAGCAATTTGTCATTCAGGCCTCCACGGACCTGACGAATTGGGTAACTATCGCCACCAACTCTTTGCGCGGCACGGCCACGATTATCGATCCGCAGGCCTCCGCCTTTACCAACCGCTTCTATCGCGCGGTCGAGCAGCCATAACAACTGTTAGCTCGAGGGCGGGCTTGAATAACTTCTGACCCGATGGGCACGGCCATCCAGCGGATGTGGGGCTCGCTTCTGTTCGTCCGCCGTGCTCCGGGTTACCCCATGGCTTTTTCGTAGCGTTGCCCTACAAAATCCCAATTGATGACTTTAAAAAAGGCGGCGATGTACTCGGGGCGGCGGTTCTGGTATTTGAGGTAGTAAGCGTGCTCCCAAACGTCGAGGCCTAAAAGAGGGTTTCGACCTTGCGAGAGCGGATTGTCCTGGTTGGGAGCCGATTCCACTTTTAATTCCTTGCCATCCAAGGTGAGCCAAGCCCAACCGCTGCCAAATTGGGAGGTGGCGGCTTTGGTGAATTCTTCTTTGAAACCAGCGAAGCTACCGAATCTTTTCTCGATGGCTGCAGCCAGAGATGCCTGGGGTTCGTCCCCGCCACCCTTTTTCAGCATCTGCCAGAACAGGGTATGATTATAATGTCCTCCGCCCTGATTGCGGACAGCGGTGCGGATCTTCTCAGGAATACTGGCCAGATCTCCGACCAATTCCTCGACACTCTTGTGAGCCAACTCGTCCTGGCCGGCAACTGCCTTATTCAGGTTTGTGATATAGGCCTGGTGGTGTTTGTCGTGATGGATTTCCATGGTGCGCGCATCAATGTAGGGTTCGAGCGCATCGAATTCATAAGGAAGGGGAGGCAGTTTAAAGGGTCCGCTGGGGGCGGCCCCGGCGGTGGCTTGGGCCTTAGCCCTTGCCGGCCAGGCCAGAGCTGTGGCGAGACTAGCAGTGAGGAGAGCGGATTTTTTGAGCGCTTCGCGGCGTGTTAACATAATCATTTCCTTTCGTTTACCTGATTGACTGTGCCTGGGCAAGATTGGACGGCTCGGGGTCAAGAGGCAACTGTGAATTCTTAATTACAGACCTCGACAGATCATCTCCAGCGAAAGAACCGCATAGGAGGTGACGAGGGACGGATCTTTCTCCCACCATCGGCCATTGTCATTAGACCACGAGCCGTCTCGTTGCTGCAGATTGATGAGCTTCAGGGCTAGTTCTTTGCGCCAGTCAATTCTCTGGCCGTTGCTTAAGCCCAACTCGCCTACCCTGCAAAGGGTCAGAGCTTTGCTCATAGTATGAAAATAGTAGAACAGGCCCTGTGGCCCCAGGCCGGGATTTTCTTCCAGAGTATAATTCTTATGGAGCCATTCCAAAACACCGAGGACGCGCGGATCATCCTGCTCCAGGTTAGCGTAGGTATAACTCAGCAGACCGGCGTAGCTGATGCTGCCATAAGAACGCAAGGCCACGCGGCCAGTGGCCGCGTTCGTTTCCATGCCAGCCATGCTTTGGCCTGGATAGTAGATGAACCCTCCTTTGTTTTTGGGATCATTTGAGGCCCATTTTTCTTTATTGAAGGCGGGGAGGTTTTGACAATTTTGAATGAAGTGAATCGCCGATGCCCAATTCAGATCGCGCGCGGCGGCGAGATTCTTGTCCTGCACCAGATGCTTGCTGTAATAGAGAGCTTCCAAGGCTGCCATGGTGTTGCCCATATCAGAGTGCAGATACTTGCTGCCGTACCCAATACCCCCATTGAAGACGTTGTCGATTTTGCCGGGAGCATCGAAATCGCTCTGAAGACCGATCAGAAACTGACGGGCTTTGCGCAGCACCGGCTCGTACTCCTTTTTGTTGGCTGCGAGGAGCGCCATCATTGAAAGGGAAGTGTTGTAGGTGACGAGATTCGTTTGGTGAATGCCACCATCCGGCTGGGCGCAACTGAGAAGGAAGGCGTAGCCTTTTTGCATCCAGGCTGGCTCAGAATGTTGAAATCGGCCATGCGGCTCTCCCTTGAAGGCCATTAAAGCCAGCGCCGTCAAGGCTGGCTGATCTAGAGAGGCCCAGTAGCCATTTGGGTGTTGATTTGTTTGCAGCCAGCCCAGGCCTCGATCCATTGCCCGCTGCACTTCGTTCCCGATAGAAATGTCGCGCGTGATGAGAGGAGGGATTGAACGCGGGGTGCTTGGCGCGGCATTATCGTCCTTCGTGGCGAGGTTTGCCGGCACCAACCCCAGCAACACCAGAAGTGCCCCCCCATA
Source organism: Verrucomicrobiota bacterium (assembly GCA_038228235.1). Lineage (GTDB taxonomy): Bacteria > Verrucomicrobiota > Verrucomicrobiia > Limisphaerales > JBBRPK01 > JBBRPK01. The sequence goes on from JBBRPK010000076.1 coordinate 6,862, forward strand.
ATAATAATGCGCGGTGAGATGAAACCGTGCCCTCCGGGTTTGACTGGCCAGGGAGTTGACAATATTCAAGAGCTTTTTCATTTCAGCCGGATCACAACTTCCACGGGCCAATTTAAACCCGGCAATCGCTCCGGCAACACTTGCCAGATTTTGTCGTTCTCGCGTCCTGGCCGGGGATTATTGATTAACGCTTCCGGATCCACCATCACGGAAAGAATAGAGCCATCCTGCTGGGCCAGAAAAGTGCCGTCCACAATCCTGGACCCATTGTAGATCCATTCCCCTTTGGTCATGACGGCTTTGGTTTGGATATTATAAACGAAGTCTTCCACGCAAGCGTGCTCGTCTTTGCCATCCAGCTTCCAGTTCAGCTGGATGGTCACCGCACTGCCGGGCAAAGGCATCGCGCTGTCGTTTGGGAAGGAGTTCGTCCCAGCGCCTTGCGCGCCGAGCAGCAGCAAAGCAAGATGAATATGATAAGGCTGGGCGTCGGTGCGCAACAAACTCTCGTGAGTTTTGCCGAAGGAGGTGACAAGGACGTATTCGATGGCCCCTGTCCGTTGATTAACCAAGGCTGGAAAGCGGACCCATCGTTCTTTCTTGTCGAAGCGGACCTTTCCCAATTCAAAACAGCTCGGACTGATTAGTTTCAAGGGGAGGTTGGTCGTAAAAGCAGCCATCTCAGTAGTCCGCCCGGAACCCGGTTCCAGCGCGGGCGCGCTCGCCCAGGCGATGGCAGAAGCCCATAGAATCCAGCATGTTCCGGAGAGAAAGAATGTCGCCAATGGCTTCATGTGCGGGCAGATTTGTCCACTCGGATATTCCAGGAATCCGGTGCACTGTCAAGATGCCAGCGACCCCCCTGTTCCTCGCCTAAGAAATAATTCGATTCGGAACACACAAGCCCAATACAGCGATGCCACTTTTGGCGTTCTATAGCTTTTGTATTTTGGCACCAGAAATGAATTCCTCAATTTTATTGAGCAAAATCGGATTTTTGATTCCTTAGGCGAGGATTTGGAGACCCCCATGCGACCCCCATGCCCAGGCTGTACGGTCATCGTTTGAATGGAAAAGTGGGGGTGGGAGTCCAACCTTGAAGTGAGTCATGGACTCTCAAACACAAAACAAATCGAAATAAATGAAAAAGCTATTCTATTCCTCCCTAACTGCCATCGGAATGCTGGCCTTGATAAGTTCACCCGCCTTCGCCAAGGACAGGGAAGTGACCGTTACCGGCGAAGGTAAATGCGCCAAGTGCATGCTCAAGGAAACCTCCTCTTGCCAAAACGCCATCGAGGTAACAAAAGGCGAGAAGAAAAAGGTCTATTATCTGGTCCAGAACGATGTGAGCAAACAATTCCATGAAGACATTTGCAAGGAAGCAAAGAAAGTCACCGCCACTGGCACTGTCAAGAAAGTTGACGGGAAACTGGAACTGACCGCGAGCAAGATCGAGCTGGTCAAGTAATCAATCGGTCCCAGACTAAATTGGTCTGAAAGTTTCAGGGCCCGGAACGAAGGTTCCCGGCCCTTTTTCTTGCTGAGGAGGGTGATTTATTAGTGGCATCCATGGCATGACCCTCGTCATCCCATCAATCACGCTGCCGGTTGTTCTTGCCAGCAGGTTATTTTTCGAGTAGCCCTGAAATCGTGCTCATCTCTGATCATAGCAATCCGGTTTGCCCATGAGTTTTCTGGCTCCATTGTTTTTGGCGGGCGCCATGGCGGTTGCGCTCCCGATAGTGTTTCATCTGATCCGGCGAACGTCGCGCGAGAAAACGATCTTCAGTTCCCTGATGTTCCTCATGCCCACCCCTCCGCGGGTTACCCGCAGGAGCCGGCTGGAAAACATTTTCCTCTTACTCCTCCGCTGCCTCGTGCTGTGTCTATTGGCCTTGGGATTCGCGCGGCCTTTTATTCAAAGGCCCCTCGCCAACGATGCCAAAGCCGGGGCGGCCAAAAAAACCGTCATCCTGCTGGATTCCAGCGCCAGCATGCGCCGGGCAAATTTGTGGCCGGATGCGCGAACCAAAGCCGAGGAGGTGTTGCGGCAAGCCTCTCCCGTTGATCAAGTGGCCATCTTCACCTTTGATCGACAGTTACACAGAGTGATTACTTTCGAACAATGGTCTGGCATGGGTGCAAGTGAGCGAGTGCCGTTTGCGATGAAACGCCTCGGCGAGCTAAGCCCCGGTTGGGCGGCGACCCATCTGGGCAGCGCACTGGTCAATGCCGCCGAGGCCTTTGAGGAGAGCAGTGGCTCGCAACAGGAAAATTTCGCCGTTCGCCAGATCATTCTCATTAGTGATTTGCAGGAAGGCAGCGCGCTCGAAACCTTGCAGGCCTACGAATGGCCCAAGGGAATTGAGTTGCGAATCGAACCGGTCAAAACCAGACGCCCAACCAATGCCGGCATCCAAATAGTCACAGAGACGGCCGAGGCAGAAAAAGCAGATGATCAAGGCGGCCCCAGGGTGCGCGTGAGCAATTCCTCCGATTCCAAGCGGGAACAATTTCAGATTGGCTGGGCGCGGGCCGGCCAGGTTGGATTCCTCGGCCCTGCACTCGATGTCTATGTGCCGCCCGGTCAAAGTCGGACCGTGCAGGCGCCGAAAAGTGCGCCGGGCTTGGCCGGAGATCGGATGGCTTTGGCTGGCGATGACGAGGATTTCGATAATGTTGTTTATCTGGCCCCGCCCCGGGCTGAACAACTTAATGTGTGGTTCTTCGGACAGGATTCCGAGAAAGATCCGGCGCAGTGTCTCTACTATTTGAAACGGGCATTCCAGCAAACGCGCCTGCAGGCCATCCAGGTCAACGCCTGGCTTCCCACTGCAGGGGCCGTTCCACAAATTGAGAATGCACCCCTTATCATCAGTACGGATGGCCTGCCGGATGGACAGCTCAAAGCGCTAGGCGGAGTTCTCAAATCAGGAAAAATGGTGCTGCTGGTTTTGAAGGACGCCCACGCTGGAGCCAGAACCATCTCATACCTTGCCGGAGTTGATGGGGTGGGGGTTGAGGAAGCCCCCGCCAGCAATTATGCCATGCTCGGCCAGATTGATTTTGAGCATCCGCTCTTTGCACCGTTTGCTTCCGCGCGGTTCAGCGACTTCACAAAAATTCATTTTTGGAAGCATCGCCGGTTGAATCTGGAAAAAATTCGCGACGCAAAAATCCTGGCGCGATTTGATGATGGAGACCCCGCGTTGATCCAGATGGGTGTTGGGACGGGCACGCTGCTGGTCCTTACCTCCGGCTGGGAGCCGGCCGACAGCCAGCTTGCCCTTTCTTCGAAATTTGTGCCCCTGCTTTATTCCATCCTGGAACAAAGTGGAGGAATCAAATCACAGCTTGCCCAGTACCTGGTTGGAGACACGGTGGTATTGGCCGGACCGGATTCAGAAGCAAGCACGAATCAGACGCTGACGATCCGCAAACCGGATGGGTCTCAGGTCGAGCTGCCGAAGGGCGATAAATTTTCCCAAACGGACCTGCCCGGCATCTATGTGGTTGCGTCCAATCCTTCGCGACAATTCGCCGTTAACCTCGATCCGGCCGAGAGCCGCACTGGTCCTTTGCCCCTTGAAGAGCTGGAGCGACTGGGCGTGCCCGTCAAAGTTCAAGTTGCTGAGAGTGCCGCGCAACTCCAGAAGAGGCGGCAGCATCTGCAGGCCGCCGAACTGGAGCAGCAACAAAAACTGTGGAGATGGTTGATTGTGGCCGCGCTGGTGGTATTAGTAGGTGAAACACTGCTGGCGGGCTGGCTGACTCGCCGGACCATACTAACTCATGAATCTGCATCAGGGTAAACGGCGAAGCGAAAAGCCCTTGCGGCTTAGCGCGTCGGCTGGAAGGACAGTTCCAACAGTATGATCGCGCCATTCCTCAGATCGCAACTGACACCTATCGCGCAACGCCAGCGTCAATGGCGGTTGCAATCGCACCTCGCGGCCTGCTGGGCGGGCGCGGCCTTGGCGGGATTTATTGGTATCTTCTTGCAGCGGTTCGCTGGGATCTCCTTGCCAGGAGTGATGCTTTTGCTGGGAACCGCCACCGCGGTTTGCAGCCTGCTTATTTGGAAGCGCACTCAGAAATGGGAGCCCGATTTTCGCCAGATTGCCCGCCAGATCGAACAACATCATCCTGAGCTTCATGCCTTGTTGCTGACTGCGGTTGAACAACGCCCCGAAGAGGCTACGGGCAGGTTCAATTTTCTACAGGAGCGCGTGATCCAGGAAGCGGTTAATCAAAATCAGCGGCACCGGTGGATTGAAACCATCTCCCGCCGCCGCTTAATGGGGTTGCAGTGGGTGCAGTTGTTCGCGCTCCTTGCTTTGGTCGTGGCTTTACTGGGATTGCGGAGCCATTCTCCGGCTGCTTCCGATGCCGCGGCCACGTCCATCCAACAACGAATTAGTGTCACTCCAGGCGATGCCAGCATCGAACGGGGCAGCGCCCTTGTCGTACTGGCACGTTTTACTGGGCCTCTCCCGTCAGGCGTCGAGTTGGTGGTCGAGGCGGGGCCAAGCCATAACCAACGTGTTTCTCTGGTCAAGAATTTGAACGACCCGGTCTTCGGTGGCAGCATTCCCGAGGTCATGAGCAATTTGACCTATCACATCGAATTCTCCGGGCAACAAACGCGTGACTTCAAGGTGGCGGTTTTCGAGCATCCCCGCTTGGAACAGGCCGATGCGAGAATCCATTTTCCCCAATACACCGGAATCGCGGAAAAGGAGATTAAGGACACCCGCCGGGTTAGCGCCGTCGAAGGCTCGCAGTTGGACCTTTCATTGAAATTGAATAAGCCAGTGGCCATCGCCCGGCTGGTTGCTAAGGACCAATCGTTTGTCCCGTTGGTCACCGATACTAACAAAGCGATAGTCACCTTGAAAAACCTTCCATTGGACGCCAGCAAGACTTACAATCTTCAACTGGTCGATGCCGAAGGGCGAACCAATAAAGTCCCGGCCCAGTTTGTTTTTGAGGCGCTTAAGAACCGCGCGCCGGAATTGAAGCTGACTGCTCCGCGAGGCGACCAGCGCGTTTCAGCGCTTGAAGAGATCGCCTTCCAGGGGGAAACCTGGGATGATTTCGGGCTGCGTTCCTACGGCTTGGCTTATACGGTTGCCGGGAAGGAAACTAAATTTATCGAGTTGGGCCAGGCCACTGCAGCCAATGAAAAACGCCCGTTCAACCATCTCTTAAAAATGGAAGACCTCTCGTTAAAATCTGACCAGCTCGTTTCTTATTTTGGGTGGGCCGATGATGTCGGACCAGATGGCAAAGTTCGCCGCACCCTGAGCGATATATATTTCGTCGAGATCCGCCCATTCGAGGAGATCTTTCGTGAAGGCCAATCCCAGGAGGGACAGGAGGAGCAGCAGGACAAGAAAGCCGGGGCCGGAAACGAATCGCTCAAACTCGCCGAACTCCAAAAACAAATCACCACCGCCACCTGGAACCTGCAGCGCCGAGTGGAACCCTTGGCGCGAAAATAACGCAGGCGAACATACTCTGGACGGGAAAAACATGAAGATTAAACTCCTCACGCTGACGCTGCTGACATCCTCCTTGCTGCGCTTCACCGGCGTGGCGCAAGTTTCGCCCGCCTATCAGAAGGACCTCTCCGTCGTTAGACAATCCCAGGAGCACGCTTTAGACCTTGCGGAGGCCATGGAAAAACGCGCTCAGGATGCGCGCGCCAAAGCGCTGGTTCAATCAGTGAAGCAAGAAATCGAGAAAGCTCTCAGGCACCTAAGCGAGGCCAGCAACTCGCCCGCTCTGCTGGCGGAGGCGGTGGCGGCGGAACAGGCGGCCTATCAAGCGCTGCTCAAGCTCTCCGCTCACGAATATCAGGTTTCCAAAAGCAAAAAAGGCCAAAAGGGCCAAAGTTCCGCCCAACAACCTAACCAGCGCCAATTGGATCAACTTGATTTAAAACAATCAGAAAACCAATACGAGACCCAACGACAGGCAACCTTGCAACAAAGCGCCGAGCAGCGGGAGCAACTCCAAATCCTGAGCCGCTTGAAAGAACTCGCCCAACGCCAGCAGGACCTCAATGACCGGCTTAAAGAGATGCAAACCGCCCTTCAAGAAGCCAAGACCGAGCAGGAACGCGAGGAAATCCGCCGGCGTCTCAAGCGTTTGCGCGAAGAGGAAAAGGAGATGCTGGCGGACGTGGATGAATTGCGCCAGCGGATGGATCGCCCGGAAAATCAGTCGCGCATGACGGAGGCGCGCCAGCAACTGGATGAGACCCGTTCCAAGGTGCAACAGGCCACGGAAGCATTAGACAAGGAATCTGTTCCGGAAGCGCTCGCCTCGGGCACGCGCGCACAAAGGGATTTGCAGCAACTCCGCGATGATTTGCGGAAAAAGAATTCCAGCCAGTTCACCGAGCAAATGCGCCAGATGCGTTCGGAGGCAAGAGGATTGGCTCAGAAAGAAGAGGAGATTGGGAAGAAGCTGGATTCCTTAGCGGACAACAAACGAAAGACCCTGAGCGACTCCGACGAAAGCAAAATGCTGGCCGGCCAGTTGAAGCAGCAAAAGACCACCATGACCAATTTGCTGGAAAACATGCGAAACGTGAGCGAGCAAGCTGAAGCCGCCGAACCCCTTTTATCGAAGCAGCTCTACGATACCGTCCGCAAGGCCAGCCAGGATGACGCTAAAACCATCAAGGACACGACGGATGACCTGCTCCGCAGCGGCGCCCTTTCTCGCAACCTCTACGACAAGCTTAAAGCCATTGAGGACCAGAAAGGAAGCAAAGCTCTCGAAGTGACTTCCGAATTACTCGATCAGAAAATGCTTCCCCAAGCGAGTCAGGCCGAACAGCGCGCCCGGAAAGGTATCGATGAACTGAAACGCGGGGTAGAACGGGCTGCCGAGAGTATCTTGGGTGATGATACCGAAGCTCTGCGCGTCGCCAAGCGTGAGCTCGACGATCTGGCTCGTCAACTCGACAAGGAAATTGCGCAATCGGACCCCTCCGGGGAAAGTGAGGGTAAAGGAAAACAAAATGACCCTGCTCAGGCTCGAGAATCCGGCCAGCAGCCTTCACCATCCAAGACTGATCCCGCGTCAAGCCAAACCGAGGCCGAAACCGCCCAAGACTCACAGAAAGACAATCAACAAAGGCAGCAAGGCCAAACTCCAGGTGACCAATCCGGGAAAGAGCAAGATCCAACCAGGCAGGCTTCCAAGGGTGAAAAAGGGAACCAGAAGGGCGGACGCTCAGAAAAAGAGGGTTCGCAAGGTCAGGGAAGTCAGCCAGGGCAATCTAATTCCCAAAATGCTAAGGGCCAACCAGACCCGTCAGAAGAGCAGAAGCAGACTCAAGGAAAGGGCCAGGGCCAAGGTCAGCAAGGCCAAGGTCAGCAAGGCCAAGGTCAGCAAGGCCAAGGTCAACAAGGCCAAGGTCAACAAGGCCAAGGTCAGCCTCAGGGAGAAAACGCGCAGCAACCCCCCGCCGACAATCAATCCCAACAAGCCGGTCAAGGCAAAGCCCCGGGAGGAGGAGGGCGCGGTGGCCGGCCGGGCCTCCAGAATCTTCTCGGGGGGAACATCGAAGGCGGGGGAGGCGGAAGCGTCAACAGGCCTGACGGTCCCCTCACCGGGGAAGATTTCAGCGCCTGGTCAGACCGCTTGCGGGATGTCGAGGAAATGATTGATTTACAGGACGTGCGCAGTGAAGTCGCCCGGGTCCGAGGTCGGGCCCGGGCCATGCATCTGGACGCCAAGCAGAAAGGCCAGAAGCCGGATTGGGCGGTGGTCAGATTACAAATCGCCCATCCGTTAGCCGAGGTGCGCCAAAAAATTAATGAGGAGCTAGCCCGCCGCCAATCCCAGGAGGCTCTGGTCCCCATCGATCGCGATCCTGTGCCTAGCAAATTCACAGATTTAGTGCGCAAGTATTACGAAAATTTGGGCCGTGGAGCCGAGTAACCGATAAGGAATGAGAATCGCCCGCAATCAAATTACGCGCATTGCCCCCCTCAACCGCCGGGCCCCTTTTCCTCTCCCACTCCTCCTCACTAACCTCTGATGGTTCTGTCCACGTTATTTATCTCTGGGCGAGATTGGCTGTGGCCGGCCGCTGTTCTCCTGGGCATTGCTTCCCTGTTCCTTTTCTGGGCCTATCATCGGTCGCCGGTCAGCGGCGGCATTCGTTCTGTTTGTGTTTTTCTTAAACTGCTCGGGATGCTGGCGCTGGCGGCCTGTCTTCTGGAACCGCTCTGGAGCGGGCAAAGAGCGCGGCCCGGCGGAAACTTCTTCGTCGTCCTCGCCGATAATAGCCAGGGCATGCAGATCAAAGATCAGGGCGAGTCTCGCAGCCGCGGCCAGCTTCTCAACGGTTTGCTGAGCTCGGCAAAGGGCGGTTGGCAAAACCAGATTGATGAGAACTTCCAAGTCCGCCGTTATCTGTTCGACTCCCGATTGCAATCGACCAAGGATTTTAGCGAACTCGTGTTTGATGGCCGAGCTTCCTCCATTGGAGCCGCTTTGCGAGGGGTAGCCGAGCGCTACAAGGGACAGCCACTGGCGGGGGTCCTGATCCTCACGGATGGAAATGCAACTGATCTTCCTGATGGCTCGCCTGATCTTTCTGGCCTCCCGCCCATCTATCCCGTCGTAATCGGATCCGACCGACCCATTAAGGACATCGCCATCGGCAGCGTCAAGGTGGCTCAGACGGCTTTTGAAGATGCCCCGGTTTCTCTCCAGGCCGAGGTGTCATGTGTCGGCTACGTCGGGGCGAACATCAGGGCCCAACTTCTGGAAGTGGGGCCGCCTGCCGCGGGAGGCGAGACTACCGGTTCCAACTCCCCCGCCTCAACCCGCTTAATCGCCTCGGCCGCAAAATCCTCTCCTCAAGAGAAGGTCGTTGCCGAGCAAATACAACGGGGGCGGCGCGATGGAGAGCGATTATCTTTTCGTTTTCAACTGCGACCCGAAAAAAACGGGGTGCTCTTTTATCGTCTGCGCGTCGCAGTCAAGGAGGAATGGGAACAATTCACCAAACCGAAAACTTCCGCGGAGGCGACCTTGGCTAACAATAGCCGGGTAATAGTGGTGGATCGCGGAAAGGGCCCTTACAGGATTCTTTACGTCGCCGGACGGCCGAACTGGGAATACAAATTTCTGAACCGGGCCGTGGAAGCAGACGGTCAAATCGAATTAACTGGACTGATTCGGATTGCCAAGCGCGAGCCCAAATTTGACTTCCGAGGCCGAGCCGGCGAATCGAGTAATCCGCTCTTTCGCGGTTTTGGCAACCAATCAAAAGATGAAATCGAACGCTACGATCAGCCCGTGATGAGACCCCTCAACACCCGCGACAAGTTTGAGTTGCAAGGGGGCTTTCCAAAAACGGCCGAGGAACTCTATTCTTATCAGGCCGTCGTCCTGGATGATTTGGAGGCGGAGTTTTTTACCGCCGACCAGATGGCCTTGCTGCAAAAGTTCGTTTCCGATAGGGGTGGCGGACTGCTGATGCTGGGCGGGGCGGAATCTTTCCAACAGGGCAAATATGCCCGCACGCCGGTCGGAGATATGTTGCCGGTTTACCTCGACCAAGTGGCCGAATCGGGCCCGCCGGCGGATCTGCACTTATCGCTCACCGCGGAGGGTTGGGTGCAACCCTGGGCGCGGCTGCGTGATAACGAATCGGATGAAAAAAGCCGGCTCAGCGCGATGCCGCCCTTTCAAATCCTCAATCGAGTGCGCAACATCAAACCCGGCGCCAGCGTCATCGCCACAGTCGCTGATGCCCGTGCCAACAGCTATCCCGCCCTGGTGGTCCAGAGATTTGGACGTGGGCGGACGGGAGCGTTAGTTATCGGAGACCTCTGGCGTTGGGGGTTGCATGATGAGCAATCTCATGCGGACATGGACAAAGCCTGGCGCCAGATGATGCGCTGGCTGGTATCGGATGTCCCCCCATGGATCGATTTTCAAACCGAACAGAAAGCCGGCGACCCGAATCAAGCGCTGCTGCTCCAGGTTCGCGCGCGGGATAAAAAGTTTCAGCCGCTCGATAATGCGTCCGTGGCGGTGACGGTGACATTCGTGGGCCAAACATCCGACAGCGGGAGCACTTCCGCCCCGCCTTCGATTCGGCTCAACACAGAGCCGGCTTTGAGCGAGGCGGGCCTTTATCAAACGACCTACGTGCCCCGTGAGGCGGGGGGTTATCGGGCCGAAGCCGTGCTGACGGATGCCGCGGGCGTCGAAGCGGGCCGGGCGGAGGTGGGTTGGACGGCGGATCCGGCGGCGGACGAGTTTCGATCCCTCACTCCCAACCGCGCTCTGTTAGAGACCATCGCCAAAAAAACAGGCGGGGAAATGATTCCGGCCGGCAAACTGGATGATTTTGCCAAATCGTTGCCTCATCGCCAGGCCCCCATCACTGAAACCTGGACTTCCCCATTTTGGCATCAGCCCGCCGTATTTTTGTTCGCGCTCGCTTGCTTCGTGGCGGAATGGGGCTTGCGCCGGTGGAAAGGGCTGGCTTGACCTTCGACGAATCGGCGCAGACCCGCCTTGCGATAAAAGCCGGCGACGGAAAGCCCGCTGTCCAAGTCCTTGACAAAGGCGAGACCGGGCCTTTGACTGGTGTGGCCCAATAAACCACCCGGTATCACGATTAGCTGTAGTTTCGGAGTGGATAAACCACTTACTGAGTAACCGACCGTTGCACGGGAACGTTGTTCTGGGCGAAGGGCATTTCCTCTTCGGAGTGGACCCGGTTGCCCGAAGGGTCGATGATGGTGGGCGTGACGAAAATGAGGAGGTTTTTCTTGGAGGTCATTGATGCTTCACTACGAAAGAGACGGCCAACCAGCGGTAAATCACCGAGGACCGGGACCTTGTCCTTGATCTTGGAGACGTTCTCGGAAATCAGCCCACCGAGGACAACGGTCTGGCCATCCCAGACAGTGGCGGTGGTGACGACTTGACGAAGCCGAAATTGCGGCAAGGGCGTGGTGGTGGTGAGAGGATTCCCAGCGCCGGCGCCGCCGACAGATTGCGCTTGAGCCTGAAACAGTCTTGCTGTTTCCAAGTCATAACCGACAAACTCTTTCAAGGTCGGAATGATGGTCATTTGAACCGTATAGCCATCAGCGGAAACATACGGCACCACGTCGAGCACAGGCCCTAATTCCACCGGTTCGATAATCGGCTGGATGGTCGAGCCAATGGCGCCTCCTCCTCCCACTGCGCCGATCCCACCGCCAGCATTTCCCAGGCCGCCACCGGAGGAAGTTTGATTCAGGTTCAGGTCGGTGACGATGGATTTGACATCCACAACTTTGATCTGAGCTTGCCGGCTGCTCAGCGTGGTAATTTTGGGCGCCGAGATCAAATCCACCCCTTGGCGTTGTTCCAAAGCTCTGATAACGACACGGAACTGGGGATCAGTGAGAATGCCAGTGCCAGTGAAAATGGCAGGAAGATTAGGGCCGCCGGGCGCCGCGCCTCGCAGGCCTGGGGTCACGATGTTGTCACTCGCAGCAGGAAAAATGTAACCGGGAGTCGGCACGGTGAAAGATCCAGGCCCGGGAAACACTCCGCTGGGATTGGCGGCAGAGGCAGAGGTAGTAGGGCTGCCGAAGGATGGGGCCGTGCCCCCTTGAACGCCGATGGCCCCATGATTAAGGAGCGTGTTCCCCAAAAACCAATCGAAGCCCAATCCTCGATTGTCATCCTGAGTGACCTCGGCAATTTTCGCCTCAATGGTGATCTGGGGCGGCGACATGTTCAAGATCTGAATCGCCTGCTCAATCGTATCGAGATCCTGCAAGGTGGCCCTTACCATCAGCATTCCTAAGCGATCATTGAAGAAAAGGGATTTGGGAGGGTCGAGCGTTACGCCCGCCGCCAGAAAGAAATCATGCACAATGGTGGTTAACTCGAAGGTGTCTGCTTCCCGTGTCAGGAACCGAATTCCGGGGCGGTTCACTCGCGCGGTTGCTCCGGGGCGAGCGCCGGGTTGTAAAACTTGCTGTTGCTGCTGTTGTTGTTGTTGTTGTCCGAATTGGACTCCGGCCATCTGAACCCCAACGTATGTCGAACTGCCAATTTGGCCGTTTTGCCCGCCTTGGCCACCTTGACCACCACTTTGACCGCCTTGACCACCACCGCCGCCGCCACGACTCCCGCCGCCGCCCCCGCTGGAACCGCCGCCGCCCCCGCTGGAACCGCCGCCGCCCCCGCTGCTGCTCCCACCACTAGTGGTGCCAAAGCTGAAGCTGGTTACGCCCTCCAACCCCTGGATGAACGTATTCGGATCCACTCTGAAAGTGCGGGTGTGCAAAGCCACGCCGCCCACTTCCGGTGCGCGGAGCGAAATGACGATGGCATAGTCTTCGATCGAGAATTTTATGGGTCGGTCGGCAACCTTGGTGATGGCATCCAGGGCTTGATAAAGGCTGATGTCCGTGAGGGGCGGCATGATTTTGATCGTGGTCGCGCTCATATCCGCTATCTCCCCGGACGGAGCGGCCGGCAAACCAGTAGCTGGGTCGATGACGGGGGCGGCAGTAACGGGGTCGATATTGGGATTGAGCATGAAATTGACTCCGCGCTTGTCGGGGTCACGTTTCTTGGCTTCATCGTTCAGAACCTTGATGACTTCTCCAAGGGGCAAGCCATCGGCTTGGAACTGATCGAGGTGGATTCGCTCCAATTTGGTATAAAGGGCCTGCCGCGCGCCGCTGGTGTGGATGGCAGTGCTCCGGGCGTAGGGGTTGGGTTGGGGGAGAAGTTCTCGTTTGTTCTCATCGCCTCTCCAGGCTCTGTCCACCTCCAGCATCCATTGAGAGGACTTATCTTCGCGGGCGAGATTTTCCTGGCGATGTCGCTGGTCACGAATGAGGTTGAGATAGTAGAAGCTTGCTTTATTGAGCGGATCTAATTTGAGGGCCCGCAGCAGGTTGGTTTCGGCATCGTCCAGCCTGCCGGCTTCAAAAAGCACTTTGCCATCCTGAGCGAACGTATTGGCTTGAATCTTGATGTTGTTGGCTTCGGGAAGTTTGGCGATAGTCTGCTCATCGGGCATCTGGCCATTCATTAAACGCCGCGCTTCTGCATTGGCCTGCCTAAATTTGAGGGCCGCCTCATTTTTAGGATCGACCACGAGGATGGCATTGACCTGGAGGTCGGCGTCTCCGAAATTTCCGGCCCGTTGAGCTTGTTCGGCCAGCAGTAAACGCACGCGAACCAAGCCGGCCAGGACTTCTTTTTGTTCCGCTTCCACCCCATTGCCGCCGATTTTTTTGATCAGGCTGGCGCAATCGCTGTAGAGTTTGGCGGCCTCGAAATTATCGCCCTTTCTCTGGGCGGCCTGGGCGTCGGCGAGTTTTTTGTGCAAGTCCACTCTGTAAGCGTCACGCCGGATGTCTTCATCAATGGCGTATTGAACGTCGGCCGGGACTGGACTTTGCGCCAGGGCGGCGAACGCGGACAGAACTAAACCGAGAGAGGCGACGGCTGCTTTGATCATGGGTTTCACTTTTCTAGCTCACGACAATGGATATCACGGTGCAGCGGTCTGCCGCACTGTGAATTTTTTGTCGTTTGAGCGGGCTGAGACTACTACTTCATTCTGAGTGATGGCAACAACAATATAATCTTCACCCAGAAAGCGGAGTGGCGAGTTCACCCGGAGGTTGGGGAACGTCTTGCCGTCAACGGTATATTTAAGCTCGACCTCATAGCCTTCCACCTGGGTGTAGGGCTTGTCTTTGGCGATAGAAACTTTCGTGACTCCATCCGCCAACTCCAGGATCAATTCGGCGGGATCTTCAGGGGGAGGCTTAATCTCCTTCAAGGTGAAGAATTCATTTTTGGGGCTGTTGAGGGTGGCAAACTTTGACAATTTTCTGCGAGCGGCTGGCTTTTCGGCTCCCTCATGGGCGACGCCGATGTAAAAGCTTCCCGGGGTGGGAACCCGATCCAATGAAATGACAAAATGGAGGGGAGTGATTTTGGTGACAGTCATTTTAGGCCAGCCAATCTCTTCGCCAGTGACAATTTTTATCAAGGAATTATCGGGCGAGGGGCGGCGCTGCCACTTGACCGGGTTGAATAGATGATGGGGAAGAGACAAGTTCAAAGGTGGTGGATTGGTGATTACCGTTAAGGCCGCATCATTCGCCGATAGATCCACAGGTTTGACCTGGCTGACGGACTTTTTTTCCACGCCCTTGACAAAGGTCTGAATCATTTCTTCTTCAGCCTCTTTAGCTTTGATCAGGTACAAGACTGCCCCGGCCAGGCCCAACAAAACCAGGATTAGCAAAAGCTTTTCATAATGGAGGCGGCAGACGGCGCTGATTTTTTTAAGAAACTCCATGGCAGCTATTTGGCAGGAGGTTTGAGCACGTCGATCCAGAGAAGGATCCGAAGCATCTTTTCGTCGAGCACAGTTTTAAAGCCTTCACCAGAGGTGCTGGCGGCGGATCCCGGGACGGCACTCACTCCCGGCGGGCGAACACGAGCGCCGGTTGCTGGGCCGGGAGTTCCGGGGAGGACAGGGCGAACCGGCGGTTTGGGGCCAGGCCCAGGAATAACCGCCGGTGGGGGCATGGCATTAGGCGACTGCATGGCGACCCCTTCTTCCAAGGGTCTAACCTCCACCGCCTTGACCAGCAGGCCGTTGGGAGATTTATAAAAGCCTTCCAGAACCTTGGCCAGTTCAAAACTAAAAGAGGTTACTTCGATCGCGTAGGGACTCACCACCGCCCCGGAAGGCAGTGTTCGATTGGGGGGCAATTCATGGTAATCACTGGCGGCCGGCGGATCATCGGAGGTGACGCGCCCTCTGCGCAGCGCGACAAGCTTGTTAATCTTGGCATCGAATAAAATAGCGCAAATGGCGTTGATTTCGGCCAACTGCTCGGGGAGGGTGGGAAAGCTTCCCTCGGAAAACTGCAATCGTTTTTGCTGCTCCGCAAAAGTAAAAGCGTAGCCATTAGTCAAAGGAAGGCTGACGCTGGCCTGGGCGGCCTTTTTCTGCAGCTCATTAATGGTGGTATCAAGGAGGGCTTTAAAGGCCGGCCCCCTGACTCTCTGGTAGGGCAGGGAGGAAAAGCTTGTTTGCGTTAGCCGGATGGCGGTTTGCAACCTCTGCTGTTCGGCCCGGGCGGCGGCGATATTCGCGGCGCTGGGAAATGGAGTCAGGCCATAAAGCCGTGTCAGCTCCGCTTTGGCCTGCTTCAACTCTTCTTCCACGGAACTATTCCTTTGATAACTGGTCCAGAAATAATAGCCGCCCACGCCCAAGAGCCCAAGGGCGAGGAGACCCCCCGCCGCCAGAAATAAATTTCGTTTAATCCAGAGCATGTCAGAGCTTGAGAGGCCGCTTTAATTTGACGGTGATTTCGAAACTGAAGGTCAGGTCCGACGCGTCCGGCGCCACCGCTCCGGAGAAAGAGGTTCCGGCCGGATCGAAATAATTGGTGGCGCCTTTGATCTGGGTCTCCAAAGCGTAAGCGACTTCTCCGTTGGCCGAAGCCCTCACGCTGGTCATGTTTACGCTCCGGCAATTGAGTGTCAGACCGGTGATTTCCGTGGCGGAAGCTGTTCCTGCTGTCGAGCCGGGTGTGGGGCTGATCGCAGGGGTTGCGGGCGGTGGCACGCCACGGCCCTTAAGTTTCCCTCCGGTAGTTGTGGAGACCCCGCTGCTCAGTTGGTGGGCGATTTCAGGGTTGAAGGCGCTGGCGGAAAATATAGACCCAGCGGGTGTGAAAGGAACGAGTTTTTCAATCCAAATTCCGGTTTCAGCTTTTAAGGCGTCCTTTTGGCCGACTTCAACAGAGAGCAGAATCTGCCGCAATTGGCTAAGCATGTTGGCCCAAAAGTAACGATCCTGCACCCAGGTGGTAAATTGGCCTAATTCACCCTCCAGAGCTTTTAGCTCAGGCATCAGCTTCTTATTCAAAGTCTGTTCACTGGCCTGCAAAGGGCGGGCTTTGGTGGTTAATTCATCCAAAGCCCCATGCTTCCGTTCGGCCACCTTCGAGTAGAACCATCCGTAAGTAAACACTACCAGGATCAGACAGAAGATCGACGCGACCAGGTAAGGTTTTTTTTGATTGAACCGCTGCCGGGTAAGGGAACTTTTTGGCATCAGGTTCAACTCGACTGGGCAGTGGGCCAGATTACGCAGCCCCAAGCCAACGACCTCGCCCAGCGAATGGGCCACCTTCGCCAGTTCCTCGAGGTTCAGAGCCGGATCGATCTCAACGTTGCGGAAAGGATTAAAGTATTCCACTGGCACATTGAGCTTCTCGGAAAAAAACTGGGCGGTGTAAGGCATAATGGCCGCCCCTCCAGAGAGAAACAACTGTTGCGCGGCGGAGCCACCCTGTTGACCGCGATAGAATTGCACCGTCTGGTTCACCTGGATATGCAGCCGCGTCATCACTTGGCGGGCAATTTTTGAAATGGCGGCCTGATGCGGGTTCTCCGGCTCTTCGTAAGCCCCGCCCAAGCTCACAAAGCCCTCCTCGATCTTGAGTTTCTCCGCTTCCGCAAAGGGCATCCTGGTTTCCTTCGAAAAATCCTGGGTGATGGAATTGGCGCCGATGTTGATGCCGCGGGAATAAACACTGCCCTTCTCAAAAAACAGCAGGTTGCTGGTTTTGGCTCCGATATCGAGCAACATCGTGCATCCCTCCAGATCCCCGTAATTATACCGAAAGGAGTTGCAGAGCGCCGCCGGAGAGACATCGACTAATTGCAAGCGAAGCCCGGCCGCTTCCGCCACACGGAAAAGGCCCTCCACAATATCGGACTTGATCGCCACCAGCAAAACTTCCAATTCCCCCGTGGCAGTGGCTCCCAAAATCTGGTAATCCCAGACCACTTCCTCCAGCGGAAAGGGCACATTTTGCTGGGCCTCATACTGAATAATCTGAGTGACCTTGGAAGTATCCACCGGGGGCAGTTTGACAAACTTGGAGAAGGTGTGGAAGCCGGGGGCACAGAGATTAATGTTTTTGGAGCCGAAGCTTTTTTCGGCAAGCAACTCCTGCAAGGCCCGCGTCATGGCGGCCTCACGCGTACTCTCCTGGGTTCCCTCCTGGCCCAGCGATTTGAGGCCGTACTGTTTCAAGAGCAGCCCCCCCGAATCGTTGATTTCAAATTCAGCCACCTTGAGGTTCACCGCCCCAAAATCGACTGCTAAAAATGATTTCGAATTTAACACATTATCAGACTAACACTATGACGCCGCAGCTCCAGCCGCTGCCCCTCGACGCCAGTTTCAATGCAGGCAATTCGCGGCAGTTCTGCTGGTTACAGTGAATAATTCGCCGGGTCAAACATAAAATCAAATTTTCCGGCTGATTTGTTACCAGTTGGTAATCTTCCTTAAACCCGGCTGGCGAAATAGGAGATCGTTCTTTTCAAACCCTCGGCCAACGCCACTTGCGGCTCCCATTTCAACCAGGCGCGGGCGCGGCTGATATTGGGCTGGCGCTGCCGGGGATCGTCCTGGGGCAAGGGCTTGAAGACAATCTTGCTCCGCGAGCCGGTCGCGCGAAGAACTTCGCGGGCAAATTCTAACATGCTCATCTCCCGTGGATTGCCAATGTTGACCGGTTCGGAATGGCCGCTCATCATCAACCGGTAAATGCCTTCAATCAAATCAGAGACATAGCAAAAACTGCGCGTTTGCCGGCCTTCACCGAACACCGTGATCGGCTTGTTCTTCAAAGCCTGGCTGATAAAGGCGGGCACCACGCGCCCATCGTGGAGCCGCATCCTGGGGCCATACGTATTGAAAATGCGCACAATCCGGGTCGCGATGCCGTGCTCGCGCTGGTAGGCCATGGTGAGGGCCTCGGCGAATCTTTTGGCTTCATCGTAGCAGCCACGGGGGCCAATCGTATTAACATTACCCCAGTAATCTTCCGTCTGGGGATGGACAAGCGGGTCGCCGTAGATTTCGGAGGTGGAGGCGAGCAGGAACCGGGCTCGCTTTTCCCGGGCCAGCCCCAGCGCTTTGTGGGTGCCAAGCGATCCGACCTTGAGAGTTTGAATGGGCAATTCCAGGTAATCAATCGGGCTGGCTGGGGAAGCGAAATGCCAGATGTAATCGACCGCTCCGTGCAAAAAAATAAATTCCGTCACATCCTGTTGAATGAACTTGAAATTCAGGTTGCCGCTCAAGTGGGAAATGTTCTCTACCGAGCCGGTCACGAAATTGTCAATGGCGACGACCTGGTGCCCTCGCCCCAGAAGTGAATCAACCAAATGGGAGCCCAGGAAACCAGCCCCGCCCGTCACGACTGAAACGGGCTGTCGGGCGCTCCGGACTCGCTTTTTCGCAGATGCCATATGGATTCATACAAAGGTTGGAGCGGGCACGCAATGCGAGAATGGAATCCACATCATGGCCTGCGGCAACGCGCGGGGATGGAGCTTATCTGGAATTCCACATAAGGGCGCATCCCGGCGCTCGGCATTCTCATTCTCCCTTGACTGGCAATTGGAATGAAGCTTGTTAATCCGCCGCGATTGTCAGGGCAGACGCATTTAAATCCCCAGCAATTTCCGTAAATAAGCATTATCCCAGCCTGCGTTGAGCTGCTTGCCCTTGATGCCTCGCTTTTTAGTTTTTTCACGTCGGAGCAGATTTAGCGCAAGGCGGCGCAACGTCGC
>JBBRPK010000077.1:0-25068 GCA_038228235.1 Verrucomicrobiota bacterium
CCCGCGCCGTCAAACGCAAGAAAAACAAATATCCTCGACTCGACGCGCCACGGCACAAATTCCGAGATCATCCCAAACGAAACGTCCGCCGTACACAAGCCCGCCTGCGCGAACTCGGCCTTATGTAAGCGCCATTCCCCTTTAGGGTGTCCGCCAATTCAACGGCAGTGGTACTCCCCTCTCGGGCGTAGCAGAGGCCGAGTGAAGGAAGGTGGCGGGAAAAACTCAACGCGCTCGGGTAGGCGCATGTTATTGCCCACGAGGACGGAGCGCTCCGAACAGAACTACTGTCATCTCGCGTTTCCGCGCCGCCTCCTCTGAGGCGCTTTTTCCAGCGCGCGCGCGTAAACGCTCAAGGTAGCCGCGGCCGTGGCCTGCCAGCGGAACCGGCTGGCCTGCTGGAATCCCGCCAAACGCAATTGCTTCCGCAGGCCACCGTCCATGGCCATCCGCACGAGTTGTGTTTTTATGTCAGCAATGTTGTCGGGATCCAGCGTCCGCGCCGCCTCACCCACCACCTCGCCGAGCGCGCCGCGGATGGAGCAAAGCACCGGACAGCCGCAGGCCATCGCTTCCAACGGGGGCAAGCCGAATCCTTCATACAGAGAGGGATAAACGAACACTTCGGCTGCGCGATACAAGTTCGGCAACTCCTCTTCCGCCACAAATCCAAGAGAAACGATGTCCTTTGCAAAAGCTGATTGCGCGATGGCGGCATGGATGGCGTTTGCTCCCCGCGAGTCGGTGCCCACCAGGACCAATTGCCAGGGCAACTTTGTTTCCGCTCTGAACTGATTGAATGCCTCCAGCAATTGAAGGTGGTTTTTGCCAGGATGCTCCAGCCGGGCCACATAAAGAAAGAACGGCCGGGCCACCCCGTAACGGACGGCCACAGCCTGACGCGCTGCGGAAGGGCAGGCCGGAAAAAATCGATCGTGGTCCAACCCATTATGAATGACGGTCAGCCGTTCTGCTGGAATTCGGAAGTGGTTTTCGATGTCGCGCGCGGTGTTGCGGCTGATGGCAATGATCTCATCCTGCCGGTGAGCCAGTTCGCGGGCTAGAACCCGCCCATAAAACATGCGCATCCAATCATACTTCCGACGGACATGGAAAGGCGCCAAATCATGAATCGTGGCCACTAAGGGGCAGGGGCGGGGCCAGAGCAAACGCCGGTAGCTAGGCACATGGAGGACATCCAGTCCGTTCGCCCGGGCTAATCGGGGCAACGACCGCTGATGCCAAAGAATGTTTTTCACAGGGGACCGAAAAGCTTCGGAAACTGGCGCCAGATGCATCGCCGGTTCCAGAAAAGCAAAAAGGGGCAAATCTTTTTCCAGGACGAACAAGGTGAATTGATGCTCACCGGTGTACTCCAGAAACGAGCGGGTGAGGGCAAAGACGTATTGAGCCACGCCCGTCTTCCCGCGCTCGATCACGGAAGTGGACAGGCCGATTCTCATTTCTCCATTGAATCAACTCGCAGCGCCACCGAGCCAACTCCCTCCTGGCCACCCGAGCAAATCATTTGCTTGGCCTCCAGAGTGTCGGTCGCGATGAGAAAGAAGCCATCCAGAGACATCAGTTTCAAAGCTCGTACTACTATTCGGCTCGGCTGTAATAGCACTAATTGCCGCCCACCCAGGCGCAATTGCTTTTTCAACCGAACCAGCAAAGCGATGGCGGTGCTGTCTATAAACTTCACATTGGCCAGTTCAATCAGACAATGACGGGGGCCTTTGCCCTCCCAAACCTGGGCCGCCCGGACGATCGTTTCGAAGTCGAATCGCTCCGGAACCCGGAGGCGTTCCCATGTGGGTTCCACCACAACGAACGAGCTCGGAGGCATGGGGCGGGCGCGGCGGGCGCGGGGCTGCAGGCTCCACCATTGGCGGAGAATGGCCCGACTGAAGTGCCAGAGGTCGCTTCCGTAACGTCCGGCGAGCCGTCGCGGCTCCTGGAGCAGACGGAACAACCATTCCATGCCACTCTGCCGCATCCAGACCGGGGCCCGCTTCAACCCTCCCGCCAGGAAATCAATGGTCGCCCCCACCCCGATGAGGACGGGCACGCCTAGAGACTGGTAGTGCATGGCCATCCATTTCTCAGCTTTGGGACAGCCGAAGGAGACGAACAGCAAATCCGGTTTCGCCGCTTGAATCCGCTGCCGAATTTCAGCATGCGGCAGCTCCTGCAGAGGTTGAAACGGAGGCGAAAAATGGCCTGCGATGGTCAACTCTGGATATTCTCGGCGGAGATTGGCGACTGCTTTGGCAGTCACCTCGGGCCTGCCGCCGAGGAAAAAGAGCCGGTAATTCTTTAAAGCGGCAGTTTGGATGAGCCGCGGCACCAGATCGGCGCCAGCCACCCGTTCCGGCAAGGGATTGCCCAGCCAACGCGAAGCCCAAACCAAAGGCGTGCCATCACACATTACCAAATCTGCCTCGACGAGAATGCGGCGCAACTCCCGATCCCGCCGCGCCTGAACCAGGAAATCCACATTAGCCGTGACCAGATAATGCGGTTGGCGGGAAGCAACCATTTTATCGATCTCGGCCACTGCTTGAGTCAAGGTCAGCGAATCAAACGGCACACCCAGGATGGCAATGCCGGGCGGGCTTTGGCCATGGCCTCGTGTCGGGACGGCTGGTTTCTCCACTCGTCCCCGCGGTTGCTCCACCAACATGTCCCAATCTGCATCCTGACTAATGGTCCACACATGCTTATTCAATCCCATTTTCGCCGAAATGATAATGGGGGATCCACCTTCCTAATCCATTTCACGTTCGGCGGCCGCGCTTCACAACAAGCGGCCACATCCCGGTCACATCTCCATCTCCAGGAAGACGGAGTTCCATGATTCCGTGAATTTCCTGAGAGCATAAGGACTCGTGGGGTCCGTCCTTCCCACAAAGCAGGGTTTTAACACGGCATAATCCTCTGGAAACTCCCGAGCCTCCTTGCGTCGTCTCCCGCAAGCCTGTAGGAGGCGGCGTGAGAATGCGTTCCTTAGTGGCGTCTCGACTCTTTGACCGATTGCCGTATATTTCGCGCGTGATTGATACGGATGAAAAGTTGGCGGCTTTCCTGCCTGAACTCTTACGCGCGGATTGGATAGCCGTGGATACCGAGGCGGACAGCTTGCACGCCTACCCGGAAAAGCTCTGCCTTTTGCAAATTAGCATCGCCGGGGCCGACGAATTGTTGGACCCCTTGTCCGAGATGGATTTGAGACCGGCCCTGAAAATCTTGCGCCAGCATGAACTCATCTTTCATGGGGCGGATTACGATTTGCGGTTGCTGCGCAAAAGCTTTGAATTTGTCCCTACCGCTATTGTCGATACCATGCTGGCGAGCCGTTTGCTGGGTTCTCGCGAGTTCGGCTTGACCCATTTGGTTTCCAAATATCTTGGCGTGCCGCTGGAGAAGGGCCCGCAAAAAGCCAATTGGGCGCGCCGCCCGCTCACCCCGCGCATGGAAACCTACGCCCAGAACGACACCCGTTACCTCAAGCCCCTGGCCGACTTGCTCCAGGCGCAGCTCAAGGAAAAAGGCCGCTTGAGCTGGCATCAGGAAGCCTGCGCGCGCCTGATCGCCGATTGTTCCCAATTTCGCCCCAGCGACCCTGATCTAATGTGGCGTGTCAAGGGTAGCCATCAACTCGGCCCCCCCGCCCTGGCCGTTTTGCGCGAAATTTGGCAATGGCGGGAAGGGGAAGCAGTGTCGTCGAACAAACCACCGTATTTTGTTCTCTCGCCGGAAATGATGATCGAATTGGCCATCGCCGCCTTGGGGTCGGGTGACTTAACCGAAATCCTCCCCCGCCGCTTTTGGCCCCGCCGGCGCGAGAGCTTACTTCGAGCCATCACCAAGGGCCTGGAGGAGAGCAATCCGCCTCGAATTCTGCGCCACAAAACCACCCGCCAGACAGAAGTGGAAAAGCGGCGCATGCAAGAACTGGAAAAACGACGAAATCGCCGCGCCGCCGAACTGGACATCGACCCCACCTTGATCGCCAGTCGGGCGATGCTGGTTCTCCTGTCCAGAGATTGGGCAACTCACGAAAAGGGGTTGATGCGCTGGCAAAGCGAGTTGCTCAGGGGGTGAGAATTTCCGAAATCGTGCCTTGGCGGTTTGAACCCCTGATTGTCCCAAAACGCGCGCTATGGTTTCGCCAGCGACGCAACTAACAGAGGGCTCTGGAGAGATATGCTGATAAGAATATATGGCCGAGAGCAAAAACACGCTCACCAGGGCAGACTACGGGATTGACGCTCCGCAAGTTGTCCTGGGGCTTTTCGTCTTTGGCGCCATGGCGATCTCCCTGGGGATTGCCGCTTGCGCGTTCCTGGGGCCGCGCCCGCCTTGGTATCTTCTGGGTTTCTGTTCAGGCGCTTCCATGCTCCTAACGGCCATCGTGATGGTGTGGGGCAGCAGGGTGGGGAAAGTTGCTTTGCGCGAACGCGTGCTCGACACGCTTTCTTTGCGCGGAACGGAGTTAATCCTGGACGTAGGCTGTGGCCGCGGTCTCTTCTTGATCGGCGCAGCCATGAGACTCAGCACTGGCAAAGTCATTGGCATCGATATCTGGCATGCCCAAGACCAATCCGGCAACAGCGCGGACATCACTCTTCAGAACGCTCGGGCGGAGGGCGCGGCCGATCGGGTTGAAATTAAAACGGCTGACGCCCGCCAGTTGCCTTTCGAGAGAGACACCTTTGATGTGGTGGTTTCAAGTTGGGCGCTGCACAATCTCTATGATCCGGGCGAACGCACCAAAGCTCTGAACGAGATTGGACGAGTGTTAAAACCGGGCGGGCGCATCGCTATCATTGACATCCGTTATACGTTCGATTATGCGCGATTCTTCCGCGGCATCGGTTTTCAGAATGTCGGGCGTTGCGGCCCGCACCTCACATTCCTCATCCCATCATTCACATTACATGCGGAAAAGCCCGCGGGAGCGATGCTCTCGAAAGACTCGCCCGCCATGAAAACATCCGCCCTGGATGACAAGATTCATGAAAATACGTAGAAACTGGTTCCAACTCGTGCCACGGCTCCTCGCTGTTGGAATATTCTCTGCCACGACGCCCCCCAGTCCGGCGCAAAATCTTCCCGGTGACATGAGAGAGGAAGGGCATCGGATCGTTCAGAAAGGAAGGCCCTTCTTTGTCACCGGCGTTGAGCGCAGCCTTATTGCTGCCGAGGTTTCTGGGGGCGCTTGAAGCGGGCACGGACCCGGCGGCGCAGTCTCCCTCGGAATGACTTCACCCGCGCGTGCGCCGGATTGCGTTGCAGCAGATAGGTGATATGAGGCACAACCGTGCGCGAAATGTCCTCAGGAGTGGTATTCTTCGAGTCAATGCCCGGCGCCAGGTCGATGCCCGTTTTGCGGAAGAGATGTTGGACGAAAGCCGAACAATACATCGAACGTTGCCGCGACAGGACATTCTCCCGGCCCCGCAGTTCGGGATGCCGCAAAGCGACGAGGGTCCCAACCAATTCACGCAAGGAATAGCGGGCGCGTGTGGCGACCAATTCCAAACCTTCCCGCAGCAGGATAGAAACCTGCTCCGAGGACAAATTAAAATCGAGCATGGCCAGAGTAGAATAGTGGCTTTGGTCGAAG
Source organism: Verrucomicrobiota bacterium (assembly GCA_038228235.1). GTDB lineage: Bacteria > Verrucomicrobiota > Verrucomicrobiia > Limisphaerales > JBBRPK01 > JBBRPK01. The sequence goes on from JBBRPK010000077.1 coordinate 5,633, forward strand.
TATTTGGAGATTCGGTTCTCCTGCACTCCCAAACAAATATGTTTCCGATGAATCTGAAGATCCGATTCGACGACCCACTCATGCCCGTCAGGCCGCTGCCCCTCACAAAGAAAGGAATGCGACCAGGTGCCCCAGCGTTCGTCGGCATCCAGATGCCGTTGCGCGCGAGCAATAGCCTTATCGATGAGGCCGATGCCACCGGAAAGCCCGATTCGGCCCACCCGGGCGTAGCGCTCGAGGAATTCCCGATTCGACAAACCGGTCACGAGCACAGTCTCATTCTGCGTCAGAAAGGATGACAAGGCCATCACTGGGGACGGACGGGGGATAAAAGCTCTATTTCCTGGCGTGCTTTTCAATCGCCTCAACTAACATCTCCACGGTAGCGGGTTTGGCGAGGCAGGGAAAATCGCAGATGATACCCTCATTGTCCTCGATCTGCTGTTTGCGCACGGCCGCCGTTAAAAAGAGGATGGGGGTGTCTTTTAAATCGGGGTCCTCCTTGATTTGTGCGGCCACATTGCCACCGGGCATGCGAGGCATGATGATATCAAGCAACACCAGGTCGGGCTTGAATTCCTTGGCCGCCCCGTACGCATCCTCCGCCCAATTCTCCACTCGCACCTCGTAATTGCCAGTTTCCTCGAGGTTCAACTTCAACAAGGTGGTGAAGCTCTTCTCATCATCTACCAATAAGATGCGTTTTTTTGCCATTATGTTTGCTCCCGCTGTGCTTTCAACATGATCGTCACCCGAACCCCGCCTGCCTGCATATTCTTAATATCGATGCTGCCCCCGTGCAACTCGATAATCTTTTTGGAAACGGGTAGTCCCAGGCCGGTTCCCACTCCGGTCGGTTTGGTGGTGAAGAATGGATCATAGATCCGGGCCAAGTGCTCCTCTGGAATGCCGGCCCCGGTATCCTCTACCTCCGCCACGACCGCCCTATCCCCAACCCAGAAGGGCGCCGCGCGGCGAGAACCTTCGAAATGGCTGGTCTCGGTTAATTGTTTGGCAAAGGTCCGGATTGTAATCGTGCCTTCTGCGGGGGTGGCGTGAATCGCGTTCAAGAAAAGGTTGACGAAGACCTGTTGGATTTGTGTTTTATCCACACCCACCAGCGGCAGATGTTCGCCCCAGTGTTTAACCAGGTTGATGCGCTTTTGACCGACCTCATGGCGCACCAGTTGCAAAGTGCCCTCAATCAAATTACTCAGGTCGTGAGGTTTGACCGACAACTGCCGGGCCGCCGAAAAATCCAGCAATCCCATGGTGATGGAATCAGCCCGGCCAATCGCCTCTTTCATTTCCTTGAGCACCAGGCCCAGGTTCTCGTCGCCGGGCGGGAATTTTTTGGTGAGGTAATTCACACCCATCATAAGGATGGCCAGTGGATTTTTCACCTCGTGCGCCACGCCCGCGGCGAGGGTGCCAATCGATTCCATTTTTTCCGCCTGGATCAACTGGAGTTGGGCCGATTTCAAGTCTTCATGCGACTTGCGCAGGGCAGCCTCGCTTCGGGCCAATTCTTCATTGGCCCGTTGCAACTTCTCCTCGAAACGCTTGCGCTCCGTGATGTCCCAAAAGATGCCTTGGATGCCGATGATCCCACCCTTCGGATCGTAGATCGGGGTTTTGATCACGTTCACGTACGTTTTGGCCCCATTGGGGGCAACATTCGCTTCCACCGCTTCGAATGTTTGCCCGGTGCGGATCACATAACGATCATCTCGCTGGTACTTCTCCGCCAGCGCAGGGGGGAAGAAATTAAAATCCGTTTTACCAATTACCTCCTCGAGGGATTTCCCGAGAGTGGCGCAGAAGCGCTGGTTCGCGAAGGTGAAACGCTCGTTTAAATCCTTGCGCAGGATATTCTGCGGGAGGTTTTCGACCAGGGAATGATAGAAAGCCTCGGAAGTGACCAGCTTCTCTTCTGCGAGTTTCTGTTTTGTGACATCCGTAATCAGGCCATCGTAAGCGATGACACGTCCCTGCCTATCTCGGGAAGGCACGACCGTATTTCGGACCCAGCGGACCGCCCCGCTTTTGTGCAGAAGCCTGTGCTCCAGCGGCGGCGGCGTTTCCCCGGCCAGGACAAGCTCAACCTGTTGCTCCACCGCCGCCCGATCGCTTTCATAGACCATGCGATACCAAAGGTCCGGGGCCGCCTCGTAATCCGCCGGAGTATAGCCCGTCACCGAAATTGAACCAGGGCTGTGAATCGTTTTGACGGGGAGGCCATTATCCAGTTTTACGGTATAGGAATAATCGGTGATGGACTCCAGGAGATAGCGAAAGTGCTTTTCGCTCTGGTGGAGGGCCTGCTCAGCGTGGTGCCGTTCGATGGCATAGGAAATCGCGCGCGAAAGGGCCTGGCCATCGACCCGGCCTTTGACCAAATAATCCTGGGCGCCTTCCCGCACCGCCTTGATAGCGAGGCTTTCGTCGTCCAAACCGCTCAAGACCAGGATCGGAATATCAGGAACATGCGCGCGCAACCACTGAAACGTCTCTAACCCTTGGCTGTCCGGGAGCGTCAGATCGGAAAGCACCACGTCAAATCGCTCTTCGCTGAGCCTTTTTAACGCGTCATCAAGGCGCTCCACCTGGGTAAACTCGAAGTGGGACGAAGTGCATTCGCTCAAAAGCAAACGGAGCAGCCGCGAGTCCACCGGACTGTCTTCAACAAGCAAAATTTTGACCGCTGGTTCCATGATTTGACATCCCCAGTCCCTCGACTGAGCGTTGCCACCCTTCAAACAATGCCGATGAAAGCTTCATTATAAAAGGCTGGCCGAGTACCTATTCGGCCAATTCTCAGACTACGCTTTAACTTAGACGTCAGAATCCAATCCCGCAAGAGGGTGCGGAGGAAGGTTTGGGACACTCATATTTCACACATCTGGCCGTGATCTCGATCTTCTCTCGTTAACACCCGCTTAAGCGGGGTGGGCTGGGCACGCGAAAGCCTCGGCAACAATTTTAATGGTTCCCTGCTTTCCTCAGCATATCGAAAACCGTTGAGATTGAAACATTCTTGGATCCCATGTTCTCGAGGATCAGTCCCTCAGTATCTGGTTAGCGCAATGCGCCATTGCGCGACCCGACGCATTTGAAAGGCAGCGGATTGGCAATCCGCGACACAGCGGGTTTGGAAACCTGAGCCACAGGAATTGCCATGCCGTCCGATGGTGGTATTGGCAAGATGCGCCGCGGTGGCGCTTTTTCCCTTTTTCGCGGTTGATCTATTTGGGATTTTGTTGAACCTTACAGAGGCTCCCAGGCGGAAGCCACCTATGGACCACCCGAAAAAACAATGGTTTGCCTTTAACTTGACCCGCTTGCTCCGGACGGTCTTCGCCCCCAAGGCGGGCGAACGAATTGCCATCCTGATTGATTTGCCCCGCCCGGAGGAGGTGAAAGATTTTCGATTCTTGCGCAATCAGGCGCTCGAAATTCAGCGTTATGCTCACGACCTGTTTTATCTTCGTTTGAAGAAGAGTGGGTTGGGTGAGTTGAACCTGCGCGGCGGGGAGTTGTTCGCTTATGCCATCACTGGCGGAAGCAATCTCGACCTGCCCGGTCGCGCCACAACGCCGGACGGACGGGAATTGAGTTTTGATAAGGATATTTATCCCAATTACGACATTCTCCTCTGCGTCTCCACTTTTTCGGCAACCGCGCCGTTGACGGCGGCGGCAAAGCGCTTCGGCTTCCGAGGCGCAACGCTCCATGGCCTTAATGAGATTATTGTGCATACGGGTCTCTCGGTGGATTATAACGAGGTCAGCCGGAACACCGAAAAACTGCGTCTGGGTCTGACGGCAGCAGATTCGTTCGAGATTGATTTCGTGGTGGGCGATCAACGCCAGACGCTCAAGATTCTCTGTGGCCGGCAAGAAGCGCAGAAAAGTCATGGTCTGGCGCGCGGCGAAAAGCCCGACATAGTCAATCTTCCGGCGGGAGAGGTTTATTACGTGCCGACGGGCGCCGAAGGCCATTTCCCGCTTCGCTATGAGGATGGAACCCTCGGTCTGATGGAGGTGGTCAAAGGCCGCATTCAAAAAGCCATTCTGCTTCGCGGGGAATCGAGGGTAGTGGAAGCGCATAACCAGAAATTGGCCGAAGACCCTGTGGTGGGCGAGCTGGGCGAGCTGGGCTTTGGCACTCAGGAACTGCCTCCCTCTGGCCGCGACATTCAGGATGAAAAAATCCTCGGCACTTTGCACGTGGCCACAGGGCGAAGCGATCATTTGGGCGGTAAACTGACCCCCGACAAGTTCATCAATCCCCGCAATGCCACCCACGATGACATCTTGTTTTCACCCACGAAAACACCGGAGATTAATGTTCCCCAAGTCAGGATGTTTCGCGGTGGCGAGGTGAAAGTGGTGATCGAAAATTATGCGCCCTCCGCCTATCTTCGGCAATTGCTCGCGAGCTGATTCGTCGTCGAAATTCAAAATGACTTCGCGATGTCCTCGCTCTACTACGAAACGGATCGCGCCTTATCCGAGTATTTGCTTCTCCATTTCGGCGCGCCAGAGCAATTATTGCCGTACGAGTTCGGACCCTCCGGAGCGCTCCATTTTCCCGTTCGGTGTGTTAGCGAATGCCTCTTTCCGGACGGCGTCCGCCGTGCTGATGGACGTGCTTTGGATTTGGGATGTGCCGTCGGGCGTTCCACGTTCGAATTGGCGCGCCATTGCGCTGAAGTCGTGGGTCTCGATTATTCGGCTCGACTGATCGCCGCCGCTCGCCATTTGCAGAAGAATGGCCAAATTGATTTTTCTTACATTGAGGAAGGTGAATTGACCATTCCCGCGACTGCGGTCGTGCCTGAGGAAATAGACCGAGGCAAAGTAACTTTCAAAGAAGGCAACGCAGAGGAACCACCGCCGGGCCTTGGCGCTTTCGACATCGTGCTCATGGCCAACTTGATTGACCGATTGCAGACGCCGCGGCGGTGCCTGCAACAATTGCCTGAGTTAGTGAAGCCGGGAGGCCAATTGATCCTCACCTCCCCTTATACGTGGCTGAGCGAATTTACCCCGCCAGAAAACCGGCTGGGGGGCTTCGAGCGGGGTGGTAAGCGCGTGAAGACATTTGACGCCCTCAAAGAAACCTTCTCGCCGCACTTTCAACTCGTCCGTCGCAGGAACCTCCCCTTCCTCATCCGTGAACATGCGCGAAAGTTTCAATGGAGCGTTGCGGAAGCAAGCACTTGGATCCGGGCCTAGACCAAAACCGCAACGAGAGTCGGCGCAGGGCAGGACGCATGGCCAGTGACAAAGTAGCGGAGCGTCGGCGCGGACGCCGGCGCTCGGGCCCGGGATGGACTTTGTCACTGGCCCTGCGGCAAGACGCGCGTAAATGATTGTGCGTGCTTTTCTCGATAAGTGATTCTATTTTGAGGCCATGATCCTTTGGATATTTGCGATTTGCCTGATGTCGGCGACGGCCGTGATTGGTTATTATCAAGGCGCCATCAAGGTGGCGTTCTCCTTGATGGGCCTGCTACTGGGGGCCTTGCTGGCCATGCCTCTGGCAGGCTTGGTGAAGCCGATTTTGCGAATCTTTGGAGCGGAGCATCCTGTTTTATTGTCTTTCCTCGCTCCAGCGCTGGTCTATCTGCTGATTTTGATCATTTTTAAAGTGGCTGGGATGGCCGTCCATCGGCAAATCGACACCTATTATAAATACAAAACCTCGGATACTAAGAGATCCATGTTCGAGCATCTGAACCAAAGACTGGGCATTTGTCTGGGTTTGGCCAATGCCAGCGTCTATGTATTTTTGCTGGCGGTGGTGGCCTACGTGTTCGGCTATTTCACCTTTCAAGTCGCCACCTCAGACAAAGATTCAGCCGGACTGCGATGGGTGAACAATATTGCTCAGGATTTGGACAAGACTGGCATGAGCAAGGCCATTTCACCTTTTATTCCCGCCTCGGAAGTTTATTACGACGGCGTGGACATCCTTGGCCACATTTACCGCAATCCACTGGCGGCGCAAAATCGGCTGGCTAGTTATCCCGCCTTCTTAGCGCTGGCAGAGAAGAAAGAATTTAAGAGTCTGGCTGACGACGCGAAATTCCAGCAGTTCTGGCTGGAGCAGCACACTTTTGGAGAGCTGGCCCACCACGACAAGATTCAACCCCTGGCCAGCAGCAGTGATCTTTATACAAACGTCATGGGATTGCTCAAGGGGGATTTGAAGGACCTCAAGGATTATATCGAGACGGGCAACTCGGCCAAATACGATGATCAAAAGATCTTGGGCCGCTGGTCCTATGATTTCAAGGAATCAATGGCACGGGCCAGGCGAAACAAAGCGAACATGACCTTGGAAGAGTTGCGGAGGACCCGGTTCGCGCTCGGGAAAATGACTGACGCCACTCTCACCGCCATGATCGATAACCAAGCCACATTGAGAATTCCTTTAACCAACAGCGCCGCTCAAACCGTTCAGGGAACCTGGAGAGACAGCGGCGGTGGCAAGTACGCCTTGAGCCTGGCGGATCAAGCGGCCAAATTGGAACTGCCAGCGGCAGTCGAAGCCAACAAGCTGCTCGTCAACAAGGATGGTTACGCCTTCGTCTTTGAGAAATAGGGCCGCGCCGGAGTCGTGGACGGGAGACCGCAGAGGGGGCTCAGAACGCCTGACAGAATTCTTCGCCGATTAGTCACCTTGAGGAGATTCAAGAAGCGGGAGATTGATTATGCGGCCCGGCACTTGTGCGAAGACCTCAACGGCATGCGGCCGGTGACCCTGGACAGATTCCGTTTTCCGATCCGCTACCAAGTTCAGTAGCCAAGCCATAAGAGATTTTCTTAAATAACGCGCAATGGGTGATTGTTTGCTAAGACCTCTGGACTTATGCCGGTTCCAAGCTCGGTGTAGGTCCCTCCGCTGGGGTCTGCATATAACCCTCCTGTGGAGGCTCCGCTCCAAGACAATCGGCTGAGGCACGATTTGCGTTGCGGCTTTCTCGGGGGCATCGCCATCTGCTGACCTTCGTTCCAAAGCGTCTCTCGCCAGGCCGCCAGTTCGCCAAATTTTTTGTATCGAGTGGAGGTATGGGGCTTATCGGACACCAATGAGAGCTAAATGGCCGAAGCTTCCACGAGTTCCTTCAGCTTAGCCGCCGCTTGGCCACTCTCGATGATTTCTGAGGCCAAGATCCATCCGTCATCAATCGTGCGGCTTTTGCCGGCGACCAACAAGGCGGCGCCCGCATTCAATAAAACCGCTTCACGCTTTGGCCCCCGTTCAATGCCGTCCAGGATGCGCCGGATTATTTCGGCATTTTCATGGCGATCCCCTCCCCTTAGATCAGCCAAAGTGGCGTGTTGCAGAAGAAATTCAGGATTCAGGATGGAAAGAGCAAAACCTTTGTCCTGGTAAAATTCGGCGACGGTGCTTTCTCCTAATGTCGAAAGTTCATCCAAATAACACTTGGCTGCCGCGTCCGGCAGCTCGACTTGAGGCCCCACGTTTCCACAAACCACCATGCCGCGCCTGAGGCCCAGACTCTGCAGCGCCTGCGCCATAGGCCCGCAGAGTTCGGGGCGCGGCACGCCTACAAGTTGCGCCGTAGGTCTGGCCGGATTTAGGAGTGGACCGAGAAAATTAAAAATAGTGCGCTGTCCGCGGTCCGCGCAAAGCTGGCGGGCTGGACCGATATGTCTGAAAGCGGGATGGTAATTCGGAGCGAAAAAGAAAGCAAAATTGTGTTCCTGCAAGGACTTTGAGGCTTCGTCCACTGTTAAATCGATGCGGATGCCAAGAGCTTCTAGCACATCCGCGCTGCCAGCCTGCGAGGTGATGGCGCGGTTGCCATGTTTGGCGACCTTCACCCCGGCGGCGGCCACGATCATCGCCACCGTCGTGGAAATGTTGAAGGTGTTGAGTCGATCCCCGCCTGTGCCGCACACATCGACGATTTCCTGCGAAAGCGTTTCCGGATCGAGCAGCGGACGGAGGGAGAGCGCGCGCAATGCCTGGGCGAAGGCGGCAATTTCTTCGACCGTTTCCCCTTTTTTGGCCAGGGCGGTGAGAAACCCGGCTTTCATGTCCGAAGCCAGCTTCTCATCGACCAACTGCTCGACGGCAACACCCACTTGCTGGCCCGTCAGGGACACTCCGTTGCGGAGTTGATGTGTCAATTCTTTAAGCACGAGAGACTTTACTATCCAAAGTCCATCATTCCTTACTTTTTTCGCTCCAAACGATTTCGCCCCCCACAATCGTCGCGACCGCCTTGCCTCTGAACGACCAAGCTTGAAAGGGCGTATTCTTAGATTTGCTAGCGGATTCTTCTGCTCTAAAGATCCAGTCTCGCTGTGGGTCCAGAACGGTTACGTCCGCATCAGCGCCCGCCCGCAAAGTACCCTTGCTTAGTTTTAACAGTTTGGCCGGACCAATCGTAAATTTGGCCAGAAGATCCGGCAGCGACATCAGGCCGCTGTGGAACAACTGCATCAAGGAAAGGGCCAGTTCAGTTTCCAGGCCTGTGATTCCAAAGGGCGCATAATCAAATTCCACTTCCTTCTCGTAATCGCAATGCGGGGCGTGATCGCTGCAAATCACCTCCAGAGTCCCGTCAACCAGGCCCGCCAGGATAGCCTCGCGGTCCTGAGCCGAACGGAGGGGCGGGTTCATTTTAAAATTCGTATCGTAATTGGGCCACGTTGGACGCCGGTCCTGCTCGGTGCCGTAGCCAAAAACACCTTTCCCATCTTCCCGCCAGAATCGCTCGCCGCCTGCTATGGCGGAATCGGTCAGCGTAAAATGGTGGGGACAGGCCTCGCCAGAAATCGGCACTCCTCGTTGGCGGGCCGTTCGCAGAAGTTCAACGCCCCTGGCCGTGCTCACGTGTTGGCAGTGGACCTGAGCGCCCGTCAATTCCGCCAGCAGAATGTTTCGAGCGACAATCATCTCCTCGCCCGCCGCGGGCCAGCCACGCAGGCCAAGGGCCGTGCTCCAATACCCCTCGTGCATCACCCCATCGCTCACCAGGGCATAATCCTGGCAATGATCCATGACCAGCAAGTCGAACATTTTGGCGTACTCCAACGCTCGTCGCATCAACTCGTTATTCTGCACACAATGCCCATCGTCCGTGATGGCCACCACCCCAGCTTGCTTCAGCGAGCCGATGGGAGCCAGTTCTTCGCCCGCGATATTCTTGGTGATCGCTCCGGTGACGAACACATTCACTACCCCTTCTCGCATCGACTTCTCGCGAATGAGCGCCACCGTGCCGGCATTTTCGATGGGGGGAGAGGTATTTGGCATGCAAACGACAGAGGTAAATCCGCCTCGCGCGGCTGCCGCGGTTCCGGTCGCGATCGTTTCCTTAGCCCCCTGGCCCGGCTCGCGTAAATGAACGTGGAGATCGATCAGACCAGGGCAAACGACCATCCCGTTGACCTCCAGCCGCTTTATCGAAGAGGGCGCTTGAGAGGCTGCTTGTGCCCCCACCGCGACGATCTTCCCGTCGCGGATAAAAACATCCGCCACGGCGTCAAAGCCTTGAGCTGGGTCGATGACCCGCCCTCCCGTGAGAAGCAGAGAACTCATCGGCGCGGAGGATACACCCGAGAATTGACAAGGCAAGCGCGGACGGTAATATGAATGGCCATTGCGGGCGTAGCTCAATGGCAGAGTTCCAGCCTTCCAAGCTGGCCATGCGGGTTCGATTCCCGCCGCCCGCTCCAATTTTAAACCAAGGTGAGGTTCTGAACCTAAAAGCTTATCGTGGCGTTTGTCCGCCAGGAATCCTCAATCGCCCACAGATTGAGCGGGCTGACAGACCGGCCATAGCGAAGGTAGCGGGCACTGCCATCAGCAAAAGCGTAGTCAGATCCACCCGATGCTTTATTTCCCATGTGGCGGGAATGTTCCAATTCCTCGGAGTCATTGCCAGCGGCGGACTCCAGGAAATCCATATAGTAATGAGGAGAGGCAGTGGCTTTTTCGCCGAAAACGATAGTGTCGGCTGGCTCTTTGATGACATTCTCATTGATCGTTTTGCCCACGATCGTGCTCATGTTAAAGTTCGTCATGGTCGCCTCGAAATAGTCATTCCATCCATTGATGATGTAACTGCGCGGAGCCACATCAGCCGGGTCAGGCCCGCTCTGCGAGACTGGGTTGGGCCCATCGCTAGGGCAAATCAACAATCGCAGGTCTTTGTAGCCGTCCCGCAAGGCCCCAGGCCAGCGCGGAGGCGTGCCGGTCGAACGGACTGGATAAAGCCCTTCATTGTCATCGGCATACATGGTCAGTGAGATCCCCAGTTGCCGGATGTTGTTTATGCAAGCAATTCGGCGGCCGGCTTCCTTCGCCTTGCCCAAAGCAGGCAGAAGCATTCCCGCGAGAATGGCGATGATTGCAATCACCACCAATAATTCGATGAGAGTGAAGGCAATTGTTGCTCGGATGCGCTGATTTTTTGAACGATCTTTCCGCATAATTTTTCTCTTTCTCGAATAAGTTCTTTGCCGCAGCGTCCACTCACTTATCAGTATGACAAAAAACGGAATCGCCCTATCAGTCGTCTTAGTGGTTCTCGCGGGTCTCTACATCCGCTTTTTTACTGACTGGTTCAGCAAAGAAACTATTCAAATAATCCCGCAGATCCGGCCCGGCCGCGCCTCAAGTATCCCGCGTCCTGCCGGAGCGCCGCCCGTTTCGCCCGTCAGTTTTGCCTTCGACGGAAAGTACCGCTTAACGTCAGTTAAAGTTGTGTCAGCCGATGACTATGCAACCAATAAGTATGCCAACCCGCTCTGGTATTTAATTTCAGATTCAAATTCCGTCCCCACCAAGGCGATTGTTTACGGATTCCCCGTCAAAGGCATGAAGCCGAAGGTGCCCCAAGCTCGCCCGGACCCTTTGCTGCCGGGCGTGCCTTACATAATGATGGTGGAAGCGGGGAACATCAAAGCGCAAACGAACTTTCATACCCTGGAAGCGGTCCAACCGGCTGGCCCGTAAGGGTGCCATCCGCCACAGAGAAGATCGGGTCAGCTTTTGCCGGCTCCCTCGCTTCGGCTCAGCCTCAACCGCGCCACTCGCGGGCCGTCCATTTCTTCCACTCTCAATTCAAATTTGCCTAGCCCGAGAGCATCGCCAATTTTGGGAAATCCTCCCAGGCGGTGTGTCACCCAGCCGCTGGTGGTCGTGATTCCCTCCTCTTCCAGTGGCTCTGCTACCAACTCAGCTAGATCACGCACGGGCAAAGCGCCCAGCACTTCCCAGGTCTGCGCATTTTTTTTGACGACGAGCGGTTTTTCCTGATCGAACTCATCCTGAATCTGGCCTACCAATTCCTCCAACACATTTTCCAGCGTCACCAAGCCGACCGTTCCCCCGAACTCATCGACGACGATGGCAAAATGCAGTTTTCGCTCCAGAAAAAGCTGCAGCAGTTTTTCCAAACGCGCCGTTTCCGGCACGTAAATCAGCTTTCGCGCCACCGGAATCAAGTCCGCCCCTCGTGTCATCTTAAAGCGCATGGCAAACAAATCTTTGAGATGGACCACCCCGAGCATTCGGTCCAGGTTCTCGTCTTCACACAAAGGAAAACGCGAAAAACGGGTCTTCTCGGCCACCTCAAGACATTCCGTCAGGCTGGCTTCAGTGCTGAGACAAACGATCTCCTGCCGCGGCCTCATCACATCTCGCACCCGCAGCCGGCGCAAATCCAGCGCGTTCAAAACAATGTCATGTCCCAGGCTGGTGCTGCCGACTCTCTTTTGCGAGGTGGAGAAAAGCAGTCGCAATTCTTCTTCCGAGTGGGCCACGTCCGTTTCGCTGCCAGGTTCGATGCCCAATTGTTTCAACAGCCATTGGGCGGAGACGTTGAGTACCCAGATGAAAGGATACGAAGCCCGGTAAAACCAGATCAGCGGCCGCGCGATCCAAAGCGCCGTCGGCAAGGTTTTGCGGATGGCCAGGGCTTTCGGCGTCAGTTCGCCCACCACCACGAGCAAAAATGTGTTAGTGAAAAAACCGACCGCGATCGAGGCCGTATGCCGGACCTCAAGCGATTGCACTTTGAGCCAGGAAAAGACCGGGGCGAGCAGGATCTCGAAAACGGGCTCGACCAGGATTCCCAAGCCCAGGCTGGCCAGTGTAATGCCCAATTGGGTGGCGCCAATGGTGGCATCCAAATGATCGATAAGCCAGCGCGCTAACATTGCGCGCCCATTCCCCTTCTTAATGAGACCCTCCAATTGGGTGTTACGCACCCGAACCAGAGCGAATTCCGCGGCCACGAAGAAGCCGTTCATGAGCACCAGTCCCAATACGCCCAATACTTTAAATGCAATCGAGGAGAAGTGATCCATTCTTATGATCCAGCGCGGTTCTCCATTCGAGCCCGAATCCCTGAAACGCATCGCACGTTGCCTTGGCCGGAGCTTTTAAAGGGTTTTCCGTTCATCGTATCGCCAGGCAATTTTGCTTCAAAAACCACCCGAAGACCAACATCTTTCGGCAGACTTATTACTGTATCGGCTGCCGACGTGCCAGACCGTTAGTATTGCCACCGGATCGCGCCTCGAGGCTGCGGTATATGCGCCCGAAGCGGATATTACCCTGACGGGCGAGGCTCAATTCCTCGGCTCGATTACACCCAACTCCTTTACCCTTAGCGGAAATACCAGGTTTCCTTACGACGAGAGCCTGGCCCACCGGCTTTCCTGGTAATCAGTAGATTATCGATAAGGCTGCCATCGTTGCCCTGGCCATCACAAGAAGATGATAGTCTGCGACTCGCCCCCTGTTAGCTTTTGGCGCGTGGCCAGGAATACGGCAATCGTCCAAGTGGGGATCAGGTCGGCGATTGGCGCCAACTCTACTATAAAACTCGGCAGAAAAGAAAAATGCCATCCGATAAGAGCGGTCAAAATCACGCACACCACCACATCCAGAATGTCATCAAGGGGAGAGCTGAACCCCTCACCAAAAAGAGGGAACAAGGCGATTTGGAGGAAATCCGCGCTGATGGCCACAAAGCGAGCTGTTCTGATTCGGCCTCGACTAATCGTTTTCACAGTTCCATCCGTTGGTTGACAGAGCGAGTAGGTTCAGGGATATTGCGCCCCGCTTCAATGGCTGGTTCTGGTAGGATACCCAAGTGGCCAACGGGGGCAGACTGTAAATCTGCTGGCTCACGCCTTCGATGGTTCGAATCCATCTCCTACCACCATCGGGCAGGCCCTTCATTTCCAAGCCTCCTTTAAAAAGTTAAGGAAATTCCGGTAGAGGATGTTCTCGATGTCGTCTTTTTTATAACCATGCGCCGAGAGCAGTGAGGGCAGCCGCGCCAAATCTGCAATCGTATCCAAGTCAGCCGGGGATTGCTCGCGTCCAAAACCGCCATCCAGATCCGATCCAATGCCGCTATGGCGGGAGTTGCCGGCCAGTTGGCAGACGTGATCGATGTGGTCCACCAGCCGCTCTAGCTTGAGACCGATGGCGTCCGGAGTAGTTTTGCGTTTGATCCAGCCCGGCACCATCATCCACGCGTCGAGAGCGGCGCCAATCACCGCGCCGCGTTCGAGCAGGGCTTTGATTTGCTCATCGCTAAACTGCCGATTGTGCGGGGCGAGTGCGCGGCAATTGGAATGACTGGCCCAAAGGCGCCCGTGAAAATGACCCAGCGCTTCCCAAAAGCTTTCATCACATAGGTGGGTAACATCCAGAATGATCCCCAGCCGCTCCATCTCACTTAGCAACTCGCGGCCGCGCTGGCCCAGTCCTCCACTTGCGTCCGTCCCGTGCGCGTAGGTGCCGGGACCGTAGTGGGCGGGGCCAAGGGCGCGCAATCCTTGTCCGTGGGAGCGCTCCAGGTGCGACATTGTGAGGATGGAATCTGCCCCCTCCAGATTCAAAATGTAACCAATTGGCGCCGAGGAAATATTTGGCTGTTGCCAGAGGGCAAGATGCTTTTCCAAGCCAACGGCATCTTTTAATTGCGCCATCTGGCCTTTTTCTTCCATCGCACGATACCAGGCCAGTTGGCCCTGCGTTTGCGCCCAAGCCTGCTCCGGGCTGTGCCAACCCGGCAACGAGTTGCCAGGCTTTACGTAACGGGCGATCTGGGTGGCAATGCAAAGGCCAATCCTGCCGCGACGCATCTCCACCAGGGAAACGGTTCCCTGCCCGCGGTCCGGTTTGTCCGTCAATCGCTGCTCGCGCTCGCGAATTTCCCGTACTGGCCGTGTAAGGTCGCGGTTCCATTCCAACGCATTCATGGCCAGGTCCAGATGCGCGTCTAAAATAAGCATGGTGCGCTTGTCATTAGCCACAATTCCGCCTCCGTCAATCTCAAACGGATGGAATCAAAAAAATCTCATCATCCCTGTAGCAGCCGGCGTGAGTCGGCTCACTATTTTCCCCGGAAGGATCAGAGCCGATTCACATCGGCTGCTACCGTTCAAGGGTTCAATGCGCGAAATTTCGGCTCGGGGAATTCTTAGAGGCTGTTTTAAAATTGCGTGGGGTCCTGCGGCGAGTGATTTTGGCTGTGGCCAAGGCGGCGAGGCCGGAGCATCCCCGCAGCGGGCTCTGACGGCCGAGTCAACGCAGGCCGCAGACAAAAGACCCGCCGCCCGGAGGGTTTTCGGACGCCGGCCGGCTTCGTTGCTCCTCGGTCGCAGATCGCGGCGGATATGTTCCCTCGTCGCGCCTCGCCATTCAGCGCACGAAAACAGAACCACACGGAATTTTAAAACAGGCTCTTACAGCGCTTGGGGCGTTTTAGGATTGGGTCGGCTAAATCGATTTCAAAAGGGCATTTAGAAGAAAAACCAGGAGCAAGGCAACCACGGATTTTATGGTCGTCAGGACACTCCAGGTTTTCAAGGTTTGCGGCACGGTCATATTGAAGTACTCCTTCACAAACCAGAATCCGCCGTCATTTAAATGGGAAAAGATTCCGGACCCTGCTCCCATGGCAATGACCAGCAACTCCAGGTTAGTGTCGGGCAAGGCGGCGACAACCGGAGCCATTATGCCGGCCGCCGTCGAGATGGCCACGGTGGCGGATCCAGCCGCGACGCGCAGCAGGCAAGCAATGATCCAGCCCAATAGAATGGGCGAAAACTTAGCCCCCACCACGGTCTCGGTGATGGCCTGGCCCACGCCGCTGTACTCGAGGGTTTTGCTGAATCCACCCCCCGCGCCCACGACCAATAGGACCATAGCCACGGGCCCCAAACAATCATTGCTAAATTTCAGAATCGCCTCTTTGCGAAGCCCAATTCCGAACCCGAACGAATAAAAGGAAAAGAGCACGGCTAGCAGCATCGCAACAGTCGGGTGACCCATGAAATCGACCCAGGCCCGGACCGGGTTTTGTTGGACCAGGATCAAGTCAGCAATGCTCGCGCCCATCATCAACATCACTGGCAACAGGATGGTGAACACCGTGATGGCGAAACCAGGCAGGATTTTCGGTTCGGCCTTCGAACTGAGCTGGGCGGCGATGGCTCCAGGATCTACTTTGACGTGCCGGGTGATGAGTTTTCCAAACACCGGTCCAGCCATGATGGCGGTAGGAAGACCAATCAGCAGTGAATAGAGAATCGTTCGCCCCGCGTCGGCGTGTAAAATTCCAATCGCTGCCAAAGGCCCCGGGTGTGGCGGGACCAGGGCGTGAGCTGTGCAAAGACCGGCGAGCAGAGGAATGCCCAAGTGCAGCAACGGCTTGCCACTTTCCTTGACTAACGTGAACAGGATGGGCGCCAGAAGGACCAGTCCAACCGTGAACCAAACGGGAATGCCCACCAAAAAGGCAATCAGCAGCATCGTCCAATTAATCCTTTCCGACCCAAGCCGACGCAGGAGCCAGCGAGCAATGACTTCCGCTCCACCCGATTCTGCGAGCAACTTTCCCAAAATTGTTCCCAACCCGACCACCATCGCAATAGAGCCCAGGACGTTGCCCACACCTTCCGCAAATGCTTTGCCAATGCCTTGGAAGTGCCGAAAAGCCTCCGTTTGCGGCAGATTGACTCCCGAACAAACGCCCACAAAAATCGAAGCCAGGATCAAAGCGACAAACGCATTTATTTTGAGCTTGGCGATCAATACCACCAATCCTAGAACTGCGATCAGCGCGCAAAATAGAAGAAGGATGTTATGATGCATGCGTTTCAGCCATCTGAGGCACAATGGCAAGAACGCGGTAAAAGAAAAGCCCCGCCAGAAGCAAAATGCCGTTGGGCGGGGCTGAAGACGCGAAAGTTGAAGAGGAGGGTTGGCGAAGAATCGAAATTTTTTGCATTTCTCCTTCTCCTGCCCCAAACTCGGGCCATGACTCGGCCACTCGCTATATGCGTGTTTGAGAGACTTCTGCCCGGTGGCCAATTAGTGAACCGTCTTCAGGACATGGGCTATCGCGTGCAATCGCTCGGCGACCCCGCGACCCTGGCGGAGCAAGCCGAACGCGAGAAACCGATTCTAGTTTTGGCTGATTTGGAGCCGCGCCACGATCCGATCTGCGCCGCCATCGCCCACCTCAAGAGTAATGGACCTACTGCCCACATCCCCGTCATCGCCTTTGCCGCAGCCTCTCATTCCGCTGCGCATGAAGCAGGGCGGAAGGCCGGAGCGGCCTTGGTTGTGAGTGACACTGCCATCCTGCTTCATCTCGACCAGTTCCTCGACCAAGCCCTGCAGGTGGACTGAGCAGATGAAGCACTGGATTAACCCCATGATTTTCTTTAAACTAACACTTGACTTTGCGGGATGAGTTCTTAGCCTTGTGCCGCAATCGGCACGAGTCATATCCAGGATGGAAAGTAACACTCGAATAGCAGGCGAAACTGGCGGGGATTCCGGCTGATTCACTTCGGCGCCGCGCTTTCGACATGGAAGGAATTGTTATGGCTAGCGGAAAAGTGAAATGGTTCGACAACAAACGGGGTTTTGGTTTCATCGCCCAGGAGTCTGGACTGGACGTTTTTGTCCACCATAGCTCGATTCTGGGGAAGGGTTACAAGACTCTACACGAGGGGGAGAAGGTCGATTTTGACCTCATCAGCAGTGAAAAAGGGCCAAAAGCTCAAAACGTCCAACGCGACCAGCTTTCGCCCTAGGTCCCTTTTCTCCGGTTCCTGACCGTTTTTCCTTCGCTCTTCCCTTCGAGCGGGGTTAAGGTGCTGGCGTGTCGATTCGATCCGCGATCCCTGTTGGGAATCTCTACATCCATGTTCCGTTCTGCGCCCATAAATGTGAATATTGCGCCTTCTATTCGGAACCCTCGCGCGGTGAAACCATCCAACGCTATGTGGATGCTCTGGTCCAAGAACTGGAATTGGTTGCGCCCGATTTGAAGCCGCAAACGGTTTTTTTTGGCGGCGGCACCCCTTCGCTCCTCAGTTTGCGGCAATGGGGAAAAATTCTCTCCACCATGGAACGGGTCGGTTTGCTCGGCGCCACCGAATGGACCATCGAATGTAATCCTGCTACCGTCTCGACCGATAAAGGAAAGTTGTGGCGCTCTTTTGGAGTGAACCGCATTTCCATGGGGGTGCAATCCTTCGATGAAACGTTGTTGGAAAGATTGGGTCGCATCCACACTCGCCAGATGGTATTTAAATCCTTTGACCTCCTCCGCCAAGCGGGCTTCGAGAACGTCAATCTGGACCTGATGTTTGCCATTCCCGGCCAAAGCCTTGCATCGTGGCAGCAAACTTTGGACGAAGCCGTTGCGCTCGGGAGCGAACACCTCTCTTGCTACGAAGTCATTTACGAAGAAGATACCCCCCTCTATGCCCAGCTTCAGGCCGGTGAATTCGCGGTCAACGAAGATTTGGCCTGCGCGATGTACGAAGAACTTCTCGGCCGGGCTGGCGCGCATGGCTTTGAACAATATGAAGTGGCCAACTTCGCTCGAAGCTCCCCCAGCGAGGCGCAGAACTTCTCAAATACGCACCACCACCCGGCCCATGCCTGCCGCCACAACATCAATTACTGGCGCGGAGGGTCTTTCTATGGGCTGGGGCCCAGTGCGGCAGGTTACGTGAATGGGGTCCGGACGAAGAACTGGTCCAACACTAACTTATACTGCGAACGATTGGAGGAGGGGAAACGTGCTATTGAGTCAGCCGAGGAGCTTCCCCCCCTGAAACGCGCCGGGGAAATTGCCGCTTTCGGTTTGCGCATGAACCGAGGCTGGCCGCTGGCAGCCTTCCAGCACACGACCGGCTTCGACCTCCGCCAGGAATGGGCCGCCGAAATCGAGCGCCTGTTGCTAAGGGACTGGGCGCATCTCGATAATGAACGATTCCACCTCACAAGCCAGGGCTTACGCTTTGCTGATGCCGCGGCGGAGTTATTCTTGAGATAGGCTGCACTTCGCCTCGAGTCGGTTTGCCTGCATTTGTCCGCTTAGGCAGCCCCTGCGACTTCAATATTTCTGCAAAAAGCCGATTTATGATATAATGTTGGATAAACCGGACTTGAAAATATGAGCACAGAATCACTGCTCGCAGAGAAAAGCCAGGAATCGACCGATCGGAAAGAGACCTGTTTCAGGGACGAGTCTGTCAGGGAGGCCAATCCTTCCGGCCCACACCGGCAGGTCCCGAGGGTTTGGTGTGCGCCGATGACTGCCGCCGGCGAATGGGTGATTACCTGGACGCATGCGCCGGGCGCTTTGTTTTATGAAGTGCAAACCAGCCTGGATGCTACGCAATGGAACGACGGTGGGAGATTTTCGGGTACCCGAGCGGTCTTGTCCATTGGGCCAGCGCAACAGTGCTGGGCTCGCGTGCGCGCAATCGGTTCGAGTGGTCCAGGTGTCTGGAGTGAATCTGCGCACGGCCAACAAGAGGACAAATACCCCGCCACGGCTTGACGATTCGGACTTGTTCATCAAGGTGCTCGACAGATCCACCTCGAGATATGCTCGTCGCTCGCACCTCGTCTGGCCGAAAAATCCCTTGCCGCGAACGTCATCCTATTTACGCCTCAGCCCACTTAGAGCCTGTTTTAAAATTGCCTGGGGTCCTGCGGCGAGTGATTTTGGCTGTGGCCAAGGCGGCGAGGCCGGAGCATCCCCCCAGCGGGCTGTGACGGCCGAGTCAACGCAGGCCGCAGACAAAAGACCCGCCGCCCGGAGGGTTTTCGGGGAAAAGGCCGATTGGCTTCGTTGCTCCTCGGTCGCAGATCGCTGGCGGATAAGCTCCCTCGTCGCGCCTCGCCATCCGGCCTTTTCCGCGAAAACAGGACCCCACGGAATTTTAAAACAGGCTCTTAGCCGTAACTATGCCGTAGAAGTTCCTTCGACGGTGAAATTCCCATGTGAGAGCCGTGTGAGCTAGAGGCTTTCCGAACACGATTTGCAGGAACCAATCGGGGGCGAAACCCGACTGCAATGCAGTAGGATTTTGTGCTGTAAGTGCTTCTCAATC